>CALCIK010000151.1 GCA_937907475.1 uncultured Bacteroidota bacterium | reverse complement strand
CTTTACCTTGTCGCAGCTCTAATCACTTGGAAGTTAGTTATCGGATAGGCTCTAAGTGGGGGAGAATTCTCAGTTCATCCAAAAACACAGTAATGTCCTCAAAAGTACATCAATTGAGTGAATATGCAAGTGGGTTAGTTGTTTTTTGATTGGCTCGTTTGGGAGGAGGAGAAAAATTGTGGCGAAACTATATTCTCTGGATTTGATGCTACCCCTTTTGAATTGCATCTTCTACCAATTGCATCAACTCTTGCAGCGAGGTAGTTGAATTGATCTCTTCAGCACTAATCACCAACTTTAACATACCGGCAACCGAATCATCCTCAATAAACACTGCGGGAAACGATGCCTGAATATTCGCTCCATATTTTTTTATGAACCGGTCTTTCAATAAAAAAGTAGAAGGATATGGTAGTTTGTCAATAAATTCTTTCCACTCCTTCTTTTGAAAAACCAGACTGTATGTCAAGCTGCATAAATTACAATCTCCCTTTTTTTGAGGTAATATTTCGTTAATAAAATCCTTCACCAACGACACAGGATTTAAAGTGGCATTGTAAACAAAAACAAGTCTTTTAGATTTCATAAGCCAAATTTATATGTACTTAAAAAGGTCTTGAAAATACTTACAAGAACGGTTTGGAGAGCTATTGAAAAGGATTGCAATCGCTTTACGGTTATCAAAACTTGCTTTGTTGGGTTTAAACTTGCTTCTACCAAAACGCTGCTTTGCCTTCAAATGTACATTATAATTGGGGGAATATGCTGGTGGAATAAGTGGACTTATCTCGATAGTTGTACCTGTTTGGGGCTTGAAATCAAAAAGTCAAGGGCTAATACGGCCCATAAATACTTATGCCTCCTCCAAAATATTGATGTTTTAAATGTTCATATACTAAGTTCGTTCTTAGGTCAATGTCGTCTGTTTGATAAGTCGGGAAGGGCAATGTTTCAAACAATTTCCTGCTAACCAAATTAAATACGGCTGCTGCTGTTACTGATTTGTCTGCCCATTTCTCCACTTTCAATTTATTTTGTTTGAGTTCTTCAAGTAACTCGACTGCGATTTTCTTGATTTCTTTTTTCTCTTTTTCTTCTAATTTTTTACCGTATCTCAAAATATCGAAAATAGCTTTTTGCTCGTCAGTAAGGCCTTCGCGTTTGGTATCGGCTTCTTCTTGTGAATAAGAATTCACCAATTCAATCAACTTTCTGAATGTTTCTTTGATGACCACTTCGTCTTTACCTCTGTTATATGCCTCTATGATTTCCTGATAGCGTTTGTAATAGTCAACTGTAAGCGGATTGCGTTCCACCATTTGTTTCAGTTGCTTTTCAATTTTATCTTTCAGCGATTGAACGGCAGTATTTTTATGTTGGGTTTTCAAAAAGTATTGTTCCAATAACTCAAAATTCAATCCGCTTAGGTCAATGATTTTACCCTCACCTCCAGCCCCTCCATTTTGGAGAGAGGGAGATTCGGCAACCATATTTTCAATTGATTCATCTATTACCTTTTGGATTTTACGCATGATGTCGGCTACATCTGCGCTTTCTATGTTGTCTTCAATAGCGGTGTAGATAACATCAATTGCATTCTTTCTTCGTGCGAATTGATTTAAAATTTTGTGTGGCTGAAGGGCTTTGTATTTCTTGAAAACCTCTCTTGCCAAAATCTGAAACTTGCGTTTGGTTTCGTCATTGGTATAAACAGCATTTACCGCTTTTTCCATTGCTGCCAATTTGTGCAAACCATCGGCATTGATTAATTCCTGCAAATCAAAATTTACCTCTTCCTCTAAAAAAAGTTCGGTTGCAACAATAGCATCTTCCAACAGGTTAACCAACTCGGTGTTTGGTTCCAGTGGTGATTTTTCTTTATCGCCATTTTGGGCATCTTTAGATTCTCCACCGGTGCCATAAATTGCCAACGCATCCAACAACGAGGTGTAGGTTTCAATGTAATCCACAATCAAACCGTTGTTTTTGCCTTCACTAATCCGATTGGCTCTTGCAATGGCTTGCATGAGTGTATGCGATTTTAAAGGCTTATCCAAATACAAGGTGGAAAGGGTAGGCACATCGAAACCTGTAATCCACATGGCACAAACAATCACAAAACGGAATGGGTCATGTTCCTCTTTAAACCTCGATTCAAGATTTTCGGTATTCATTTTCTCGCGATGTGGTTCGATGTCTAAATCCCATTTCTGAAACTTCTGTATTTCGTTTTGCTCCGAACTGACCACTACACAAATTTCTGTTTCCTTTATCCATTGCAGTTCACGGCTTTTTTCCAACAATTCTTGGTCGCCATATTTCATTTTGGCGATGTCTTTTTCTAACTGTTCTACATATATTTTCCAATGCCCGGTTATCAGGTCATACATTCTTACGGCGGTGAGTTTATCCAATGCAATAAACATTCCTTTACCTTTGTAGCCTCTGTTACAGAAATGCCAAACAGCATCTTTGGCAATGGCATCTAATCTTTTTTTGGCGGTCAATATCGGGTATTCTCTGGCAAAAAGCTGTTCCACTCTGCTTCGTTGATCGCTGTCTAAATCTTCACTTTCGGCATCTAATACCGCTCTGATTTGATCATTGATTACCGGATTTTTCAATCCCAAATACTCCCCTCTGTTTTCGTAATATAGCGGAACAGTGGCACCATCTTCCACACTGCGTTTGAAATCATAGCGGGAAACATAATCTCCGAAAATCCGCTTGGTAATTTCATCGTCTTTGAAAAGTGGTGTTCCCGTAAAACCGATGAAGGAGGCATTGGGCAAAGCATTACGCAAGTTCATGGCTAAATTTCCGCCTTGGGTTCGGTGTGCCTCGTCTGAAATGACTATAATATTATCCCGCTTGGTTATCTCCCCTTCAAAGTTGAATTTGTGAATCAGTGTAAACAAATAGCGGTGTTCTGAACTTAATAATTCTCTCAAATGCTTTCCGCTATTGGCTTTCAATGAATCTTTTGAACCCGATTTTACCTGTGGCACTGCTCCAATTCCACTAAATGTTCCGTAAATCTGTGTGTCTAATTCGTTGCGGTCGGTTACAATTAAAAAGGTGTAACTGCCTGTAAACTTATGGTGGATTTTTTGACAAAAGAAAACCATGGAGTAGGATTTCCCACTTCCTTGTGTATGCCAAAACACACCGAGTTTTTGTTTTTCTTCCAAACTGATTTTACCCAGTTTATAGAGTTCTTCTTTGTGCTTGATATTTTCAATAGCCTTGTTTACGCCAATAAACTGATGGTTTCGGGCAATTAGTTTTACTACTTTACCCAATGAATTATCAAACAAAATGAAGTTTTCAAACAAATCTAAAAAGCGTTTCTTTTCGCAAACTCCTACGATCATTCTATCCAAAGCAACAATGCCTTCGTCTTCTTCTGTTATGCGCTTCCATTCGTGAAAGTGCTGATACTTACCTGTTAGGCTGCCAATGCGGCTTTCTATGCCGTTGCTCAACAACACAAAAGCGTTGTAGTAAAACAGTTTGGGAATTACGTCTTTGTAATCGGTAAAATTATCGTTGTAGGCGTTTTCTAATTTGCGGTGGGCTGCTTTCAGTTCAATAAACAACAGTGGAATGCCATTTACAAACCCAATAATATCGGGTCTGCGTTCGCGGTTGCTTTTCCCTTGTAACCACAATTGGCGAACGGCTAAAAAGTTGTTGTTGTCGGGGTTTTCAAAATCAAAAACTTTAAGTGTTTTGTTTTTCACCTGTTCGCCTTTCTCATTGATGAAGTCAACGGGAATGCCATTGCGGAGCAATTGGTGTTTTTCGTAATTGATTTCGGCTAATGACTTGGTGATGCTATCCTCAATCAGTTTTTCGTAGGCTTCTTCATACGCTTTTTGAGGTAAGCCCGGATTGAACTCTTTTATCTTCTCAAAGAAAATCTTTTTCAGCACCACTTCTTTTTTGTTCAGCCTACCCAAAGAACTGCCTTCACCAAAGCTTTCTTTGTTGTATGCCAATAGGGTGTCCCAACCCAACCGATTGAAAAACAAATCAATCGCGGTTTGTTCTATTAAATTATCTTCTGAGTACTCCTTCATAAGCGAAAAGTTAAAAGTGAATAGTGATAAGTTGTTTCACTATTTACCTCCTTTTGATGTTTTAACTGTTGACACAAGCATTGCTATTAGTTCTTTACAATCTGACTGCAAACTTTCGAAAAGCTTTTGTTCCAGATAATCTGTATCATTTAAAATATTCAGCCAATACTCGGTTTCATTTGCTTCTTTTAGTGCAATATTCATTTTATGAGAAAAATCGGGTTTCCTTTGAGCAAATTCTGCTTCACGAATTAATGCACCTACTGCTGTTCCGCTTCTTAAAATTTGTTTATTTAACACAAACTCTTTTCTGTCATTTTGTAAATGCTGCGATAACTTCACAATTCGTATCGCAAATTCAAAACTTTTATTTTTTGTGGACTCTCCATATCTTTTCGTTTTTCACTTTTATCTGTTTAAAATACTAATGATTAACTGCTTTACCGTATCCATTTCTTCGGGTCTGCTTGTTGCAACAAACAAGGTAAGAGCTGCCAGTGCTTCATTGCTGATTATTGGCGTATTAATTTCCAAATACAGCATGTCGTTTTTCTCCATAAAATGCAGAAAGCAAGCTGCCGCTATGCGTTTGTTACCGTCAACAAACGAGTGGTTTTTTACGATGAGATACAACAGCGTTGCTGCTTTTTCTTCGATGCTTTGATACAAGTCTTCATCACCAAAACTTTGAGCAATTTGCTTTACTGAACTTTCAAATCCATTGTCTTTTGGTTTGGCAAAAACATCCGAAGCAAAAGCTGACTTCATTTTGGCAATCACATTCAGATACTCTTTTACTTCGGGATAAACCGTTTGACAAATGGTTTTGCCTTTGGCATCCAACTGTTCGTGGTCGTAATCATCCAGTAATTCAAGCCCTTTGGCAAATATTTGCAGCATTTGGCTGTCTTCTTCGGTGGCTTGTTGAGTAATGGCACGGCTTAAAATGCGAATGCCTGTTTTCAGGTATTCCACCTGTTGTTGCTTTTCGGCAAGGCGTTTTTCGTTAATAGCGTAGCCTTGCACCAGATAGTCTTTAAGGCGTTGGGTAGCCCATTGGCGGAATTGGGTTCCTCGTTTGGAATTTACCCTATAACCTACTGAAAGAATAACATCCAGATTGTAGTATTCAATGGTTCTTGTAACCTCTCTACCAGCCTCGGTTTGAACTGTTGCATTTTTTGCAACAGTTGCCCCCTTGTCTAATTCTCCATCTTTATAAATTTTACTTAAATGTCTGGATATTACTGATTTATCACGACCAAACAATTCGGCAATTTGATTAAGCGAAAGCCAAAAAGTTTCCCCTTCAAACTGTACTTCTACTTGAGTTTGATTATCGGGGGTTTGGTATATCACTATCTCACTCATTTTGATTACAATTTTTCACTTTTCACTTTTCACACTTCTATTTGCCCACTCATCAACCGGGGTAATAAAATATCCCGAGCCTCGCGGAGTTTGGTGTTTTGGGAAGTAAGTATTTGCTTTAATTTATACATCGGTTCTGCAATTGCCCATAATTCTTTTAGATCCTTTTCTTTCGGAAATGAAACTTCTAATTGTCTTAAATCGGAAATGTTTAACATAGTCATATTCGTTCCTCCTTTCTTTAGTGTTTCGATTAAACCTTGACCATAATCAGAAGCTAAGAATTGGTACAAATAGAAAGTATAGTGAAGTTCACTTGTTCTAAAAATTGACATATGCTGGTCGACTGCATATAAATCCGATTTGTCTGTATAAAAATGAACCCGACCAAGAGTTCCTTCACCTAAACTATTTATGAGTAAATCACCCCACTTTGCAAATTTTTCGTCTGGCACTTCAAGCTTAGTGTCTAATGATTTGAAGTAGTTGTAATCAAGCATCGAACCCTTATTAGCTTTCTGGTTTATCGCATAGAAACCACTACCATCTTCGTATTTAGGACTAACACCTCTACCTAAGTATTCAGCCTTGTTTTGTAATTCAAATATTTCTACAGGTTTGTATTGTACATAATGCAGTTTCGCCTTCTCCTCCAACAACTTAATCCGCTTCAAATTATTCTCTATCAAATCATCATAGGCCGATAAGATGTTGGCGATTTTGCGTTGGGTGGGGAGGGGAGGGATTTGAAATGAAAACTCTTTAATTAAACCTAATGCAATCCTAACTTGATTTGCAGCACCTCTTCCAACTGATTTTACATACCCCTGAAATAAATCAGATTTACCCAAGTAGCCTAAATAGCCTTGGTACAATATTTCGCTATTGGCTCTTATACATAAAGCATTTTGATTTAATAATGCACCTTCGGCAATTGAGGGAATAATAGTAGCTCTACCCGCTGCAGAAGCTACTAAGTTTGGATGGGAACCAACTGTAGCAATTACTAAATCTCCTTTGCGCAGCATATGTCTCCCATATTTATCCAAACTTGATTCTGGGATATAGTTTACCTCAGTTAAATCTACAGAACCATTTTTTAAATTAGTTACTTTAACAACGGGAATACCATCTGTGGTGTATTCTTTATCACTCCAAGAACCACCATTTATAAATTCAGCAATATCACCAAGCCTTACTATCATACCACCACCGTTTTAAAGTTTTCAGCAATAGCATTTGCCAAAGCAATTGCTTCCTCATTCAGCCCTTCTAACTCAATGTGTATTTCTGCAAGACGTTCTTCGTAGTCAAAATCATCATCGGTGGCAGCGTCAACGCCTACATACCTGCCCGGGCTTAGGCTCCAGTCTTTGGCTGCTATTTCGGCTTGGCTTACTACTTTGCAAAGTCCTTCTACATCGGTATAAACGCCTTCGGGAAAACGGCTCAGTAGCCAATGGGCTTGTTTGTAGAAATATTCGGTTTCGTGCAGCAAGCCGGGTTCTTCTTCATCGGGGTTGCCGCTGAGTTGTTGTTGCAGGGTGCGTAGTTGGTCGAGCTGTTCTTTCAGGTTCAGGTCTTTCCAGTCTTTGTTTTTGTTTAGCTGGTATTCTTTGGTGGCGGTGCTGATGGCATCGAGCAATTGCTTTATGAGTTTGTCCTGGGGTTTGCGTAAGCCTTTGCACAAGTGAGCAATGCTTTCTAAAACTGGGGCAGCCACAAGGGCAGCCCGTACTAAGGTGTTTTGTTGTTCGTAAATGCTTACGGTTTCTTCAATGTTCAAGGCATCTACAAAGGCTTGGGCTTCTTTGTTTTCTTTGGCGTATTTGGTGGCAAAGTCGCTTACGGTGTTAAAAACCTTCTGCAATTGCTTTTGCAGTTGGGCAGTGGCTTCGGCTGTTTCTTTGGCTAAGTTGGCTGCGGTTTGCAAATAGCTGTTTACCGTAGCTTCAAACTTTTGGGTATTGCCTCTATACAGGTTTACAATGCAAATCAGGTTTTGCAATTGCTCGGGGCTAAAGTCGTTTGCCTTACTCGTTACCTTGCGGTATATTTTTCGGGCATCCAGCATCAGCACTTTATCGCTAGTATTATGGGCACCCACAAGGGATGCCCTTACAGTTTTGGCACGGTCAAAAAACCAAAGGGTACAAGGCAATGAACGGGTATAGAAAAAGTTGTTGCCAATCGCCATCATCACATCTACCGCACCGGTTTTTACCAATTTCTCCCGTATGTCTTTTTCGCTGTGTCCTGCATCGCTGGCACTCGAAGCCATTACAAAACCTGCTCTGCCTGTTGGTTTCAGATAGTTGTAGAAATACTGAATCCACAAATAATTGGCGTTGTCGTTTTTGGGCAGGTTTACTTTGCCATCCAACATCAAACGAGGGTCTTTTTTTACGGCATCTTTGCCTTTGTCCACACCATCTACATTAAACGGAGGATTAGCCATCACTCTGTCGCACCGACCTACAAGATTGTGTTTGTCTTCATAAAAAGTATTGCCTTCAACAATAAAAGCTTCCAATCCATGAACAGCCATATTCATTTTGGCTAATTTTGTATTCAGTTCGGCTTTTTCCTGTCCGTAAAAAGTAACTTTCTCAGATACCTTATTGCCTTTATTTTCAATAAAATATCCAGTCTGTACAAACATGCCTGCACTTCCGGTGGCGGGATCAAAAACAATTCCATTTTCCGGTTCAATGACGTTTACAATGGTTTGCACCAAACTCATAGGCGTGAAAAATTCACCGCCTTCCTGTGCGCCCGTCATGGCAAATTTGTTGAGGAAGTATTCGTAAATCTTTCCAAACAAATCGCCTTCGGCTTTTTGCAACACTTCTTTATTAAAAATGCGCAGCAGTTCCCGCAGCAAGTCCTTACTGAAAATGGAGAAGTTCTTTGGCAATACCCCTTTGAGGTTGTCGTATTCTTCTTCAATCAGTTTCATGGCGTTGTCAATCGCTTCGCCTAAGTCGGCACTTTCGGGTAGCGAAACCAAATAGTCAAACTGTGCTTTATCGGGCAAAAACATGGAGTTCTGTTCTTCAAAATCCGTTTTGTTCAAAGGTCGCTTGCCCCGTTGTGGATGGGTAGGCAACGTTTTTTCCACTTCAATTTTTACTTTTTGAAAACGGTTATAGGCATGACGCAAAAATATCAGTCCCAATACAGGCATGGAGTATTCCGAAGCAGTCAGTTTACTGTTAGCTCTGAGTTGGTCTGCGGCTCTCCACAGTTCGGATTCTAATTTTCTAAGTTGTTTTCCTTGCATGTATTTTTAACTGTTTTAAACTAAATCCACCCCACAAACATAATCATTTTCCAACAAACCACAAATATCCATTAAGCTTTTTGTGCGTTACCGGCACAGTTCCCTTAAAAACATAAAATTAGGTGTCGGAAATGTACAAAAAAAAGCCCTCACCATTCAAGGCAAGGGCTTTTAAAATAATGCAGTTTACCGTGTCTTACTTTTACCGGACCATAAACCTAAAGGGGTCTGACCATTCGCTTGGCCCCTTTGTGCTGATGGTGC
>CALCIK010000150.1 GCA_937907475.1 uncultured Bacteroidota bacterium | reverse complement strand
CTGCATATTTTTAAACCCCGATACCGACAACTCATTGTCGAAGCTATTGCTAAGGAAAGTACCTTTAGTATTCCTACTCATATAGATGAAGACATTGACCGAAACAATTTTTAGTCTATTTATTTTCCACTTTTCTACAATTGCTCAATTTATCAAAGTTGCTTAAATTGATTGAATATTTCTTCGATTGGTGTATTTTTGAGGGCAGAACAGAGTTTTTAGACGGACTGACATTTCCCGCAACCACCTTAAATCGCAACTAACCTTTAACATTATCACAATGACACCTAAATCGAAAATACTGGACATGACTCCGTTGGGAATGAAATTTACCGTGCTTAAAAATGCAACGGATACCGATGGTCAATCATTAGACTTGCATTGGGAAATATTACCCGGCTGCAATATGAAAGACCCGTTGGTTCATACGCATCCAAATGCTATTGAAACTTACGAGATATTGGAAGGTGAAATGGAGTTCTTTGTAAAAGATAAGTGGTTGACGGCAAAAAAAGGCGACAAACTGACTGTTCCAAAAGGCGTAACACATGCTTTCAGAAACCCGACCGATAAAACAGTTATCGTTTACAATACGCATCAACCTGCCTTAAAGATGGAGGAGTATTTTGAAGATGTGGTTAAAGTGTTAGATAAAGTAACGAATAACCGAACGAAAGGCTTTTCTATGAATTTTAATGCCAAGATATATCTGGGCGTACTGATGAGCAAATACAGGAACGACATCATTGCAATTAACCCGCCGGACTTTGCGGTCAGAATTCTTGGTTTTATTGGAAAGCTAATCGGTATAAAATATTAATAGGGTTTTGTGTCTGCTTGGATGATGTGTCATCTTGCAACATTGCCCTGCTGTTCAAGTTCTGTAATTGTAGAGGTTTTTGTATTTACTACCCCCCCTGAAAGCAAAGCCTCAAAAAGCACGATTATTAAAAGCATTTGATAAAATATCATAAGCACCGAGCGGTAAAATCCGTAAATCAGGTAACAGAATCCTTGATTTGAAAGTGTAACCTGTAACCACAAGACTAATCTCCTTGTGGGAGGGTCATTCTTTCGGAAACCCCTCTCCTTTATTGATTTTACCCATTCTAAATTCAGCCTTATGAAAAAGTTAATTCTACTATTTGCTTTACCGTTTAGCCTTCAAGCAGGAGTTAGATGTGTTGACAACGATAATGCTTCTTCCCAAATTGGAAGCAGCCTTTATCCGTATTCAAGCATTCAAACCGCTATCGTCAACGCTGTTGAAAATGATACTATCAAAGTTGCAGCAGGGTCTTACGAACAGATTGATAATTTGGGTAAGTCTTTGGTTATCTTGGGCGGTTACACCGGCGGTACTTCATCTGCTTATTCTAATGGAACAGGTGGTAATTTTACCATCAGAACTGCCGACCCTGCTCTAACCATCATCAGTGGAGGGGTGAATAATATCGGGGTAAATTTGACTCGATTTGATTTCAATCCTTTTTCGTTGGTGTTCGATAATTTTACCGTCAGAAACAGCATGAAAGGGATTGTCTGCGATGTAGAAGTTTCTTGGCCGCATGTGGAGAACGTAACGATTTCAAGTAACATTATCGAAAATAACGGGCAGGCCGGAGTAACGACATTAGGTGGAGGCCTTTTGGTTGCCGGAGAAGATCACTTGGTGATCAATAATATCATTCGCAACAATCACGGAGGCAGAGGTGCGGGTATATCGAGAAGTGGTGTACCAATTAATTTGTTGATAGAAGGCAATGTGATTGAAAACAATACCGGCTATGATGATCATGCTGCCGGCGTTTATTTAGATGGTGATGTTACTATCCGAAACAATATCATTTCGGGAAACTATCTGCAAAACAGCTATGGCTGGGGGGGTGGTGTTTTAATTTTGGGCACCGCCTATATGTCTTTCAACATCATTAAAGATAATTTTTGCCCTACCTATGGGGCTGCAGTTTTTGTTGACGAAGGAGGAATTGCCTATATGGACAACGAACTGATTTACGGCAACACCACTTCCTACGCCGATGGTGGCGGGGCAGGTGTTGCCTTAGATTATGGCGATCCTGGCTCTTCCTATGTATATATGACCAATTGCACGGTGGTTAATAATTATTCGCCCGGAACGGCGGGAGGGAATGCCGTGTTTGTAGATGTCAGTTCATATTGCACGCTCAAAAATTGCATCCTATACGGAAATGGTGATGATTTTTTTATTACAAGCGGAAGTGGATTGACTGCTACTTACACCCTTAGCGAAGAAGGTATTACCGGACAGGGTAATTTTACCGCAGACCCCTATTTTGTAGATACGCTCAATGGAATCTTTCAACTTAAATCCTTGGGCGGGCGATACGACCCCACTGCCGAAGATTGGGTAATTGATGATGTTCATAGTCCTGCTATTGATGCGGGCGACCCAACTTCTCCTTATAATAACGAGCCGGTTCCTAACGGAAACCGAATCAACTTGGGCTGTTATGGCAATACCTATAACTCTTCAAAATCGTTTACCTCTTCAAATGGTGAACATTTATTGGGCGAAAAAAATGTTGAAATAGCCGTTTACCCAAATCCAACCTCCGAAACTTTCCAATTGAACATTGACAACCTGTCATTCACCAAAGGAGAATTGACAGTTTTCAATGTGTTGGGAGAGAAAGTTTTTCAAACTGAAATCTTTCATCCCATATCCGACTTTCACCTCAATTTACCCGAAGACATATATTTTTACCAAGTCCGAAATCAAACTCAGGTCATTGGAACAGGGAAACTGATTATTCGTTGAAGCGGATTTGCTTTTCCGGCTTTGAAAGATTAGTGCTTTCCTACCACTTGTTCATTGTGTAGCTGTTTTTATTGTTACCTTTGCGACTCTTTTATCAACAGGTAAGACTATGTCGGAAACAGACCGCCCCGTTTTTTATGATATGTACGGGCAACTGCTGCGCAAAGAACGAAAGATTGCCGTTATCGGCTTAGGATATGTAGGGCTACCCATCGCCTTAGAGTTTGCCAAGTATTTTTCGGTTATCGGGTTTGATATTAACGAAGACCGCATCTTGCAAATGCAGCAGGCAATAGACCCCAGCCGCGAAATTGACCCCGAAGAGTTTGCAGATAAAGACATTGTTTTTACCCATCATGCCGAAGACCTGAAACAAGCACATTTTTATGTGATTGCCGTTCCTACTCCGGTTGACCAACACAAAGTGCCCAATCTCTTGCCTCTGCTCATGGCCTCGCAAACCGTTGGGAAGGTGTTGAAAAAGGGAGATTATGTTGTCTATGAATCGACCGTTTACCCGGGTTGTACAGAGGAAGATTGCCTGCCTATTTTAGAACAGTTCTCCGGCCTCCAGCATTTGAACGAATTTAAAACCGGCTATTCACCGGAGCGCATCAATCCCGGCGACAAAGAACATAGCCTGACAAAGGTGGTCAAAGTAGTTTCGGGTTGCGATGACGACGCCTTGCAAACCGTAGCAAAGGTATATGAAACAGCTATTACCGCAGGCGTACACAAAGCAGCCTCCATCAAAGTGGCCGAAGCTGCCAAGGTGATTGAAAACACACAGCGCGATTTGAACATCGCCTTGATGAACGAACTGTCCATCATCTTTAGCCGAATGGGGATTAACACTTACGAAGTGTTAGCCGCCGCCCGTACTAAATGGAACTTTTTACCCTTCTATCCCGGCTTGGTAGGCGGACATTGCATAGGCGTTGACCCTTACTACCTGACCTATAAATCTACCGAACTGGGATATAAGCCCGAAGTGATTTTGAGTGGACGGAGGGTAAATGACTTTATGAGTTCTCACATCGCCAAACGCGTGGTGCAACTGCTCATTAAGGCAGGTAAGGACATCGGCAAAACGAAGGCTTTGGTGATGGGGGTTACTTTTAAAGAAAACGTGAGCGATATTCGCAACTCGAAAGTTGCCGAATTGGTCAGAGAACTCCAATCGTTTTCGATTGAAGTGGACTTGACCGACCCCTTTGCCAACTCAGACGAGCTAAACCGCGAATACGAACTTGAACTCACCGGTCAAATCGGCAACGATTATGATTGCATCATCGTTGCAGTGAAACATACCCAATACGCACAAATGACCGAGCAGGATTTCCTAAATCTCAGCTCCGCCAACGGTATTCTGATAGATATCAAAGGTTGCTTTACCCAAAAACCGAAATCGCTGATTTACTGGACGTTGTAGGGGGTTAGTCCTTTACAAACCGGCACAAGAAAGGTGATTTGGTAATTACTCTTCCCCCCATGATCATAGACCTCCGTTCTGATACCGTTACTAAGCCCACTGAGGGAATGTTGCAAGCCATGATGCAAGCAGTAGTGGGTGATGATGTATTTGGTGAAGACCCTACCGTTTCAGCTCTTGAACAACAAATCGCCAAAATGTTTGGCATGGAGGCGGGGTTGTTTTGCCCATCGGGAACGATGACCAACCAAATCGCCATCAAAGTACATACCCGCCCCTTAGATGAAGTTGTTTGTCATCAAGACTCTCATATTTACCAATACGAAACCGCAGGTTATGCCCATCATTCGGGCGTAGGCATTAAATTATTGCAAGGCCCCGAAGGGAGAATAACTCCGGAGCAAATTGCCGCATCGGTTAATCCGGTGTTTGATTGGCTGCCCAACACAAAGTTGGTGGTCATTGAAAATACGTGTAACAAAGCAGGAGGCAGTTATTACACCATCGAACAAATGCAGTCCATCAGCAAGGCTTGCTATGAACGAAACCTTAGTCTGCACTTAGATGGGGCACGAATATTCAATGCCCTCGTAGCATTAGATGCAAGACCACAACAACTATCAGGCTTATTTCAAAGCATATCAGTTTGTTTGTCCAAAGGATTAGGCGCACCGGTGGGTTCTGTTTTGTTAGGCAGTATTGCTTTTATAAAGGAAGCACGAAGGGTGCGCAAAGTGATGGGAGGCGGAATGCGTCAGGCAGGTTTTTTGGCGGCAGCAGGTCGATACGCACTTAACCATCATATCAACCGCCTTGGTGAAGATCACCAAAGAGCAAAACAACTCGAAACAGCTCTTCAAAACCACCCTTTAGTGGCAAAAGTACTGACTGCTTACACCAACATTGTTATTTTTGAAGTCCGTCCAACTATTACCGTTCCGCAATTTTTAGCTAAATTGGCCGCTCATAATATAAAAGGCATACAATTCGGACCTACACAAATCAGATTGGTTACCCACCTCGATTTTACCGACCCAATGCTACAACGCACCTTAAACGTGCTTTCAATGATTGCCGATGAACCTATTTGACAGCCTTCTTAGCCGGTTTTCGCCCCCTGTAAAAGAGCCTGATATTAAATTTGGCAGATACAGCGATTCCTATAAATCGGAGAAACAACATCAAAGCCTTGATGAGGCCACCAAACAGTTTGAAGGTGGCAACTACTTAGAAGCCACCCGCGATTTTTTGATGTATTTGCGAGATGAGCAAGAAGACAATGTGCATTTTGAGGAAACAAACGGGCAGATTGATTTTGAACTGCTTCAAGGTTCTAAGCGCATTATAGGGACAGCAACCCAACTATGCATTCAAGCACAAACTACTTTAGCAAAGGCAAAATCCCTCCAAGTTTCTATGATGCGCAAACTCATGGAAATCAACTACAACCTGCGCTATTGCCGGTATGCCCTGAACGAAGACACCATTTATCTAAAATTTAACACCGGTGCTTTAGACGGCTCCCCTCAAAAACTTTACTTTGCCCTTAAAGAAATGGCCGTTAATGCCGATAGGCAAGACGATGTGCTGTTGAATGAGTTCTCGACCTTAGAACCCATTGACCATAATCATATCAAGGAGATGCCCGATAAGGAAAAAATGGTGAAGTACCGTTATTTCCAACAGTGGATACAAAACACCCTCCAAGAAGTGCGCCGTTTAGACCCCAATCTCTTTTCGCGTGGCATATCTTACCTTTTACTCAATTTGGCCTACAAAATTGACTACCTCCTTGTGCCGCATGGCACGGTAATGGAAGCTATCGAGCGCATTCACCTCTTATATTTCAACGAAAATGGGCAGGAACAAGTGGTGGAAAAGAATGCAAAAATGATGGTGGAGTTTGAAAAATTGCTCGTTTTGCCCGCAGACAAATTATACCGGCAACTCTACTATACTCAAACCACCTTTGGCATTACCTCCTTTGCCACACCCGCCCAAATTTCCGACATTATCAATGAACTGCTCCAAGATGCCAAAGAATTCAAACGCCGAAACCAATTGACCCTAGCGCACGGTGTGCTGGAATACATCATTCACTACTGCATGTTTCATTATGGGATGCCCAATAATATCAAAGCACTCTTGCATTTGGGAACAAGAGTGCTCAATGCCGACTTTTTTAAAGATTTGGATTTCCCCATCCCTTACTACCACCCGCCCACTGATACTTTCGACAAAACAGCCATTAAACGCTACATCGGAGAAGTAAGCAAAATTAACAAAAAGGAATACCCATTCTTTGACTTTGCCCTTCGAAACCTCGATTACCGTTCCCCCGCCGATTTTGTCTATAGCCTGTTAGTCGAAATTGCCAATAGTAACTATAAAGACCGGTAAGTTTTCATTTGGCGTGTTGTTTGGAGATTTTAGACTTAAGATGTCAGAATAAAGATTTAAGACATTCATGATTCATTTTGTTGCCACGAATGCACGAATAAAGAAAAACTCATTCGTGCATTCGTGGCAAAATTCATAACTCATAACTCTTTTAAAACTACATCTCGGTCATTTCTTTGAGCGGCATAGCTTTAGCTGCGGTTTTAAGCAGTTCGGTATCTTTTTGTTTTTGGGCGGTCATAGTAATGAAAAATCGTTCGCCGGCTCCAATGACCAACTGCGCTTCATTCGATTTCTTACCAAATGTTTCCATCGCTCCTACCCCATCAATGCCTAAGTTGAGGGATTTAACCGATTGCTCGTCATTTTCAAATGACATTTTGGATTTGAGCATCATGGTAGCCATTCCATATAATTCAGGCAACCCGTTATAGTCGTGTAAAACGATAGAGAGTTCGCTTCCATCGGGAGCTTTATATTTTTGCTCAGTAGTCGAAAACGAATAATTTTGCATGGTCATAGATTGCCCTTTAGGATCGCCTTCGGGGGTATAATCTTTAACAGCTTTGGGCAAATACTCTTTCAGTTTGTCGTAGTGCATGGGTAAGGTATCGCCTTTGGCACGGCGAGCAGCCATTTTATCCTGCCCCTCTTTCAAACCCTTTTCCATCTCCTCGCCCATCTTTTGCATTTCACTTCCAAGCTTAATAGCCTCTTTAGTTTCATTCGCCTGTTTACAGCCAATAAACCCAACACTAAACAATGTAAAAAGCAGCAGTAAATTTTTCATAAGTAACGATTTTATGCGTTTGTGGAAATATGGATTTAATAACAAACAAAAAAGATGTTGTACTCAAAAGAGTGTTCAATACAAAAGTCCGGTTATCGGCTATTTGAAAGAAGCGGTTAATCAATCTCAATATCAAAGGTAATTACTTTTTCTTTTTGTGCAATTATGTTTAATCGTGTATTCTTTTCGCGATATACATTATCTGCTTGTTGAGTGGGTAAATCAAGCAAAGCCTCTAACTCTATAAATGGTTTTCTAGCGATAAGTTGCATATCATGTCACCCCTTCGGGGTTAATTGCTTGTAACCCATTTCCCTTTACCAATTGTCAATTGCTAAAGGATTCTCGCAAAGCCGCAAAGTTTTTAGTTACTTTATTGCCTATTGCTTTTGGCATATTGTCTTTTGCCTTAAGTCTCAAGTCTATTGTCTTAAATCTAAAGTCTTAAATCTTTCAACTCAAGCAGATGCATAGTAAATACACCCCCCAACAGTATTATGCGTTGCCCCTGTAACAGAACTCAAACAATTGGGTTGGTGGCGAAGGCGGAGAACGGCCATGAATGCCATTGCTAGAGCTTCTTTGTAGTTGATGGTCAGATGGTCAGGAACAATGGTTTTGGCGGAGGTTAGGGCTGCAATTCGTTGAATGAGGTGGGTATTGAAGGCCCCGCCGCCGGTGATGAGCAGGGTGTTTTGGGTTTGATGGTCAATGTCTTCGTTTTGGTTAATCAGAACAATTTGACCGGCAATTTGAATGGCGATGTGCTCAACAATAGTCCTCAGTTGGTCTTGAACGGGTATTTGGTAATTCAAAAGAACGGGTAATACTTCCTGCTGAACAAATGCGGCATCGAGTGATTTGGGGTAAGGGCGTTGGTAATAAGGTAAATCGTTGAGTGAAGTCAAAAAGGTTTCGTGGAGGTTGCCGCTTTCGGCCAATTTCCCTTCGCTATCGTATGGTTTACCCATCAAATTGGCTAAGTAATTCAGGATAAGGTTGTTTGGGCAAATGTCATAACCAATAATTCGTTGACCGGATAGTTTACAAGAGATATTGGCTATGCCCCCCAAGTTAAGGCAAAAACGATGTTCGGGAAAAAGGTTTAAGTCGGTGAAGGGTACAACGGGCGCACCTTGTCCACCTGCAGCAATGTCGTTTGCCCGAAGGTTGCAGATAACGGGCAACTTGGTCGTTTCGGCAATCGCTGCGCCGTTTCCTATTTGAGCGGAAAAGCGCAGATTGGGTTGGTGAACGATGGTTTGCCCGTGAGAGGCGATGTATTGCACCTTGCCCAAAAGTTGGTGCTTGGTGATGAATTGATTGACCAACATGCCGAGGTAATATCCATAATCGGCATCGGTAGCAAGGTATGTAGTTAGATCTTTGGCAACAAGGGAAGCGAGGCGTTCCCGCCATTCATCTGTATATGGAATACATTCTGCGTTTAAAATCTTGTACTGCCACTTTTGTTTGTACAGCCGGAAGCTGCAATAAGCGATGTCCAACCCATCGAGAGAAGTACCGGACATTAGCCCTATTATTCGGTAGGAGTTCATGGATAGGTTTCCTTTATGATTGATAGAGGTTCGAAATGAGAGAATGGAGCGAATGGATTACGACAAGAAGTCGGCATCTTTGTCAAATGCGTGGTTCATCAGGTAGTTTAAGCTGGTTTCAATGGATTGGTTGTTGTAGAGGGTTTGGTAAAGTGCTTCGGCAATGGGGGTTTCGATATTGTAGTATAGGCTGACCCCTTTTGCGAGCTTAACCGTGTTGATGCCTTCTGCCACTTCGTTCATAGTAGCCAGAATATCGGCAAGGGGTTCGCCCGAAGCGAGGCGATAACCTACGGTGAAGTTTCGGCTCAAGCTGCTTGAACACGTAGCAATAAGGTCGCCGATGCCTGCAATGCCAAAAAATGCAGAAGAGTCTGCTCCCAATGCCTTTCCTATTTTAATCATTTCGCCCAAACCTCGCGAAATGAGCATCGCTTTTGCATTCTCTCCCCATCCAAGGCCGTTGAGGATACCGGCGGCTATTGCCATAACATTTTTCAGTACTCCGGCACATTCCACTCCCGTTACATCGTAACTGCCATATACTTTAAATCTAGGACTTTTAAGGGCTTCCCGTCCTTGTTCTATCACTTCGGCAAACCGGCTGGCAATGACCGTTGCAGCGGGTTGCCCCTGCGCGATTTCTTTGGCAAGATTAGGACCGGATATACACCCCACCCTAAGCACCACGGTTTCCTGAAGGATAATTTCGGTCATGGTGTGAATAAATTCGCGGGGGATGGGATGTTCCGTTTCGATTTCTTTGTTGTCCGGTCGGTTGAGATTGAAACCTTTTGTGCCATGTATGAGAATGTGATGAGGCTTTAGGTGGGTAGAAAATTGTTTCATCAATGCTCTGAACCCACTCGATGGAACTACGGGAAAGATGAGGCGACATTGTTGGCAAAATTGAGCAATGTCCATGATAGGTGTAACATTGTCGTGAAGCGATTGGTTTCGATTGGTTCGAAGGTTGGTGATGTCGTCAAAAACGCTTTGTTGCCGCGTAAACAGTAAGACTTTCCCATTTTCAGCTAAGATATTGGACACCGCTGTTCCAAAACTGCCTGCGCCAATAACACCGTAAGGGAAGTAATGTGGGTTTGTACTCATTGGTATGGTTCGGTAAAATGGGTATTTGTGGTTTGAACTTGGTTCATGTTATGTTGAAGCGATTTACCCGCCGATGTTAATCATGCTACGGTTGTTCATCAATTGGGCATCGAGTTGTTGAAATTCGGTGTTGAACTGCCCTCCTCTTTCAGCTTCTTTTTCAGAAAGGCATTGTCGAATAATGGGCACAATATCCTCACCTTTTCGCAATGCACCCAAGATGTCGGCTTCAGATTTGGAAAAGAGGCAGTTTTTCATTTTCCCATCGGCTGTCAGTCGCATACGGTTACAGTTAGTGCAAAAGGGTTGGGTAATGGTGCTAATGACCGCAAACGTTCCAAGGTGGTTATCGGCGATAAACTTCTTGGCTGTATCGTTGGGGTGGTTGTTCAGCGGGGTAAAGTTAAAGTATTGGCCAATCAATTCGAGCATTTGGGCAAAGGTAAAAACTTTATTCTCCTGCCATTGATTGCCATCAAATGGCATAAACTCGATGAAACGGACGTGAATGGGCAGTTTCTCAGTCCAAGCCACGAATTGAGGCAGTTCCTCGTGGTTTACCCCATTCATCACCACGACATTGACCTTTACATGAAAGCCTTCGTCCAGCAGCAGGTAGATATTGTTCAATACTTGGTCGAATTCATTGCGCTTGGTAATAAGGGCGAATTTGTCTTTGTCGAGCGTATCAAGGCTGACATTTACCGATTTGATACCTGCTTGTTTGAAGGTAGATATAAATTGATTGACTCGTGTTCCGTTGGTGGTTATCGTCAGTTCGGTTTTGTACTTGGCGGCATTGACGATAATATCGGAGGCATCTTTTCGGACTAAGGGTTCACCGCCGGTAAACCGAATTTTCCTGACACCGAGTTGGACAAATATGTTGGTGATATAGTCTATTTCATCCCGTTGCATGAGATGAGCGGCCGGCATAAACTGCATGTTTTCTTGAGGCATACAGTAAGTGCATCTGAAATTGCAGTTATCGGTGAGGGAAATCCGGAGATAGTCATGTGGCCGGTGAAACGAATCGGTAAGCATGTTGAATGGGGTCGAAAGAAGTTATCGGGTAAAATCCAGTATCAATTGATTGACTTTATCGGGATGTTCGTGTTGAACCCAATGACTGCAATTGGCAATGTATTCAATCCGCAAATCACCGCTACAATACTTGTGGGTGTTATAAGTCAGTTCTTTACCCAATGCCTTGTCATCTTCCCCAAAAATGAGCATCACAGGTGCGGCAACAGCTGCGGGCTTACGTCCATTAGCACGTACCGGATACCGTGCTGCTGCCCGGTAATAGTTAATTGGTGGGGTAAAGTCGGAAGGGTTAGGATAGGCTTTTACATATTGGTCAATGTCTTCGTTGGTAAAAGCGTCTTTATTGATACACCAACCGCGTAAGGCTTGCTTAAAAAACTTTTTGGTGTTTTTGCTCAAATATCGTTCGGGTAAAAAGGGCAGTTGGAAGAAAAAGACGTACCAACTTTTTTTGAGCTGTCCCCAATTTTTCCATAATTGTTTTTGCATTTCGGCCGGATGCGGCATGTTCAGCACGATAAGTTTTTCTGTCATTTCGGGATAAAGCGAGGCAAACCACCAAGCCACCGCTCCGCCCCAATCGTGTCCCACGATGATGGCTTTTTCCTGTCCGAAAGCTTTAATTAAATCCCGCACATCGTTCACCAAGGCTTCGGGACGGTATTGGGATACCCCTTCGGGTTTGTCACTTAGGTTATAGCCTCTCATATCGGGAGCGACTACGGTAAAATGTTGAGCGAGCACCGGAATTTGCTTCCGCCACGAGTACCAAAATTCGGGAAAGCCGTGTAATAAGATCATCAGTTTACCTTGCCCTTCTGTCATGCAATGCATAGAGATGCCGTTTACTAGGATGTGT
Source organism: uncultured Bacteroidota bacterium (assembly GCA_937907475.1). Lineage (GTDB taxonomy): Bacteria > Bacteroidota > Bacteroidia > Chitinophagales > UBA2359 > UBA2359. The sequence continues at coordinate 48,356 of CALCIK010000150.1, read as the reverse complement.
TTACTTTCCATAAATTGTTGAAATTGGATAAAGATTGTGCAATAGTAACTAATTTTACCGCTTCAAAGGAGAAAAGAGGTCAGATGAACAGGAATACAGGGTTAAACTTACAGAAAATTTGATGAATTATGGAGCAAGGAGGCGATATTTTTAGCTACGTAGCGCAATTACTGCAAGAGATAGCAGCAATCAATGCAACCACTGCCGATGAAGTAGAAAAATTCAGAGTAACCTACCTTGGTTCAAAAGGCAAGGTGAAAAACCTGATGGGCAGCATCAAAGAAGTGCCAAACGAGCGCAAACGCGAATTTGGACAAGTTGCCAACAGCGTGAAGCAAGCAGCCGAAGATAAATGGACGGCTTTGAAAGAAGCATTAGCAAGTACAGCGACAACGTCCGCCGAAAAGTTGGAAGACCTCACCCGACCGGCAATTATGGTTCCGCTTGGCGGTCGTCATCCGCTTTCGTTGATGCGAAATGAAATAACCCGCATTTTCGAGCGCATAGGTTTTATAGTCGCAGAAGGCCCCGAAATAGAAGACGATTGGCATAACTTTACCGCCCTCAATACGCCCGATGACCATCCTTCGCGCGATATGCAGGACACATTTTACATACAAACCAACCCGACCGTCTTGTTGCGCAGCCAAACCAGCACCGTTCAAGTACGGGTGATGGGTAAACAAAAGCCGCCCATCAAAATTATATCACCGGGTAGGGTTTACCGCAACGAAACCATTTCTGCCCGCGCACATTGCCAATTCCATCAAGTCGAGGGGTTGTATATAGATGAAGATGTGTCGTTTGCCGACCTCAAACAAACCCTCATTTACTTTGCCCGCGAATTGTTCGGACAGGATACGAGCATCCGCCTTCGCCCTTCTTACTTCCCCTTTACCGAACCCTCTGCCGAAATGGATATTTCCTGCTTTATATGCAAGGGAGACGGTTGTAATATTTGTAAACACAGCGGTTGGGTAGAGATTTTGGGCTGCGGAATGGTTGACCCCGCTGTTTTGGATATGTGCGGCATTGACAGCAAGCGATATACCGGTTTTGCATTCGGAATGGGCATAGAGCGGATTACCATGCTCAAATACCAGATTAACGATATCCGGTTGTTTTTTGAAAACGACCTGCGCTTTCTGCAACAATATAAATCGGTCTTGTAAATTTAAGACTTACAACTTACGCCTTCCAACTTACAACTAATGCAATTGACCGATATAAAAAAAATAGCCGTGATTGGTGCCGGAGTGATGGGAAGCGGTATTGCGCAGATTTGTTCGGCAGCGGGCTATCAAACCCTTTTGTTCGATGTAGAACCCTCCGCCTTGCCACGAGCGATTGACAATATAGATAAGAACTTGGCAAGTGCCGTCAAACGGGGTAAACTCGGCGAGTCGGTTAAAGCGGAAATTCTAAAGCGTATTGACACAAGCTGCTATTTTGCCGACCTGAAAGCAGATTTTATCATTGAGGCCATTGTAGAAGACCTGAACATAAAATTAGAAGCCCTGCTTCAGGTAGCCGACCAAAACTCGCCCGATACGATATTGGCTTCCAATACTTCGTCTATTCCGATTACCCGCCTTGCCGCTCGGTTGCCTCACCCTGAACGGGTAGTGGGCATGCACTTTTTCAATCCTGCTCATTTGATGAAGTTGGTAGAAGTGGTATCGGGCATTGACACCTCCACCGAAGTGGTATCAGTTACTCAGGTACTTGCTTTGCAATTGGGTAAAACACCCGTCTTGGCAAAAGACTCTCCCGGATTTATCGTCAATCGGGTTGCCCGTCATTATTACGTAGAGGCACTTAAACTATTGGAAGAAAACATCGCCGATTTTACCACCATAGACGACCTTTGCGAAGCATCGGGTTTTAAAATGGGACCCTTTAGACTCATGGATTTAATAGGTGTGGATACCAATTTTGCCGTAACCAAGTCCATGTTCGAGTCGTTTCATTACGACGGTAAGTTTCGACCCAGTCGCATTCAACAGCTAAAAGTGGAAGCCGGGCATTGGGGCAGGAAAAAAGGGAAAGGATTCTATGATTACCCCGAAGATAAGTAATCGTCTTCCAATATTGTATTCAAACGGTTATTGTTATACACCGTTTCGCAATCAGATACTGACATTAGCTAAACTCATACAAACTTCACTTAATCAATTCCAAAATCTTTTTTCTGCGAAAATCTGCGAAATCTGCGGGAACAAACAATTTTAGGTTTTGAACTAATATAAGCAAATAAAAACCGGTTATTCCCGGATTTCCTATCCAATTTTAAAGGAGAAAATATGATACCATTATGCGTTCCTAATCTTTGCGGTAATGAGTGGCAGTACATCAAAGATTGTTTAGACACCAACTGGGTTTCCTCGGCAGGCAGTTATGTCAATCGCTTTGAGGAGGCATTTGCCGCCTACGTGGGTGCGCCATATTCAGTTAGTATGTCGAACGGAACTGCAGCTTTGCACATCGCACTTATTTTGTCCGGCATAGAGCGCAACGATATGGTGATTGTTCCCAACATTACCTTTGCCGCGACCCTCAACAGCATCGCCTACCAAGGAGCGCAGCCCATTTTAATAGATGTGGATGCCAATACATGGCAAATGGATACGGCATTATTGGAAACCTTTTTACACGAACAGACCGAAATCAGGCAACAAACCTGTTACCACAAACAAACCGGACAACGCATAAAAGCCATCATGCCCGTACATGTCTTGGGAAATATGGTGAATATGGAGCATCTGCTTACATTATCAAAAGCCCACCACCTCACAGTGATTGAAGACAGTGCCGAAGCATTGGGAAGTTACTACAAAGGTCAACATGCCGGCACGTTTGGTCTGATGGGCTGTTTTAGCTTCAATGGCAATAAAATCATGACCACCGGCGGTGGTGGCATGTTGGTAACCCATGATGCCGCACTTGCCAAACGAGCCAAACACCTCAGCACCCAAGCTAAAACTGACCCTGTTGAATACACACACGACGAAATCGGGTACAATTACCGTTTGGTCAATCTATTGGCGGCTATGGGTGTGGCGCAATTGGAACAAATGCCTCAGTTCATTTCTCAAAAAGCACAAATAGCCCAACGCTATAACCATGCTTTTGAATCCCTACCCTTCATTAGTCCGCAGGCAACCACTCCACATACCATACCCAACAATTGGTTATACACGGTTAAAGTCCCCGACAGACGAAGTTTGTTGACTTTTCTAAAAACCCAAAACATAGAAACCCGACCGCTTTGGACTCCCATGAACCGTTTAAGCATGTTTGCCGAAAATTCCTACATCACCCGCGAAGATGTATCGGGACACCTGTTTGACCAATGCCTCAGCCTGCCCTGTTCGACTAACCTCAGCCAACTGGATCAGGAAAAGGTTATCCAAAGCATTCTGCAGTTTCATGCAAGTTTATAAATAGGTATTGAGTGTGGAGATGCATAGATGGAATGCTCAAACACAAAATTATAGATTGCGTTTTGGCTGATTCTCAAGAAGAGAGGACTAATCCATTTCGGGTAAAACGGTTGATTTAGCAGTAAGCAGGCACAACAAACACAAAACCCTTATCTTTGCACCCCGAAGCGCAAAATATCAACCAACACCCAAGACAAACTACTTGATGCCCGCTTATAAAATCAACCATCTCAAAGAATTAGAGTCCGAATCCATCTACGTTCTGCGAGAGGTGGCTGCCCAATTTTCCAAGCCTGCCTTGCTCTTTTCAGGGGGTAAGGACTCCATCGTGATGACTCACCTCGCCCGAAAAGCCTTTTACCCCGCCCGCATTCCTTTCCCCCTCATACATATTGATACCGGTCATAACTTCCCCGAAACCCTTGCCTTTCGAGACAAATTGGTCGAACAATTGGGGGTAAAACTCATAATAGGCAGCGTTCAGGAATCCATCCAACAAGGCAGCGCAAAAGAAGAAACCGGAGTCAATGCCAGCCGCATAAGACTTCAAACCGTAACCTTATTAGAAACCCTCGAAAAGTACGGATTTGATGCCGCACTTGGCGGAGCGAGACGAGACGAGGAGAAAGCAAGAGCCAAAGAGCGTTTTTTCTCTCACCGAGACGAGTTTGGACAATGGGATCCCAAGAACCAACGCCCCGAACTGTGGAATCTGTTTAACAGCCGAAAAAACGAAGGAGAGCATTTCCGCATTTTCCCCCTCAGCAATTGGACAGAGTTAGATATATGGCAGTACATCTGGCGCGAACAGATTGACATTCCCAACCTTTACTTTACCCATAAAAGGCTTTGCGTCATTCGGCAAGGAGTGCTTTTATCTGCTTCCCCCTACTTACCCCCAATCGAAGGAGAGTTACCCTTCGAAAAAATAGTCCGCTTCAGAACCATTGGCGACATGACGAGCACCGGAGCCATAGAATCAGTAGCCACCACCTTAGAAGAAATTATTGCCGAAGTAGCAACAGCCCGAGTTACAGAGCGCGGCGGACGTGCAGACGATAAACGCTCTGAAACATCAATGGAAGACCGGAAACGGGAGGGATATTTTTAATTGATTTACGATATTTCAAATTTACGATTTACGATTTTAGATTTACGATTGAAAAAATCTCGCGAAGCGAATACTATTTAAGAAGAATTATATCTCGCAAAGATGTTAAGGAATTTAGGTTTTAGGTTTTCAGTCTGACCTCATTTTTTCTATTGCTTATTGCCAATTGTCTTTTGTCTTTTGTCTATTGTCTTAAGTCTTTTGTCTTACGTCTTTTGTCTTACGTCTAATGTCTAACATCTAATGGATCTAACCAACTATATCAATATGGATTTGCTGCGGTTTACTACCGCAGGCAGTGTTGACGATGGGAAAAGCACCCTCATTGGCCGTTTGTTGTACGACAGCAAGCAAATTTTTGAAGACCAATACGAAGCCATCAAAAAAACGAGCGAGCTAAGGGGAGAGGACTATGTAAACCTTGCCTTGTTGACTGACGGACTTAGGGCCGAGCGCGAACAAGGCATCACCATAGATGTCGCTTATCGCTACTTTTCCACCCCCAAGCGCAAGTTTATCATCGCCGACACTCCGGGACATATACAATACACCCGAAACATGGTTACGGGTGCTTCGACTGCCAACTTAGCCATTGTGTTAGCCGATGCGCGTCACGGCATGGTGGAACAAAGCCGCCGTCATTTGTTCATTGCCTCGTTGCTGCGCATCCCGCACATCATCGTTTGCATCAACAAAATGGATTTGGTGAATTATAGTCAAGAAGTCTATGATAAAATCAGAACCCAATTTGAAAACTTCTCCACCAAACTGCAAACCACCGATATTCAATACATTCCCATCAGCGCACTGAATGGCGATAACGTGGTAGATCGCTCCAAAAACATGCCTTGGTACGAAGGGCCTACCCTACTCTATCAGTTGGAAAACGTACATATTGCGAGCGATTACAACCGTATAGATTGCCGTTTCCCGGTGCAGTATGTCATCCGTCCCAACTCCGATTCGTTTCACGATTACCGGGGATATGCAGGACGAATTGCCGGCGGCATTTTTAAACCCGGTGACGAGGTAATGGTCCTCCCTTCCGGATTTACCTCCGTCATTACCTCGATAGACACCTTCGACGGACCCTTAACACAAGCCTTTGCCCCCATGTCGGTTACCGTTCGCATCCAAGACGACCTCGACATCAGCAGGGGCGATATGTTGGTCAGAACCAACAATGTCCCCAAAACCGGTCAGGATATAGAATTGATGATTTGTTGGCTAAGTAAGAAACCATTGGCTTTAAACGGTAAATACGCCCTGAAACATACCACCCGCGATGCCCGGTGTATCGTCAAAGAGATAAGGTATAAGGTAAACATCAATACCCTGCATCGAATAGAAAATGTTGAGGAAATAGGCATGAACGACATCGCAAGGATAGCAATACGCACCACACAACCCCTGTTTTACGACAGCTATCAACGCAACCGAATCACAGGCAGCCTCATCCTGATTGACGAAGCCACCAACGAAACCGTGGCAGCTGGCATGATTATCTAAAAAAATAGTGGGGAACTAATATATTCAGTCAATGTTTAGTTAATTTGCACAAGTTTTTCGGAAAGGTGCCGGAGTGGTTGAACGGGTCTGCCTCGAAATCAGTTGTACTTAGAAATAGGTACCGGGGGTTCGAATCCCTCCCTTTCCGCTTTTTCTTTTTCGACTACCCTTCTTCTTTATTCTTGATTGATCGCGACTATACTTGTATCGCCAAAGCTTCCTCCCTACTATACAAGTTTCGAAGCCAACGTTGTTCTAATCTCACAGATAGCAATCAACAGGATTATCTTTATCTTTTTAAAACCGTTTCAACATTAGGAGAACAACTTGCTTACCAACTCTTCTTTGGTGATTTGGTGGTGATGGGCTATATCGGCAAGTATATTGGATAAAGTGCCGATGCTGATTGGATTATGCAAAGGTATGGTTACGTGATGCTGCCCATTAACATGTGTGGTGAGCCTAAGATGACTACCTATTTGTCGAGTGGCAACATAGCCCAATATTTCAGTTGCCTGTGCCAGGTCTTTACCTTTCAAATTGCGTGGCAGTTTCATACCGCAATAAACTCTTCTTTTACAAAATGAAGCCGTATAAGTGCCGGTTTTTCGTTTTCGTCAAAATGACAAAGTACGGCATCGCGCACCATAAGTCTTAACTCAGGCAGGGTGTTGGCTTCGGTGAAAATACTGTGCTCCAAAGCGCGGGCAGTATAGGTGTTTTCGGGGGTTTCTTCTACTATAAAAATTATTTCCGGCTGCATGATCATAAATTTAACGGATTATTAGAAAGTAGCTGTTTATGGAAATGGGTAGTAGCAAATTTAAGTGTTTTTACCTGATAGTTGTGCTTAATTTATTAGCAGGAGACAATTATACTTAAATACAGCCAAATCCCTCGTTTGTTCTATTACGGTAGCAGCGATACTTGTATAGCTTTTAGCTTCTCCCTCCGATACAATTATCGGAGCTACCATTGTGGGCTTTCAGTAGAAAGATAGGGTGATCTTGATATGCTAAACCCCGTCAGTGTTGGCAACGCTGACAGGGTTTTTACGAGAGTATCCGATACTTGTATCGCATACTCTCATTATAGAATTTGGTAAAACATTTTCTTGATTGCGGCTTATTTTGAATTTCTAAGTACCCGCTGTTTAATTACCTTTTACCAACCTGATGCTTTCTATTTCTTTTTGGTTGCCGGTTACCCACTGCAAGAGGTAGATGCCTGTTGCAAGTTGCCGGTTATCTATCTGCGTTTGTTGTCCTTGGGTGGCAAAGTCTTTAATATGCTGCCCGTCTATGCTGTACAGACGTAAGGTGGCATTGTTTATAGGTTTAGTTCCTGCATCAATTATCCAAAAATCGTTAGCGGGGTTGGGCATAACTCGGATGGACGATTCGGGATTTGTTGTCAGGTTATTGTTATTGAGCGGTGTTTCAGATACAAAAGGAAAATCGCAGTAGGTAGAACCCCATAAGTCAACGTTCCAAAGTATCTCCCCTTTTAATTTGTGGCAAAGTAAGGTAGAATACCAAGGGTAAGGCATATAGTTAAACACCGCAAGCGAGTCGCAACCTAAGCCTTCAATCCACGAATATGCGTAGGTGCTTGGGTCTTCGGGAGTGGCTTGCCGCGTAAGGAAAAAATGTCTATGCCATAAACCATTTTGAAGCTGCACCTGACCAATCGAGTCAATAGTATGAGTGTAAGTCACTATGGTATTGTCCCAACTTTCAACGGCTAAGTCAAAGCTATCGCCCTCATTCAGGCTAAAATCATAAATCAGCAGTTCGGTTTGCAAATTGAGCGAGTAGCGGTAAACCTTGCGGGTATTCACATCTTCTCTAACGTAAAGTTGGTTAATTGGGCCATCCCATTCGTAGGTTTGGGATACAATTTTATACGATAGCCCGTCTATGAGAGTATCTTGCGAAGTAACCTGAAGGTCGGACATAAATATTCCGCAAGAAAACTCCCCGATGCGCCAATAGGCATCGCTGTTCAGCATCGGTTGATAGGCATTACTTTGTGCTTGTGCTGTTCCAAAAAATAAAAGACTCATTAGCCCTGCAAATAGTATTTGTTTCATCGCGCATTACATTTTAGGTGTGTAAAACAATCTTCTTTGCAAAGGTAGCGTAGTTGTAAAGGGCTATCAATGGACAAAGCACGGTAAAAGTGGTACTTTTTACCTGATTACCGAAGATTGCCGGTATTCGGCGGGCGAAACATGGGTATGTTTCTTAAAAAAGCGCGAAAAATAAGAGGTATCGGTGAAATTGAGTTTGTAGGCAATGGCCTTAATAGATAACTCGCTATAACACAACAGGCGTTTGGCTTCGAGTAAAACCCGTTCCTGCATCAATTGATGAGCGGTTTTACCTGTTTGCCGCTTGCAAAGTTCGCTTAGATAATTGGCAGACAATTGCAATTGTACAGCGTATTGTTCCAAATTAAGATGCTCTGCGAAATGAAGGTCAATGAGTTGAAAAAATTGCTGCACTATGTTATCCTGTGGCTTTTGTACGGGGGCTTGGGGCAACGCATGGTAAGCCCTGCCGATAATAAGCAATAATACCTGACAATAAGCCCGAATAAGCTCGATAGATGAGCGCGGTTGTGGGGCGACTGTTTCTGTTCTTATGTTTGCTAAAATAGGCATTATTTGTTCAAAAGTCTCCTCGTTCAGTTGTACAAGCGGTTGAGATGGGATTTGAAAAAACGGGATTTGTTGCAGGTCGGCATTTTGCCGGATAGTATGTAAAAAATCTTCGGAAAACAACAGGCTACAACCCTGTGCATGATCTGTTCGGTCAATCAGGTGTACTTGCGCCGATTTTACAAAGTGTACCGAAAATGTCTGCAACGGGTAATCGTAAAAATCTATTTCATGCCGCCCGCCGCCATTCAGTATAAAGATTAACTCGTAAAACGCATGACGATGCGGGGTATGTATTACCTTGCGCGGGCCGCCCCAATCTACCATCATAAACATAGTTTGAGTTGCTTGTTCCGGTTGTTCGGTTTCAAAGGTATGAGTAGGAATTGGAGGTGTATTTCTCATGGTAAGCAGAAATTTCGGTGAAAATAAACATGAACGACTTAACTTACAAGGGTTTCTGCATTTAAGGCTAAGGTCTATGAGCAGCTATGCTTAGGCTATATGTCGTTTGCGTCTATCTACGATTTCGATTTGCGTACATATTGATATGCTTTGATGGCTATCATGAGTAAAACAACCAACAAAGCTAAACCCAATATCCCCCAAACAGCACTCAACCCCTGTTTAACAACCACCAACATCACTATCGCAATTAAAAAAACTGTTGCCGCCTCGTTCCATAAACGGAGTTGCTGTGATGAATAGGGGTATTCGTGGCGTTGATGCAGGAGGTAAATATGGTGTAAAGAGAAGTGGTATAAATACAATCCGGCAACAAAGCCCAACTTGACCCATAGCCAAGTCGGGGTAGCGGCAAAAAGCCAAAAAATCCAGCCTCCCAAGATAAGCGTGATGATTGCTGAAGGCCAAGTTATTCCCAGCCACAACCGTTTTGCCATCACATCAAATTGTTGAAGCAGGGTTTCTCTCTCCGGACTTGGTTTTTGGTTGGCTTCGGCCTGATAGACAAACAGGCGAACAATATAAAACAACCCGGCAAACCATGTGACGACAAAGATGATGTGTAGCGCTTTTATGTATAGGTACATAGCAAATGTTAAAAACTGCTCAATTTGAGTTTTGGTGGAGGGATTGACGATGTAATCGCCATCCGCCATAGAACAATGCTAATCCGATAACGGCATAGACCGGCTGTAAGAAGAAGTATTGCCCTATTGAAATTATCTGTACGAACAACCAAAAAAGGACGGCCGCTCCTTGAGCTGCGGTTAAAAGATAGGCGTATTGATATTTCTTGACGACTAAAACTGCAATCACTAAACTGCCTATTCCTAAGATGGTGAACAGTGCCAACCCTGGTATCAGATAGTTTCCAAATATGGTATTGGTTATCCATTGAGATGGGAGTTGTATGGAATTGCCGCTGGGGTCAATGGCAAGCATCAATCCACCCTGTATGGCGGTTATTCCCAACAAGAAAAGCAAAACAAGAATGATTACGTGCCATACCTTTTTCATAGTATCGGATTGATTTTGTTGGCATAAAAAGAAAAACCCCATAAGGCTTTATATTGCCAAATGGGGTTTATCAGGGGTGGTGTGGGGCGGGGTCGAACCGCCGACACATGGATTTTCAGTCCATTGCTCTACCGACTGAGCTACCGCACCATCCGCTTTTTTAAAAAGCAGGGCAAAGATACATTGTTTTCTGTTCTTTATCCTAATTCTGCCTTAAAAAAGTTTTATAGTAAAGTTGAAATTGCTTCAATTGGTTCCATTGTGCTTTGAAAACTGTAGTTGGAAAGCATAGTAAATGCTCAGTTTAGGTCAACATTCCATTACCTTGTTAAGGTGAACAAACTCTAATGGCATAGACAGGTTGCCTCTATTCACTGCTATTTTTCTTAGCTCATCACCCTGATTTTCCTGCTGTAAGCCTTCCCTCCACTTTCGAGGCGGTAGAGGTATTCGCCGGGTGGCAATCCGTAGTCCGATGCTTTAAAAGGAAAAGTATAACTGTTAGGCTCTAAAGAACCGTTAATCAAAGTTGCTTTTACCTGTCCGGCTGTGTTGAGGATTTGAAGCCGCACTTGTCCTGCTTTCAAAATGGCATATTTGATGAGGATGGTATTTGCTTGCGTTAACGATGGGTTGTGTCCCAATAAAACCGCAAGGTCATTAGAACCCAAACTTGGCGTACACTCAGGCAACAAATCGGGCACAACGGAAAACTCCCTTCCCATGATGGCATCTACTACAATGGGTTGGAGGCAAAACCAATCTTTAAGAATAGTGGCATATACCGAACGGAAATCGGTGGTATAGGCTTGGTCATAATAGCTGACGGGTGAAATGTCGCCAAATTCACCCTTTAACCCACCTGTAACATTCCCTCCAAACACCATCAATGGGGCTGCTTGTCCGTGGTCGGTGCCAAACGAACCGTTTTCGCCCGATGTACGTCCAAACTCCGAAAAGGTAATGGTGAGTACTTCTTCATTTAATCCGGCCTGTGTAAGGTCATCGTAAAAAGCCCTTACAGCAGTTGCTATTTCGTTCATCAACCCCGGGTGGTAGATGTTTTGGTTAGCGTGTGTATCAAAACCGCCGATTTCTACCATATAGACTCTGGTTCCCAATTTTCCTTTGATTAACCTTCCAACCAAAGCTAATTGGTAGGCCAGATAATTGTCGGGGTAAGCCCCATAGAAACTGGCATTATCATAAGCATCTTTGATAGATTGGGCATAGCGAACCGTGTTGTTAGCGGTCTGACGCATGAAAAGCAACTCTTGTCCATACGAACAGTCGTCGTTGATATTGGTATCGTAGAGTTGTCCGGTCAAAGCGATTTGATAGAATTCAGTCAGGTTATTGATGGTCAACCCCATTTGCGACTCGCCTCCTGAAAATAACAAACTCGATTGATAGCCAACTTGCAGACCAACCGGAAAATTGGCAGGCGTGGTAGCAAAAGCAGGATATTCCTGACCAAGGTACCTGCCTATCCAACCTGTACCAAGATATTCGTCGGAGTTACTTGCCGACATCCAAATGTCGGTACTCCTGAAATGGGAATAGTCTTGCGAAGGATAGGCTACGCTATGGACAACGGCCATTTTCCCTTCCTGCCACATAGGGTCAAGGCTTAACATGGTATTGGGCATACCAAATTCGGGTGAGAGGGCAAACAGTTGCGATTCCTGAACAGCAATTGTGGGGCGGAGGTTATAATAGGTGTCATTAAAACGGGGGATAATGGTATTTAACCCATCGTTTCCGCCACCAAGATTGATAATCACCAAAACCCGTTCGTTATCTGCATTATTAATGGCACTGAATAGGGGCGATTTGGCCAATGCCTGAAGACGTGAGTTGCCAAGCATAAAGGCAGATCCGGCAGCAAACAATCCGGATGAGAGTAAAAAGTTACGCCGGCTCCACTTTGCATGATCTAATTTGTGGTCTTCACCATGCTCCAAACACTTTCCGCGTCGGTTCTCTGCGTGTTCTTCGTTGGCGTTATGTTCCATTTGAGGTTGATCGTTATGAATATCGCACATAGAATTATGGTATTGAGATGTTGGTAAAGACTTTTGATAAATCGTTTTGGATTAAGTAAGTTGGAAAGTAGGTAGTTTGATGAGGTAAATCAGCAAATTGCGAACCTGATCGGGAGCTTCCGCCCAATCCAAATTCCAAGAACCATCGTCAAAGTAATTTTGCGGGATACTCCCTTTAAACACATCGGTTGCAATGCCATATTCATCGGGATTTTCCAACCCGTTAGGTAGTAAAAAGTCGGCTATTGCTGTTGCTACAATGGTGGGGTTATTAGAGTTACCGCTGAGGTCTTTGGCTAATTGCACCCAATTATTCAAGGTGTTGTCATCTACATAATAGACATAGTACCCACCGGAATCCCAACGACGCGTAAGGATGTTCTCGTTAATCCATGTTCTTTGTCCGGGCCAACCGGCAACATTGACCGGTTCAAACAGTTCTTGTGCCATCGTTGCACAATCGTAATAAATACCATTGAGGCGGTCGTCGTCATAGGGAATTTGCAAAGTGTGATGCAACCCAACGGTAAATTCAATAGGGCTTTTAATAAGGTGCCCGATATTGGCTTCATCAAAAAAGTGCTCACTTTTAAATAATTGACGGATGACCGGGGCTAACTCGAAGTTATTGCTTTTAAAAGTATTGGCCAATGCAGTAATAATAGTAGAATCAGGATCGGGTGCAACAAAGTGTTTATAGAGTTTGGTGCAAATATAATCGGCTACCTCATCTTGGCGGTATGTAAAAATGAGATTGACTACATTGTCGGGGTTAGCGGGATTTGCATCGTTGCGCCAGTTGCCTGTTTGACCGAAAATGGTTTTAGCAGTATTGTCAAATAAAGCCGGTACATAGAAAGAATCGCCGCAAGTGTAGGCGTATATTTCATTGCTGTAAGGAACTTTCCAACCGGTTAGGGCACGTGCCATTTCTTGCACATCCTCTTCCGTATAACCGTTATTTTGCCCCATCGTAAATAACTCCATCAATTCGCGGGCATAGTTTTGATTGTTGCTTCCCACCTCATTTTGATTGTTGTTCAGGTAAAGAAGCATCGCGGGGGTCATCCCTATATAATGGGCAAAAAGTTTGAAATTGCCCAAGGCATACTGTTGCAACAACTTGTGGTATTGGTACATATAAGCCGAGCAAGTATAGCTTTCCCATTCGGTTACGAAGTGATTGTGCCAAAACAATGTCATTTTTTCTCTGAACCCATTGGCAATCATACTTGTCAGCCATATTCTCACCCATTCTGAACGATGATCATAAATATCCTCTCCGTATTCCGCATAATCATCAACCGGAAATCGTGTCCAGTCATACCAAACCGGTGGAGGTGGGAGTGGTAAAGCTACCGCTTGATTGACAATTTGGTCAACTAATGCGGTGGGGGTCATGGCCAATCCGGCCGTTATTTGCTGATTGGTTGCTCCAAAACCCATGCGACGATATAGGTGGGCGACCCTTTTTCGATTCCAAGGAACATTGGCAGAAGGTACGTAGGGAACAATAGAACCGGTAGCGCAACTCATAATTGAATGTATTTATTCGGACTTTGAAACAATAAGTTGGACAAATTAAGTGCCCAGTGAGCAGCTATGTTTAAATGACTTTTTAAAAAAGAGAGCACAGTTTGCCAAGTTAATTCTATGATGGAAAACTTACTTAAACGGAACAAGTTTAATAGGTAAAAAATATTACCATCGAATTCGGTTTTGGCTTACCGCACAAAACCTTGTACATTTAAAAAACCCAATAGCTGTGAAATGCTCGGTAAAGTTCGTTTTTTTATGCAAAATGGTCACCCTATTGCCAAAATTTTTTTTTAGCCGCAACTTGCACACTTAAACCGATAAAGCAGTTATATTTACCCCATAATTAAGATAAATTCCGCACCTTAGCCATTTTATTGATTAAAATTCCTTTGTGGGGCACAAAAGAATTAATTTATCTTAATGGCAAATCGAATGATGCGCGCGTAAAAAATGTACGAATTGGTTTCTAAAAATTTTCTACCATAATACTTTCAAAACCACTAAGCTATGAAGTTTAGTCCTACTTACCCTATTTATTGCTTGCTTGTTTCGCTCATGGTTTTGTTTTTACACATACCGGCTGTCCGGTCGCAAACACCCGTACAAGCACCTCCAATTATTGAAGAAGACTTTAACGATTGCGTATTCCCCACCGGCTGGACGACCAGCCTTACCGGCTACCAAGGTGCTGCTTGGGGAGTAGGCATACCCGATAATCCAAACTCAAACGGTGCGAGTATAGATGGTACTTGCATGGTGTATTTTGACGATGACGCTAGCGGCGATGGCACCAGTGCGTGGACGGCACAAGTTACCTCCCCTGCTTTTGATGGCATTGGCCCAGCAGGTACTGTCTTGATATTGGAAACCGATGTGCATTTCAGAAACTGGGATGGCTCTGATGCCTTTACGATTCTCGTTTCTCAAAACGGCACCTCCAATTGGGTTCCTGTGGCTGTTTACCAAGGCCAAGACTACTCCGGCACTAACTTTGACCAATATTTGCCGGCAATGATTGACATTACGGCTTATGCCGGTGCCAACATGCGCGTTCGGTTTGAATACTACGACGGCGGTATTTGGAATTGGTGGGCGGCGTTTGATAACTTTAAAGTGAGCCGCTCTTTGATGATTGAAAACTTTGACGGATGCGGTATGCCTGCCGGATGGATCAATTATATTGACAGCGGCGATACAGGTTGGCAGATTGGGCAGGACACTATTTGGTCTTATGATATGAACGGAACTTGTATGGCCTATTTTAACGACGATGCCCTTGGAGAAGATGCCGATCCCTCTACGGTCGTTTTGCTTTCAAATACGTTCGATGCTACGTTGTTTGCGAATATCATATTAGATGTAGATGTCCATTTCAGAGCAAGCGGTAATTCGTTTTTAGCAATTGCCGTATTCTATAATAATGAATTAATACCGGTTAGGGTTTTTTCCGGCGAAAACTTTGAAGGGTACAATTATCAGGATTTTGGACATGTAACCATAGACTTGTCGGCTTACCGGTCTCAGGATTTGAGAGTGGCTTTTGCTTATGGCGACGGCGGCTCTTGGGCATGGTGGGCAAGTGTTGACAATGTAAAAGTAAGTGGCTGGGGGCAAATCAACGACTTATGTAGTCGTGCCGAAGCGGTTACCGTCAATGGACCTTGTGTAGAGGCTTCCAATGTAAATGCTATTTTTGAAGGACCGGCGGCTTCCTGTACAGATAGTACTAAAGCCGGTATTTGGTTTTCTTTTGTCGCACCTACCGGAGGAATAGCAACAATCAACAGCGCATCAGACTTTAACGATGTGATAACTGTTTTTTCTGGAAATTGCAACGCGTTAAACCCCATTGCTTGCAACAACCGCGACGAGTTTGGGTTTACCGGCGAAAAGCTAAGGTTAACCGGATTGACAGCAGGGCAAACCTATTTTGTGCGCATCAGTGGCAGAGTTGGTTCATTTGGTGCCACCAGTGGAAATACCTGTGTCAGCATCACTTCGGGTGGAACAGCCCCACCAACACCTGCCAACGACAACTGTAGTACCGCCATACTCTTATCCTTAGATGCCAGTTGCATTTCCGGAAATAACCGAAATGCGACGCTCGAAGCCAATGAATCGATACCGAGCCTAAATAACCGTTCGCGTTCCTCCATCTGGTACCGCTTTGTCGCACCTGCATCGGGCAAGGTAGTGTTGGATAGTGGCGCTGATTTTGCCGATGTGATTACTGTTTATAGCGGTAACTGCGGCTCTTTGACCGAAGTGAACGGCACCGATTATGGGCATAACATTACCTTGAACGGGTTGACTTCAGGACAAACTTACCGAGTTCAAATTACAGGCTACTTTGCTACCGTAGAAGGAAATGTATGCATGGCTTTGCGAACCCCTCCGCAAGCCCCTCCCAATGATGTTTGTACCGATGCCATTCCTCTGACAGTAGGAGATGAATGTACTCTTGCCAATAACGAGTCCGCTACTTTTAATGGCCCTTTAGTTGATTTACAAGTGCCGTTTACCGGCTATTCCGCCTCCACTGCCAATAGTCAGAACTACTATTTCCGACCCGAACAAGGCGGTAGTTGCACAGTCAGCGATGTATATGTGCGCTATGACTTTTTTACGTTTACAGTCAGCGCTACCGGCAGTTATACCATCACCAATTTTTATCCCCAAATGGATGGCTATCTGCATGTCTATCAGAACAGTTTCAACCCCAATAATCCATGCGCCACATACGTGGCCGGCAACGATGATTTTAATGGTATCACACTGTCAGTGGTCAATGTTACCTTGACGGCCGGCGTAACCTATTATTTAGTTACAAGTGCTTATGGTGCTTCCCAATCGGGGCAATATACAACTTCTATTACCACTGCTATTCCCGGGGCTGCCGTTTTAACGATGCTAAACGATGTTAACCTGAACGGTGCTCCGACAAGTTGCGATATAAATCCTGCGGCTGCCATTTGGTTCACCTTTACCGCTCCTGCATCGGGCAAGATATATTTGAGTACCGATGCTGAATTCGTACATGTAGCATCGGTGTATTCGGGAATTTGCGGGAATTTAACTCAAGTAAAGTGCGTTGCCAATCCTTCGCGCTGCTCCGACCCTGTTTCAGTTACTAACTTAACTGCCGGAGCGCAATACTTTTTGCAGATTGCATCAGCAAGTACTCCGTTTGGCTATAACTATGGTGATGTTTGCGTGAGAATTAAAGATGCACAATATGAACCGGTAAAAGCTAAGATTAAGGTATTTTTGCAAGGAGCTTACTTAGGCAACGGACTGATGAGCACTACATTGAAACAGTACAATCTTGTTCCCACCGAACAACCCTTTAGCCAAGCCCCTTGGAACTATAACGGAACCGAGTGCGCCGATGAACTACCCTCGAATATAGTAGATTGGGTACTTTTAGAACTCCGAGATGCCAACAATTTTGACCAAATCGTTGAGCAAAAAGCAGCATTGCTCCTAAATAACGGCAATGTGGTGGATAAAGGCAAAGACGCTGTGCGGTTCTATAACATACCCGCAGACCAAAGCTACTTTATTGTAGTACGCCATAGAAACCATTTGGCGCAGATGAGTTCTGTAAGTGTCCCATTACCCAATTTAAACCCATACACCTTTAGTGAAGGAGCCAACTATGTCATGGGTGGCGATACACAATCTGTCGTCTTACCCGATGGACAATGGGCAATGATTGCCGGCGATTTTAATGCAGATGGTGTAGTGAGTGTTGCAGATTTTAACTATTACCAAAGTCAGTCGTCTTTTATCAATCAATATTTAGATGGAGACTGCAATTTAGATCGAACCGTCAGTGTAGCCGACTTTAATCTTTATATGCCCAATGCAAGTGTGATCGGCATTCAACAAATACGCTATTAATCATACCGCTTATCACCTGCCTGATAAAAAAAGGGGCAATACAGCTTCACCAAGCCGATTGCCCCTTTTTCATTTTATTTAAAGAAGCACTCGCAACCATACAATAAGTTGATTTCCAATCGTTTAAAAAAACAGGAATTCCTTTTTAATTACAAATCCACACTCCAAAACTAAATGCAAACTTATTCTCTCATCCAAAAGAATATTTCATCCAACTTGAGAAAATAGTTTTGCAATGAAAACCCGCTTCGTTTTGTTTCTTGCCATTGGTTTATTCGCTTTTTTGAATGCCAATGGGCAAACCGGTATAGCCGATTCGCTCTACCATATTGATATACATGCCCACATCTCTTTGAAACCTTACAACAGAGGTTATGGGCTTCCCAACCATCAACCCGGACTTTGGAGTGAACAAACCACCTGTGCTCACGGGGTCTATAAGTTCCCCAATTTGATAGGCGCTTACCATAAAGTGCCCCCGGTTTCTTGCAGCAATTTCAACAATCTGGTAAAAGGCGATGTGAAAGTAGTGTTTGCTTCTGTTTGCCCCATTCAACGAGAATTTACCCACAACAGATTTTTTACCAAAGCCTTTATTTGGAACAAAGAAAAAATGGCTGCTACCATGGCCTTTTTTGCGGGGGCAAATACTCAGAAAATTCTCGACCTTCAGGACAACGATGTGGACTACTTTACTGAAGCCAAAAATGAAATGAGCATCTTCATGGGCATTGATGCAGACAATTCCCCTCACGGAAAACATCGGTATGAAGTGGTTAAAAACTATCGGGAAATTGAAACAATACTGGCCGATGAACCCAACACCGTTGCAGTGGTCATGAATATAGAAGGCGGGCACGCCTTGGGTACAGGAATACCCAAAACAATCCGGATGGAAAAAAGGCAGCCCAAGCAACTCGAAGCACTCGTTACTGCCAATATTCTGGAACTTAAACAGAATTACCCCTTGTTTTCGATTACCCTTGCCAACCATTTTTGGAATCAACTCTGTGGTCAGACCCGAACAAGTAAGGGGCTGATTAGTGCTTTGGTCAATGAGCGGCAAGGTCAAGAAGAAGGAATTACCGATTTAGGCTATACTGCTATCGAACAACTCCTTTCGACCGAAAATGGCAACCGTATCTTGATTGACATCAAACACATGAGCCTGACAAGCCGTTTGCAATACTATCATCTGCTTGAGGATAAATACCAAAACTCTGTTCCTATCTTTTATAGTCACGGCGGGGTGAACGGCATTCCAAGTTCAGATATTGCATTTAAGAAAATGCAAAAATTCAGACGCGACAAGCCCAAAGTGAACAAAAAACAATACCTCCACCAATGGAGTTTTAACCTTTACGACGATGAAATTCTCCGCATTCATCAAACCAAAGGACTGATTGGGATCATGCTCGAAGATACCCGATTGGGTGGCGATATGGCCGTTAAGTCAATCAAAAAATCCATCAATGGCTCGCAACAACATAAAGACGAGTATATAAAATTGTTTTTGGCCAGCCCGCTCCACATTGCAAAAGTCATTGGAGATGCCTCCGCATGGGATATTGTCGCACTTGGATCGGATTTTGACGGTGCGATTAATCCAATGGATACCTATAAAGATGCCTCCCGTATGCAGGAACTGCGAAGCGACATCATTGATTTCTTACATCGGGTGGCAGACAATCGCTTGATTGTAGAGAAAGATAAATACCTTTTTAGTAACGAGGAAATTACCACCCTGCTCTACCACCTCGAACCCGAACAGATTGCCGACAAAATCCTCCGTAGTAATGCGCTTAGGTTTTTGTCCGATAACTTCTAACAGATGATTTTTAAGCATCAGTTTAATGGGAGGATAAACTCAACAACGCTCAGGTAACTCTTGAACTTTGTTAACTTTAATTATTTTGCGAAATTGTCATAATATTCGACCGGAAAAGCAATCTTTTAAAGTGCTATTTTAGAACTTTGAAATATTTACAATGCTTCATTGCCACTTGATATTGATTCTTTGTCGAATGACATGGGTGCTTTGTCGAATGACATGGGTGCTTTGTCAGATGACATGGGTGCTTTGTCGAATGACATGGGTGCTTTGTCAGATGACATGAGTGCTTTGTCAGATGACATGGGTGCTTTGTCAGATGACATGAGTGCTTTGTCAGATGACATGAGTGCTTTGTCAGATGACATGAGTGCTTTGTCGGATGACATGAGTGCTTTGCTAAACAGCAAGAGACCTTTGCTATTCAGCAAGAGACCTTTGCTATCCAGCAAGAGACCTTTGCAAACCCGTTATTTTACTAAAATTGCCCTATTTTAGTACTCGATTATGGTCAAATAAAGCGCGCCGTTCCGTTTTGGTTGAAGATTCTCCTTCAAAGGTAGCCTAATGCCGGTCATAACCCTGTAGGTTTTCAGCTAAAGACCGTCCAAATTTGATTGCACCTCAAAACCGATTGATTATGGTTGGTTCATCACTCTAAATTGCTTTTAAGCTGATGTCCATGCTGGTATAGGAATGGGTCAGCGCGCCGACTGAAATAAAATCCACTCCTGTTTCGGCATATCCGCTAACTGTGTTGAGGTCAATGCCGCCCGATGATTCAGTTTCAAATTTGCGGTTAACCAATTCGACCGCCTTGTGAGTAGTCGGAACATCAAAATTATCGAACATAATGCGGTCAACCTGTCCGGTTTGTAAGACCAAATCGAGTTCCTTCAAATTGCGCACTTCAATTTCAATCTTCAGGTTCAGTTTTGTTTGAGCCAGATATTCTTGGGCGAGGTGAATGGCGTTTACAATCCCTCCACAGTAGTCGTGGTGGTTGTCTTTAATCATCATCATATCGTATAACCCGTAACGGTGGTTATGCCCGCCGCCTAAACGAACCGCCCATTTTTCAAAAAATCTAAATCCCGGGGTTGTTTTTCTGGTATCCAAAATGCGGGCTGATGTGCCGGCAACGGCCTGAACATATTGATTGGTCAGCGTGGCTATACCACTCATGCGTTGCATACAATTGAGCAACAGCCGCTCCGCTTTCAGGATGGATTGTTTCCGTCCTTGTAAAATCAACCCAACATCACCTACCTGAACCACTGCCCCATCATACAATAATTCTTCCACTTCTAAATCCCAATCTACTTCTTTGCAAATCAAAGTAGCTAATTCAATTCCGGCAATCACCCCGGGCTGTTTGACCAATAATCTAGCCTTGCCAATGGCTTGGGGAGCAATACATGCCAATGATGTATGGTCGCCGTTGCCGACATCTTCAATAAGGGCATTTCTTATAAATGCGGTAATATCCATGTAGAAAGTTAAAATTTTAAAGCCGCAAGGAATGTGGATTGTATTGGTTTTTATTGGTTATAAGCAATTAACCCCGAGTCTTTAAACATTGGTAAATTGTCCATAACATTTCCGTCAGTACTTATCATGTTACCCTTTCAGGGTTGAATGTTTATGACGTTGTCTTTCTATAATCATTTCACCCCTTCGGGTTAAGTGTTCATTGGCTAAAATCTGTAATCCTAAGTTTAACATCTAACGACTTTTGCCTTCTGTCTTTCGTCTGTTGTCTTTAGTCTTATATCTTAAGTCTTTCGTCCTATGCCTAAATAAACTCCTCCTCCTTCCTATTCAACCAAGCTAAGGCTGATTTGTAGAGAATTTTGTTTTGAATGGTGGTTTCCAGATTCATGCTATCGAGCAATGCCCCTGTTTCTAATTCGCCAAGCGGAAAGGGGTAGTCCGAGCCAAGTGCCACCCTATCTGCACCAAAGAGATTGATATTGTTTTGCAACATCACGGCATCAAAAACGAGTGTGTCCACCCAAAACTGCCCAAGATATTTGGTGGGTGGGTAGGGGTTATCAATCGCTACCAAATCCGGACGGGCGTTAAACCCGTGCATGATGCGCCCAAGCGTGCCGGCAAAAGCACCGCCCCCGTGCGAAAACAACACGCGCAAATTGGGCAGGCGTTCAAACACCCCGCCAAAAATCATGGAACAAATAGCCCGCGAGGTTTCGGCAGGCATTCCAACCAACCAAGGCAACCAATAGCGTTGCATATCTTTACTCCCCATCATATCCCAAGGGTGTACAAAAACCGATGCGCCCAACCGCTCGCAAGCCTCAAAAAACGGCATTAGCTCGGCAGCACTCAGATTCCAATCGTTGATATGAGATCCTATCTGAACGCCTGCCAAGTTCAACTCCTTCATACATCGTTCCAACTCCTGTATCGCCAAATCGGGGTCTTGCATCGGCAGGGTGGCCAACCCGACAAAGCGTTTAGGATATTTGGCGACCACTCCGGCAATATGATCATTTAAAAAGCGGGCTACCTCCAGCGTATCGTTCGGTTTTGCCCAATAGTTAAACATGACCGGTATGGTACAAATGACCTGCATATCTATACGGTTGCGCTCCATATCGGCAAAACGGCGGTCGGCACTCCAACAGTTTTCCTCTATTTCCCGAAAAAACTTATTGCCAATCATCATTTTAGCATACCCCTGCCGATGATGTTCTAAGTGTATGAATCCGTCGTACCCAAACTTGTCGGTAAACCGCGGTAATTTTTCAGGCAAAATATGTGAGTGTATGTCTATCCTTAGCACGATATTGAATGAATTGATTAAAAAAATATTGGCGTAAAAAAAGTAAGAGCAGTATCCCCCTATTTTATGTATCCTTTTATTTACCGATGTGCGCAAAGATAGTAAGTAAATGGCGGTTTATTAACCCAATTGATGAGGTAATTCCCCTCTTATCGCCTTAGTATAGTGTTCCTGCCATCCAAATCCCTCACAACAGCCTCGTTCAAAAACCATGTTGACCAAGTAGGTTACCGCTCAATTCTGTATCCGAAAAAAATTATTCAACATTTTTTCGTTCAAAAGGAACTTTTTTAACCCTTAAATAGGTTAAATTAAGTACTCGGTAGCACATAGTACCATGCTAAGAAAAAAAAGTTTCAAAAAATGCAACTATTTAAAACAATTGTGCGTTATCTTTGCAGTACAGTACCTTGCAAAACATAGTACCTTAATCCTTTAAAGCAATGATATGAACTTAAATGCAGAAAACAGCAAAACACAAATGCGCCGAGGTATCTTGGAGTTTTGTGTCCTTTCAATCATAGCAAGAGGCGAAATGTATCCTTCAGACATCATTGAAGAGATGAAACTAGCCAATTTGCTGGTGATGGAAGGTACCCTCTACCCCTTGTTGACTCGGCTCAAAAATGCCGGACTATTGACCTATCGCTGGGAAGAATCGAAAACAGGTCCACCGCGCAAGTATTACGCCCTAACCGATGAGGGCAATCAATTTAAAGAAGAATTACAACAAACTTGGATTGAATTAGTAAACGCAGTAAACTCCCTCCATTCAACAACCACACAAACCACCCAATCACATGAATAAGACTATTAGCATTAACTTAGGCGGATGGTTTTTCCACATTGAGGAAGAAGCCTATAACCGGTTGTATCACTACTTAACCTCTCTTAAGAATCATTTTAAAGGTGAAGAAGGCGCAAAAGAAATCGTTGAAGATATAGAATCGCGCATAGCCGAGATGTTTCAGGAGTCGTTAAACAAACACAAGCGTCAGGTTGTATTGCCCGGCGATGTAGAAACGATGATTGGCATCATGGGTCATCCCGAAGAATTTGACCACCCGCATACACACGAAACAAGTGCAGATACCAACGAAAACGCCGATCAAAATGCCCAAGGCCAACATCAAGCCAACCCCAATGCACAAACCGGTAACGACGAAAATCGTTACAGAAGACTATACCGCAATCCGGACGATAAAGTGTTGGGCGGTGTTTGTTCGGGGGTGAGTGCTTATTTTGGCATCAGCGACCCGATTTGGGTTAGATTAGCTTTTGTTGCTGCCTTTTTCTTGTTCGGCTGGGGCGTATTATTGTATATCATCCTTTGGGTGATAGTGCCCGAAGCCGCAACTACCGCCCAAAAACTGGCCATGAAAGGCGAGCAGATTAACGTGCATAACTTAGAAAAAACCTTCCGCGAGGGGTTTCATACCCTCAAAAACCAAATTGAGGATTTTAGTAAAAGCGAAGGCGGTAAAAACACAAGGTTTTTTTTTGAGCAATTGACTGATAAGTTGCGCCAAATATTGCCAAAAGCAATATGGATAGCCTTAAAAGTTGCAAAGGTGTTGGTGATAGTAGCAGGGGCGATACTCTTGTTTTCCTTGGTGATGGCCTTGTTGGGAATTGTTGTAGGGCTGTTTGCTTCTATTAAATTCCTATTCACCTTCATTTTTAGCAGTGCCATACCGGTTATATTCGGTATCATCAGTCTCCTGCTGCTGTTTGCCATTCCGATACTTGGGATTACCTATTGGTTTACCCGAAAGGCGTTTAAGATAAACACTGATGCAGGTAGATGGAAAACCGGAGCATTCGTATTTTGGGGCGTTTGCCTGTTTGTTCTATTAACCGTATCGGCAAAAACGTATAGTGACGAGTTTTCACAAAGGGCGAGATTGCAACAGGAAGTAGCGATTGTACAACCTACCGGAAACACCCTATACATCAGTGCCCTGCCCGATACGCACATAGAAGAAGTTCGCAACAATAACAAAAGCCATGCACAAATACAATTGCCGGTTGGCAATTGGGGGAAAACCGTTTTTGACTATCAAAATAATGCTTTGTTTTTCGATGCTATTAAGCTGGATGTGGTAGAAAGCGAAGATGATCGCTTTCAGTTGATTAAATCGCTTTCTGCCATCAGCGGCACACAACAAACTGCCGAAAATCTTGCCCAACACATAGAATATGTCTTTGAACAAGATGACTCTGTCTTATATTTTAACCCTTACTTTTCAGCTCCGGCAGGCGATAAATGGCGCAATCAGCAGATACAGTTAACCCTCAAAGTTCCTAAAGGGAAATCGGTATTTTTTGCCCCGGGTTCCGAGAATGTGATTTACGATGTGAAAAATGTCAGCAATACTCTTGATGCCGAAATGATAGGCAAGCGATGGGAAATGTTACCCGAAGGGCTAACCCTTGCCGATGCTCCTGCCACTGAAACAGGCATGGTTGATGAATTCAGCGATATGGAAGAGAAAATGGATGCCCTCGAAACGGCAGACCTCGACCCGCTTGCCGAACCTTTAGAGCCTAATGCCGAAGAAAACCTTACGACCAATCAGTCACAGATTTCCAATAAGCAGAAAGTCTTTGATTTTGAAGATTTTAATGAACTCGAAATTTCGGGATTGTTTAAAGTTACTGTACAAAAGGGGGCAAAGCATAAAGTAGCCTTTACCGGTGCTGAAGCAGATTTAGCCAATTTGTCGGTAGATCAAAGCGGAAACACTTTATCCATATCTATGCGCCAGAAAAAATGGTGGAATTGGTTAAACCCAAGTAATGAAGGGTATATTGCATTGACCGTAGTTACGCCCGAACTGACCGAATTCGAGTTGAACGGTGCTTGTAAAGCTACGATTACGGGTTTTAAAAACAACGATGAGTTAAACCTCATTATCTCCGGCATTTCTGAAGCGATTACTGATATTAACACCGGCACGCTAAATGCTGAGGTTTCGGGTGCTTCTACCCTAACGCTAAACGGTAAAGCTAAAAATGCAGAAGTAACTGTCAGCGGTTCTTCCGGATTAAAAGCATTCAATTTTGAGGTCAATGAAATGAGTGTGGAAGTGTCGGGCGTTAGTCAAGCAGAAGTGTATGTTACCGATAAACTGACTGCGGATGCAGCAGGTGCGAGCGGTATCATTTACAAAGGCAATACCACCAATGTGCAATCTGAAACATCGGGTGCTTCGTCTGTAAAAGCAAAAGACTAAGCACTATTCATTCATTGGATTGAATAAACAAAAACGCCGGTAGTGTTGGGTAACACTATCGGCGTTTTTTTATTTTAGGAGATACCTCCACTGCCTTTCCCGGTTTCAAAAACCTTGCAGCCCTTACAAACTACTATTTGATGAGCGTAACATTTCCTTTGAACGTTTCCACTTCGCCGTTGGTAAAGGTAATGCTGGCATAGTAAACATACACGCCAATCTCTTGGAATTTACCATTGAACATGCCATCCCAACCGTGGGCTAAAGTACCTATTGTGGCATAAACTTCCTGTCCCCATCGGTTATAAATATACAGTTCAACCGTTTCGATGTTCTGACCCGAAATTCTGAAGATGTCGTTTACGCCATCGGCATTAGGCGAGAAAGCGTTGGGAATGACCACCACATTTCCGGTGGGTAAAACAATAACCTGAACGGATGCACTTGCCGTACAGCCGAACTCATCTATGGTGGACGCACCAAACGTAGTGGTTTGCGTAAGGGCGACCTCCGGTGCGGTGCAATCGGTACAAGATAAAATATCATTGCCAGATGTTGTCCATGAATAGGTGAGGGCAGTACCCAAGGTGGCAGTACCAGTTGCGGTTAACAACACAGTTCCGCCTGCTGTGGTGGCGGTTGGGTCGGCTGTTACGGTGATGCTGACCAAATCGGTCAATAACTCTACGGGAATGCGCTCGCTGACGCAGGTGGGGTCTGCTATTGTCGCCGTCTCGGCATAGTAAATGCCGGCGGTAGTTGCGGTGAAGGTGGTACCCGTTCCAAGCAAGTTGCCGCCGGTGAGGGCATCGTACCAATTGACAGTCGTTCCTGCTTCACTACTGACCAAAAAGGCAGTGGTGTTGACCTCACCTTCACAAACCACCACACTCACTACCTCACCAATCGGCGGGGCAGGTGGCGTACAAGTGGTGCAATCAATCGTGCTTAAATCAAAGCTGTCTGTTCCGGTGCAACCGTTGGCATCGGTAACGGTTACGCTGTACGCACCTGCGGTAGCGGCAACCAACGTTTGAGCAGTGCTGCCGTCTCCCCATAGGTAAGTGGTAAAGCCTGCACCGGCATCAAGGGTGCTTGTCTGACCAATACAGATACTTGCCGTGCCGTTGATGGTGGCAGTCGGGTTGGCATTGACCGTTACACTCGTGTTAGCTTCACCGGTACATCCTCCGGCATCGGTCACTGTAACGTCATAACTACCCGAAGCGGTAACGCTGATGGTTTGCCCATTCCCGCCACTACTCCAAGTATAGGAAGCATAACCTGTACCCGCATCTAGCACGGTGGTTTCACCGTTGCAAATATCCAAATCACCGCTGATGGAGGGGGTGAGCGAAGTGCCTACACTTAATACAAAATCATCGGTGGCAGTACAGCCGTTGGCATCTGTTACCGTTACGTTGTACGTGCCGGCTGTGGAGGCAACGAGCGTTTGAGCAGTGCTGCCGTCGTTCCAAAGGTAAGTGGTAAAGCCAGTTCCCGCATCGAGGGTGCTGGTTTGACCAATACAGATGCTGGCCGTTCCGGCAATGTTTACAGTCGGATTGGGATTGACCGTAACCACAAAGCTGTCGGCATCGGTGCAGCCGGCGGCATTACTCACGGTTACGTTATAAGTGCCCGATGTAGTAACGTTGATGGTTTGACCGGTGCTGCCATCGCCCCAAAGGTATTGGGCAAAGCCCGAACCGGCATCGAGGGTGGAAGTTTGACCGCTGCAAACACTCGCCGTGCCGGTGATGGCAGCAGTGGGATTGACGTTAACCGTTACGGCAGTGTTCGCTTCACCGGTGCAGCCTCCTGCATCGGATACCGTTACAAAGTATATACCCGATGTCGTTACGCTGATGGTTTGTGCATTTCCACCGCTACTCCACGAATAGGAGGCATAACCCGTTCCCGCATCGAGTACGGTGGTTTCGCCGTTGCAAATATCCAAATCACCACTGATAGCAGGGGTCAAGGATGACCCGACATTTAATACAAAATCATCGGTAGCAGTACAGCCGTTGGCATCGGTAACGGTAACGTTGTACGTGCCTGCGGTTGATGCAACCAACGTTTGAGCGGTGCTGCCGTCTCCCCATAGGTAAGTGGTAAATCCTGCACCCGCATCGAGGGTACTCGTCTGACCTATACAGATACTTGCCGTTCCGTTGATGGTAGCAGTCGGGTTAGCGTTGACTGTTACACTTGTGTTGGTTTCCCCTGTGCAACCTCCGGCATCGGTTACGGTAACAAAGTAAATGCCCGAAGTGGTTACGCTAATGGTTTGCGTATTACCGCCACTGCTCCACGAATAGGAAGCATAGCCTGTACCCGCATCGAGTAAGGTGGTTGTACCGTTGCAAATATCCAAATCGCCGGAGATGGTGGGGGTGAGCGATGACCCTACATTTAATACAAAATCATCGGTGGCGGTGCAGCCGTTGGCATTGGTAACAGTAACGTTGTAAGTTCCTGTGGTAGAAGCAACGAGCGTTTGGGCAGCGCTGCCATCGCTCCAGAGATAGGTAGTGAAGCCTGCTCCCGCATCGAGGGTACTGGTTTGACCAATACAGATGCTGGCCGTTCCGGCAATGTTTGCAGTCGGATTGGGATTGACCGTTACGGTAAAACTATCGGTATCGGTACAGCCGGCGGCATTACTTACCGTAACGTTATATGTTCCCGTGGTGGTTGCGGTGATGGTTTGACCCGTGCTGCCATCGCTCCAAAGGTATTGGGCAAAGCCCGAACCGGCATCGAGGGTGGAGGTTTGACCGCTGCAAACATTCGCAGTGCCGGTGATGGCAGCAGTGGGGTTGGCATTTACTGTTACAGCAGTATTGGCTTCACCCGTACAGCCTCCTGCATCGGATACCGTTACAAAGTAAATACCGGAAGCGGTAACGCTGATGGTTTGCGCATTGCCGCCACTACTCCAAGTATAGGAAGCATAACCTGTTCCCGCATCGAGTACGGTGGTTTCACCGTTGCAAATATCTAAATCACCACTAATAGCAGGAGTCAAGGATGACCCTACATTTAATACAAAGTCATCGGTGGCGGTGCAGCCGTTGGCATCGGTTACGGTTACATTATAGGTGCCGGCTGTGGCGGCAATGAGCGTTTGGGCCGTGCTACCGTCGTTCCAAAGATAGGTGGTAAAACCTGCACCGGCATCAAGCGTGCTGGTCTGACCAATACAGATACTTGCAGTGCCGTTAATGGTGGCAGTGGGGTTGGCATTGACCGTTACACTTGTGTTGGTTTCCCCTGTGCAGCCTCCAGCATCGGTTACTGTAACAAAGTAAATACCCGAAGTGGTTACACTGATGGTTTGCGCATTACCGCCACTACTCCACGAATAGGAGGCATAGCCTGTACCCGCATCGAGTACGGTGGTTTCACCGTTGCAAATATCTAAATCGCCGGTAATAGTGGGGGTCAGTGATGACCCTACATTTAAGACAAAACCTTCGGTAGCGGTGCAGCCGTTTGCATTGGAAACGGTAACGTTGTAAGTGCCTGCTGTAGAGGCAACGAGTGTTTGAGAACTGCTGCCATCGTTCCAAAGATAGGTGGTAAAGCCTGCTCCCGCATCAAGAATACTGGTCTGACCTATACAGATGCTGGCCGTTCCGGCGATGTTTACAGTCGGATTAGGATTGACCGTAACCACAAAGCTATCGATATCTGTACAGTTCGCAGCATTGCTCACCGTTACGCTATACGTACCTGTTGTGGAAACGTTGATGGTTTGCGTTGTGCCGCCGTTGCTCCACAGATATTGGGCAAAGCCCGAACCGGCATCGAGCGTGGAGGTTTGACCGGCGCAAACGCTCGCCGTACCGGTGATAGTCGCCGTTGGGTTAGCGTTGACGGTTACGGCAATGTTGGCTTCTCCGGTACAACCTCCTGCATCAGATACCGTTACAAAGTAGATACCCGAAGCGGTAACGCTGATGGTTTGCGCATTACCGCCACTACTCCATGTATAAGTAGCATAACCCGTACCCGCATCGAGCACGGTGGTTTCACCAACACAAATATCCAATACACCGGTGATGGAGGGAGAAAGAGATGACCCCACAGTTAACAAAAAGCCATCGGTGGCGGTACAGCCGTCGGCATTGGTAACGGTAACGTTATAGTTGCCGGCAGTAGAGGCAACAAGGGTTTGAGCAGTGCTGCCGTTATTCCAAAGATATTGGGTAAAGCCCGGACCGGCATTAAGGGTACTGGTCTGACCGCTACAGATATTGGCATTACCGTTGATGGTAACGGTCGGATTGGCATTAACCGTTACCGGAGCAATTGCCTCGCCTGTGCAGCCTCCGGCATCGCTGACCGTTACAGAATAATTGCCCGCCACGCCTGTGCTGATGGTTTGCGTGATGCCGCCATTGTTCCACAGATAAGAGGCATAACCAGTGCCCGCATCTAGCACGGTGGTTTCTCCTGCACAAAGGGTTAAATTACCAACGATGTTCGGGTTGAGGGAAGAACTTTCGGTAACGTTGATTAGATTGGTTCCGGTACAACCGTTGGCATTGGTTACGGTAACGCTATACGTGCCGGCTACCGTTACTGCGAGGGTTTGGGTAAAGCTGCCGTTACTCCATGAATAGGAAGAAAAGCCCGCACCTGCATTGAGGGTAGTACTGCTGCCCGTACAGAAGGTGGTAGAGCCTGAAATATTGACCGTTGGGTTGGGATTGACTGTTACCGCAAGATTGGCGGTGTTGGTACAGCCTGCGGCATTGGCTACCGTTACGGTGTAAGTGCCGGCTGTGGTTACGGTGATGGATTGTGCAGTGCTACCGTTGCTCCACAAGTATTGGGTAAAGCCCCCTCCGGCATCTAAGACACTGTTACCTCCTGTACAAAACGAGGTGTTTCCGCTTATCGCTACTGTTGGTGGGGTTAAAACGTTGACCGTTTGGTTGTTAGTCGAGGTACACCCGTTGGCATCGGTTACGGTTACCGTATAGGTGGTAGTAGCTGCCGGACTGACACTGATGGAAGCACTGACCGCACCCGTTGACCATGCGTAAGATGTAAAGCCGGATGTACTTAAAATGGTGCTGCTGCCCGGGCAAACAGTCGTGTTGCCGCCAATGATGGGCACAGCAGGGGTATTGACAGATATAGTTGCCGAATTGGAACCGGTACAGCCGTTGACATCGGTTACTGTTACCCCATAAACCCCTCCCGTGGTGGCAGTAGCGGTTTGGGCAGTACTGCTGTTGCTCCATAGGTAGCTTGTAAATCCTGTTCCTGCATTCAACACCGTATTTCCACCAAGGCAAAACGACAAGTTACCGGTAATGACCGGTGTGGTACCCGTGTTGACGTTCACCGCAAAAGTATCGGAATCGGTACAGCCGTTGGCATCGGTTACGGTAACGGAATAGTTACCTGCCGTGCTGCCGGTAATGCTTTGTCCGAAAGTGCCTGTTGACCATTGGTATTGGGCAAATCCTGCGGAGGCGTTTAGGGTGGTGGAAGCCCCGATACAGAGATTTCCGTTTCCGGTAATGCTGACTGATGGGGTGGCATTATTGATAATGGTTTCGGAGTCGGTGCCCGAACAGCCGTTGATATCGGTAACCGTTACGCTATACGTACCTGCGGTACCGGTGTTGATACTTGACGTTATTGCCCCATTCGACCATAAGTAATTAGCAAAGCCTGTTCCGGCATCGAGGGTGGTTGTTTCTCCCTGACAAATACTTAAATCACCGGTAATGACCGGACTAAGGGAGGCACTTTCTGTAACGGTGGTTTGTGCAGTGGCGGTGCATCCGTTGACATCAGTTACCGTAACAATGTAAGTGCCGGCGATAGACACATTGATGCTTTGAGAAGTGGCACTGTTCGACCACAGGTATTGAGCAAAACCCGCCCCTGCGCTGAGTGTGGTGCTACCTCCGGTGCAGAAAGTTGTAGAACCACTGATAGCCGTATTGGGTAGATTATTCACCGCAACCGTAGCCGTGCCTATAGCCGTACAACCACTACTGTTGGTTACGGTTACAGTGTAAGTGGTTCCGGTGATAGGGCTTACCGTAATGCTTTGGGTGGTTTGTCCCGATGACCAAGTGTAGGAACTATAAGCACCAGCATTTAAGGTAGAACTGTTGCCCGAACAAATGGGCGTTGTGGGAATGGTAAAGGATGCCAAGTTATTGACCGTTACGGTAACGACATTGCTGGCCGTACAGTTATTACCATCGGTAACGGTAACGGAATAGGTCGTTGTGGATGCAGGGCTAACATTGATGGCCTGAGTGGATGCTCCCGTTGACCATGCGTAGGTACTGAACCCTGTTCCCGCATCGAGCGAAACAGGATTACCACCCGCACAGATAGCCGCCGATGGGATGCTTGGCGGGGTAATATTATTGACCGTTACGGTCGTATTTGCCGTGGCAGTACAACCACCCGCAGCAGTTACAGTTACGGTATAGGTCGTTGTCCCTATCGGGCTGACGTTGATGGACTGCGTGTTTTGACCCGATGACCAAGCGTAACTCATAAAACCTGCCCCGGCATTGAGCGACACAGGATTCCCTCCCGCACATAAGGATGCCGGCGGAATACTTGGCGGGGTGATGTTGTTGACCGTTACGGTGGTACTCGCAGTAGCCGTGCAGCCACCGGCGGCAGTTACGGTGACGGTATAACTGGTAGTGGATACCGGACTGACATTGATGCTCTGCGAAGTCGCTCCTGTGGACCATACATAACCGGTATAACCCCCACCCGCATTGAGCGTGGCGGCGTTGCCCGCACAGACTGAAGCAGGGGTAAGGACCGGAGGTGTGGCCGTATTGACCGTAACGGTTACACTACCGCTATTGGTACAGCCGTTGGCTGCCGTTACCGAAACAGAGTAAGTGGTCGTAGCCGAAGGGCTGACATTGATGGTTGACGAGGTCGCTCCAGTGGACCAACTATAGCCGACATAAGCTCCCGGGTTGAGGGTTACCGGAGGTGCGCCGGCACATGTACTCGCCGGCGGCATACTTGGGGGCGGAATGGTGTTGACCGATACTGTTACGCTGCCAATGGCCGTGCAACCCGTAGCATTGGTAACGGTAACGGTATAGGTGGTATTGGCAACTGGGCTAACGTTGATGGTTTGTGAAGTAGCTCCGGTTGTCCATATATAAGAGGTATATGCACCCGGATTGAGGGTGATGGGGTTGCCGCCGGAACAAGTGCTTGCGGGTGGCATGTTGGGTGGGATAATGCTGTTGACCGTAACGTTGGCGGTAGCCGAGGCTGTGCAGCCCGATACATTGGTAACGGTTACGCTATAGGTGCCGCCTGCCGAAGCGGTAATCGCCGCTGTTGTTGCGCCGGTTGACCACGTATATGTACCCCCGCCGGTGGCGGTTAGGGTAGTGCTGCCGCCTGTACAAAAGCTTAGAGTTCCACCAATATTAGGTGTTGGAGGGGGCGAAGGCGAAATGGTTACCGTGGCCACATCACAACAACCGGCAGCATTGCATATCTGATAGCTGAAATTAGTCGTACCGCTAAAACCCGGGACGGGGTTAAAGGTAATGGTACCTGCCGCAAGGTTGATGGCACTCACCGTGCCGGTGCTGAAGGGGGGTGCGGCATAGATGCCCAATGTAGTAATTGGTCCGCCGGCTCCGGGCACATCGTTGCCCAATACGTTGATGGTCTGCGAGGTTGCGCCACCACAGAGAGAAATATTATCGTTGACGGCAGTGGGCGGTGTGCCGGCGGTAACGGGGCGCACCGATATATCGTCAATGGCCAAATCATAGCCAACAAAGCCAAAGTTTTGGTTGGTAATACACAAGGTAGTGTTGCCACCCGCACCGCTATTGAACTGTGTTCCGTAAAATTGCCATTGTTCGTTTTCGGACAAAGCCGGGCTGCTGCCCAACAAGTTGCCGCCGACCGTAAATCCGAAGATGGGCAACGGCTGTCCGCTGCCTATAGGAAGGATATTGGCAAAGTAAGCTCCAAAACAGTAGTTAGTAGCCGGGGTGAGGTTGACCGTCTGACACCAAATTTGATTGTTGGGTGCTACGTTGCCGTTTGGAAAGTCCACAATCATCATATTACCACTGCCCGAAGTATGGTCGGTTAATAGGGTAGTCCAATCGGCATTACAGGCGTTGGCATTGGTAGCAACAGAAAAATCATAGGCGCATAATACGGGCAAATTTGTAACAGTATTAAGGCATAAACCCGGGCAGGGTGTAAAATCGTAATTGGAGGAAAAGGTGGCAAAAGGAGTAGCCGAGTTAAAAGTTTCAAAGTTACCATTGACCACCAAATTAGCTCCAAAGCAACCTTCCGATGAGTTGCAAGCACCCGGTGGGGCGCAAACTACATTGGGTGTAAAGGTAATACTGCCACAGGTATTTGAAATGGTAAAAGTGGGAAACGTGCCGGCGGTAATGGGGTTGCTGGTAAAGATATTTCCGGCAAGTGTTCCCGGCGAACCGGTAACGTTAATGGGAGACGTGCCGGCAAGCGTTAAGGTTACCGTATAAGTCGTACCGGCGGCGTTGCAAACTTGTTGTGAGTTGGAAACAGATGGCGCAGTTCCCGGAGTATTGGCTATGGTAACGGAAGCAGTTTGACCACAACCTGCACCTGCCGTTACCGTAACAGTATAAGTTCCGTTTGCGAGGTTAGTAGCAGTAGCAGCAGTTTGACCGTTCGACCAAGCGACTGTGGGCGCAACGGGTGGATTGTTGATGGTCAATGTTGCCGAGCCGTTGTTGCCGCAAGTACCGTTTGTGGGTGCTACGCTAATGGTCATAGGGCAGCAGGGGGCAACAGTTACAGTCACCTGATCGGTAGCCTGAGTGCATCCGGCATCATCCACAGCAGTCAGAGTATAAGTAGTAGTGGCGGTAGGACAAACATTAGGTGTCAACGTGTTGCTTCCGGTCATGTTGGTGGTTGGAGACCATGTAATAATGGCCGGTTCACTGATTTCGGGGTCGTCAAAACTGATGTTCCAACCGTTAAAGAATCCGAGCGGGAGCGTGCCGCCCGACAGGTTGAAGGTTCCGGAAAAGTTCAATGTCCATACTCCATTAGCACCACACCCACTCAGAGCAGTAAGCGGTTGAACGGGTTGCCAGTTGCCGGTATAAGGCGCACTTCCGCTTGAAATAGGTGCAGAGGCTGCAAGGGTAAAACAGGCATTGTTAATACTCGTACCGGACAGACTGCCCGGAGTTGCGAGTACAATGGTATTACCGGAAGGGCAGGTCAATGTGATTCCAAATTGGCTAAAGTTACCCGCCGCCATGGTAGCACTCGAAATGCAAACGCTGGTAAGCTGCCCGTTTTGAACGGTAGTCGTGTTAAGGTCGGTAATGTTGATGTCCATCGAGAGGGTTCCGGTAAATATGGCGGGGCAAGTGCCAAAAAATGGAACGGTTGAGCCATTGGGGCAAGTGCAACCACTAAAATTAAGGCAGGGAAGTAAGAGGGCAGCTAAATCTGCTGCCGAAGGCAACCCGATAAGTGGCGAAATTTCACTATTGACATACGTAGGTGTTTTGGCGGGCGACATAATCACCCGTGTATTGGTGGCATTTAAGTTAACACATGCACCCGGGCAAATGCTTTGGTCGGGACCGGCATCGGCCACAATGACCGGATCGGTTACCTGCACGGTGACGGAAGATGTGCAAGTGGTCGTTCCATTAGTCATAACAGCCGTATAGGTAGTAGTTCCTTGTGGGCAAACTACCGTGGGATTCATACCGCCACTGTTACCTGCACCGTAGGAGTAACCATCGTGTGTCCAGGTAATATTAAAAGTAGGGTCGTTGAAGTAGATTTCTACGTTGTCAATGCCCCAATGATCGTAGTCTTGTCCCGAGTCGTTGTCTTGAAACCACCTGATTTGAGTGGCTGTGGTGAGGGCACCCGGAGGCAATGCGAAACACCAATTGTTCCAATTCACCAAAGAAGGGTCATTACCGCCGTTGGGGTCAAAGTAGTGTACGGTATTCCAAGTAGTACCATTGTTAGTAGAGTATTGCAAGTAAATTCCTTCGTCCGGCTCATCAGGTCCCTCGCAAGGAGCAGCATCGCCTTGTGTGGCAAACAGCATATCGAAACAGATAGTAACGCCTGCCGTGGCAGTGCTTAAATTGTAGTTCACCGTGCGCAAAATACGCGGCACACCCGATGTGTTTCCCATCCAAAGGTGAGTAGTGCCATCCACTCCACCCGGGCTGCATGGGTTGTTATACTGCGCTTGGTTGGTAGAAGCCCAGCCCGTGGGCTGCCCAATATTGAAATTTTCTGCAAAAACTATTTGCCCCTGTCCTTGTCCGAAGGCAAACAGATTGACACATTGCCCGCAGACCAATTGGTCAATATAAGCCGAAGTAGTGAGGGTGCATTGCGCCTTGAGTGCGGCAGAAGCAAGAAAACATAAAACAATCATTAAAACGGTGGTGTAGCATTTATTCATAGTCGTTGAATGTTGAGAATTGTTGTAGTGTTGAAATGGGCAGGTAAATATAGGGGTTTGCCCACAAAACAATTGTCTTATTTGAGTAAAATTACAATGTAAACACTACTTTAGTCGTACTTTTTCACTTTCTCACCCCTCCGATCCATATCATCCTACCCAATTTCCAATACTATGACCGTAGTTTCCCACCCCAATCTCCTATTTTTACAATTCCCATTTCCCATTTCTTCAATCCAGAAACACAAAATCATCAACAAAACTATATGCCAATATGCCATGCACCTCGTACATTTGCAGGGGATTTGAAGAAAGTAATAAGTGGTAAGCCGTAAGGTGTAAGGCATCTAAAATCTATTTTCTAACGTCTAGCTCATAACTCATAACTCATAACCTATAACTATTTGCCCGCCCCAACCTACTCCGAAATACATTCCATTCCTCCCAACCGGTTGGCCCTTGCCATCGTTCTTTGGGCGGCCTTACTATACTTACCCTTTTTAGGTAGTGTATCGCTGTTTGATTGGGACGAGGTGAACTTTGCCGAATCGGCGCGCGAGATGTTGGTGAGTGGTAATTACGGCCGTGTACAAATAGGCTTCGAGCCTTTTTGGGAAAAACCGCCTTTGTTCTTTTGGATGCAGGCCGCCGCCATGAAGTTGTTTGGGGTTAACGAATGGGCGGCTCGGTTGCCCAATGCTCTTTTTGGCATCTTCACCTTGCTCACCCTGTTTTTTATCGGCAAACGCAAGTACGGCAGCCCGTTTGGAGTGCTATGGACGATGGTCTTTGCCGGCAGTATCTTACCCCTGTTCTACTTCAAATCGGGCATTATAGACCCGGTGTTCAACTATTTCATATTTATGAGCCTCTACTTCCTTGCAGAAGCATATCAGGCTACGCTCGAACCGCATAGCACTACTACCCCGCCTCGCCCCCCTACCCTGACCAAGCACTACGCTTTTGCAGGCATCGCCGCCGGCTTGGCAGTGCTCACCAAAGGCCCCGTGGGGTTACTCCTTATATTATTGACGGCCGGCAGCTTTTACCTCTTGCAGCGATGGCGAAACCCAACCTCCCTCCCACTGCGTTTCACCCCCCTGTTAGTTTTCACCGTTTGCATGGCAGCAGTCGCTTCGCTATGGTTTGGCGTGGAAGTGGTCAAACACGGAACTTCGTTAATCAAAGAATTTATCACCTACCAAATCCGCCTGTTCGCCACCTCCGATGCCGGACATGCGCAACCGATCTACTATCATTGGATAGTCGTTTTCTTGGGTTGCTTCCCCTTGTCGGTCTTCGCACTGCCGGCATTTTTTGGACATCGAGCGGTGCATCGCTCCTTTGCGCTACTGATGAAATGCCTGTTTTTTGTGGTGATGATTTTATTTACAATCGTCAAAACCAAAATCGTCCACTACTCCTCAATGGCCTACCTCCCCCTTTCCTTCCTCGCTGCCGATTATTTGCATCAATGGTTAAGCGGCGGGCAACCCTTGCAACGGTATGTTAAAGCATTGTTTGTGGGATTGGGGATACTATGGGCAGTTTTGCTGTTTGCACTCCCCTTTGCCGCCGGTCATGTCGAGTTATTATTACCCTATTTGCGTGACCCCTTTGCCGCCGCCTGCCTTCAAACACCGGTAACATGGGATATATGGGGGCAGGTTATCGCAGTTTTATTTGCGATAGTCGTATTGGTAATAGCCTTCCAATTATCCAAAAACCGTTTTCGGGCTTCAATGCTGTTGTGGATATCCCTGCCCTTGTTGTTGGGGTTATACTTTGCCGCCGTTGCCCCCAAAATCGAGCAATACACACAAGCCCCAATGATACGTTTCTATAAAGAAATGGCCGGTAAGGAGGTTTATGTCGAGCCGATAGGCTTTAAGAGTTATGCTCAATATTTCTATTTTGGGTTAATGCCCGATCATCGCTCGCCCCAGTACTCCGATGAATGGCTGCTCACCGGCGAGATAGACCGCCCCACCTATTTAATCACCAAAATCCACCGCACCAAATTGGTAATCGACAAAGCACCCGATGTTCGGCTGTTAAAAACCGAAGGCGGCTTTGTGTTTTTCGAAAGGTTGCCGGCCGGCAGCCCAAAACGGTAGTAACCACCCATACCGGCGGTATATGCCAACAGACAACCGGGCTTTGAACGTCGCGTATAAGATTTAATATTTAGGAGGCCGGCAATTTTCCCGGAAGCCGGTAAAACAACTTCTTAGGATAATATTAGTGGCAACTGCTCCAGCAGCAGCATAAACACCGGCTTCACCAAACAGAACGCGGTATTGGGTAAAACAGCAAATCCGGAACGAGAGTCAAACTGCATAGCAAAGACTTGATGACAGGTGTATATTACCGCCCGACACGTTTCAGTCGTTTTTTTGTGTGGGAAGTATAACTTTTCGGAGCGGCAAAATGATTCTGCGGCTCCGCAAAATGATTCTTTGGGGCCGCAAAATGATTCAGCGGAGTTGTAAAATGATTCTTTGGGGCCGCAAAATGATTCTGCGGAGTTGTAATATGATTCTGCGACTCCGCAAAATGATTCTGCGGGTCCGTAAAATGATTCTGCGGAGTGCAAAATGATTCTGCGGGTCCGTAAAATGATTCTGCGGGGCCGAAAAGTTATGTTGCGACTCCGAAAAGTTATGTTGCAGAAACCAAAATCCGGGCTTTAGATGAAAAATGCCGGATTTAGAGCCGGAAAGACAGGTTAAAAAGGTCAACCTTATTTAGGTAGGCACAAACCATTAACCATTAACCGTTAACCACTAATTACATTCCCAGCAAAAACCCGATGGTAAAATTAGCATCCCAATCAAACACAAACTGTTTGCAATTGGTACCGTCGGCAATGGCCTTGTAAAGGTTGATACCTGCTTTTTGCTTCTCGCCTTCTATTTTATAGGTATCGGGAGCGTTTATTACCGTATAACGCTCCTTGCCATTGCGGGTTTGTTTGGCCAATTCAAAAGGGATGCCCCCAATCATAAAGCAAGTTTGTCGCAGGTTTTGGGGCACTTGTTTGGCTTTGGCAAGTGCTTCGCGGTAAACCGTTGCTGCATCGGTGTTATTTTGGTAATACTTCGAACCATGCGTTTCCAATGCCCCCACCTGACCGTTTTGTATCCACGAAATCTTCGTATTTCCCGAACCCATATCAACAACAAATGATTTTTGGTCAAACGCGCGCGGTAAGGTGGCTTTTAGTGCAAATTTACCTTCCTCTTCCGGTGTAACGGTATTGACCACATATCCCAAACTCTTCAACGCCTTAATAATCTTTTGTGTACTCTCGGCTTTCAAAGCACCCGAACTCACCACAAAGTGAATGTCTTTACCCCCCACGCCAAAAGCCAACATATCGCCGATGTATTTTTTTAACCCACTGCGAATATCATCGTCCGAGGCCATGTTTTCCATCACCAAACTATTGCCAAACTCCGATTTCTCCAATTTCCAGTTTTTGAGGTTATCAATGCGGATAACAAAGGAGTTGAACCCCGTTGCCCCCAACTCGACCACGCCTTTCAACTTGCCGTTGACCGGCGGTGTAGGGGTATAATTAAATGGAGCCGATTTGCCGGCACTACTATTATTTTGTGTAGTGTTGGGTGCCGCATTGGTAGCTTGCGTTGAACTATTGGTAGTAGTGGTCGTAGTCGTGGTGGTCGGTGTTTCCGAAATAGCGGTATTTTTACCGTCTCGTTGCATAGACAAGTAACGGAGTCCGAAAAAAGCGACCGCAACAATCACAGCCGTAATCAAAAACTTAGAAAAAGTGGTTAAGCGCGCCATAGCGATCTGTGTTTTAGGTATTGTTAAGAATGAAAAGTTGATTTTTGAACCCACAAATGTAAAACACTTTTTAAAACATACCTAATCTTTTAAACGTTACCGACACCTAACTACATCGAATGAAGAAAAAGGTGTCGGTAACGTTTAATCGGTAACGTTTAATTCCATCCCACTGCAAAAACCATCTCCTTTTTGGTTGGTTCAAATCAAAAGTTGTATATTCATGCCGCCAAACCATATACCTTATTTTTATACCTCTTTAGCAACTCAAAGTGGCACTGATACACCAACAAAACGAACAAGGATTATACAACCTCATCCTGCCCGATATAGAACAATGGCCTATTTACCTGCTCGGTAAAGACCGTGTGCCCTTTATTGAAGAGTTGATTAGCAACAGTATGGCGCATGTTCGCGAACTGTTGGACGATAATCCGCACAAGCTACACGAGGAAATCGCCCGCGCCCTCTACCTTGAACGCATCAGAATGAAAACCGAACATTGGCGAGTGGACCCACCGGACGAAAGACGTTTCTGGCAACGGGTCAACGAAGCTATTGTACACAGTTCAACCCAGCGCGGCATTACCCCCGGACAACCCACCGATAAAGATGCCCAGCTATTCCACCAAATCGTATCCCGTTATGCCAACGAAATACCCGGTGTCTTCAGCCCTAACACCTACCGCTTTGCCAGCCGTGTTGTAACCTTCGGTTTTGCTAGATTACTCAATACTGCATCGGGCATTTTTTTTAAAAACGAGTTCCGCCTCGGCGACAGAATCAAGATTACCGGCAACATCGAAAAAATAAGAGAACTCGCCCTCAAAGGAACCCTCATTATTACCCCCACTCACTCCAGCAATATTGACTCCCTCGTTTTGGGATGGGCAATAGATGCACTTGGACTTCCACCGTTCCTTTACGGTGCAGGACTAAACCTTTTTAACAGCAAAATATTCGGCTTCTTCATGGAACGCCTAGGTGCGTACAAAGTGGACAGACGCAAAAAAAACCTATTCTACCTCGAAACGCTCAAGATGTATTCCCGAATGGTCTTAGAGCGCGGTTGCCACAGTCTCTTTTTCCCCGGCGGAACTCGCTCGCGAAACGGCGCACTCGAAACCCATCTCAAACTAGGGCTATTGGGTTCTGCCGTAGAAGCACAACGCCTCAACTTTATGCGGGGCAGCACCGAAACGATGGGGTTTGACACCACCAATGCCAAGAAAATATTCATCGTGCCGCTTGTGTTGAACTACCATTTCGTGCTCGAAGCCGCCTCACTAATCGAACAATATCTCAAACAAAGTGGTAAGGAAAAATACTATATAGACCGCGAGGAGTTTCCCGATACGCGGCTACTCACCACCTTCCTTTGGAAGTTCTTTGCTGCC
Source organism: uncultured Bacteroidota bacterium (assembly GCA_937907475.1). Lineage (GTDB taxonomy): Bacteria > Bacteroidota > Bacteroidia > Chitinophagales > UBA2359 > UBA2359. Next base: position 7,084 of record CALCIK010000150.1, on the reverse strand, counting down.
AAATCCGAAGTCATTCTTTCTTTTGCCGAACCAATGGACGTTTTTGGGCATCGGGTGGATGAACACGGAAACAGCCTCGACCAAAAAGGCGACCCTATTGACATTAGTCAATACTTCGTCAGCCGGGGCATAATCAACAAAGACCGCCAACGTGACGAGGAATACACAAGGCTGCTCGGCAATCAAATTGCCCATAGCTTCAAAACGGCAAACACCGTATTGTCCAGCGATTTGGTAGCCTTTGCTGCCTTTCAAATTCTTCTCCGAAAACACCGCCGCCGTTTAGACCTTTATGGCGTGCTGCGCCTGCCCGAAGAAGACCGTGTTATCCCTTATGCCCAATTTGCCAAAGTGGCTGAACACTTGCGCGACCACCTGCGCGAGATGGCCGAGCAGGGTAAAATCCAACTCGCCAGCCACATGTATGGCGACATCAACCGCCTCATCAAACACGGTCTAATCAACCTTGGAGTCTATCATGCCTTGCAGCCGCTTGCTTACGACCCGGAAGGCAATGTTACCAGCCAAGACATGAACCTCTTGTACTTCTACCACAACCGCCTCACAGGCTACGACCTCGAACGCCTCGTGTAGTTTCTGTTTATTGTTCTTTTTATACAATTCCCAATCTGCCTATGATTTCGGTCAACGAAGCCATTGCCATCGTTTTAGCTCATGCCGGTCAACTGCCGCCCCAAAAAGCAGCATTGTCTGCCAATGCGTTGAGATGTGCCTTGGCCCAAGAAATCTATGCCAATACAGACATCCCCCCTTTCGACCAATCTGCAATGGACGGATACGCTTTCCGATTTTCTGATTGGGACAAAAAAAAGCCACTAACAATAGCAGGCGAGATACCCGCCGGCGATGCAATAACCCATGACCTCCCGCCCCATAACGCTATCAGAATTTATACAGGTGCCCCTGTACCAAACGGTGCCGATACTGTTGTGATGCAAGAAAAAGTGACGCTGCTCGATAACGGTCAACAACTCATCATTTCCGATGACCTGCTGATTAAAGGTGCAAACATACGCCCACGCGGCTCTCAAATACAACAAGGCAGTGTCGCCCTCCAAAACGGGCAACTATTGACCGCCGGTGCTATCGGTTACTTGGCCATGTTGGGCATCGCAGAAGTATGGATAACCCCCCGCCCAAAAATCACCCTGCTCATCACCGGAAACGAACTCACTCCTCCCGGCTTTCCACTAAAACATGGGCAGGTTTATGAATGTAATTCTTTCAGCCTCACCGCAGCCCTGCAAGAAATACACCTCCAACCTCAAGCTATTTACAAGGCCGAAGACGACGAACAACAAATCGCAACCCTCATTCAAGAGGCCGTCCATCAATCCGACATCCTAATTCTGACGGGCGGTGTTTCGGTAGGGAATTATGACTTCGTACCCCGCGCACTCGCCGCCTGCGGAGCGCAAACCTTGTTTCATAAGGTCAAACAGAAACCGGGTAAACCTTTGTATTTCGGAAAAATCAACAACACCTTAGTATTCGGCCTCCCCGGCAATCCCGCAGCGGTACTGACCGGATTTTACCGATACATCGTTCCCGCCATCAAAAAAATGATGAGCTTGCCCCTCTCCTCCGATGCCCTAACCTACCGTTTAGCAAGCGACTACCCCAAAAAACCCGGGTTAACCTTCCTGCTAAAAGGTAAAATCCTCAACAAAGACGAAGTACTCCCCCTGCCCAACCAATTGTCTTACCTGATGGACAGCTTTGCCCAAGCCGATTGTCTGATAGAACTAGAGGAAACCAAAGCCGATTACCAAAAAGGAGACACGGTGAAAATTCATCTGTTCCATTGACCCCGCACAATCGCTTCAGATTTAGGTATTCGTTGAAAAAGTTTCCATGTATGCCTCATCTCTCTTTTTGCTGTTTTAGCGATCATTTGTCCCCCTGCAAGAACGCCTTCCACCTCTGTAAAGCAACAAAGCCCCCCTGCAAAGGAGCAAAACGCCCCTGCAATGAAGTAAAGTCCCCTGTGTTTTTGAAAATATCCAACCGACAAAAGTTTTAATCCCCCCGGCTTAATCCTAAAACGCCCCTGCAAAGAAACAAAGCCACCCTGTTTGGGGCGTAAATCCCCCTGCAAGGGTTTTTGTTGCCTTGGTTTTATTTCAAAACACCCCTGCAATGAAGCATTGTCAACCTGTTTTATCGAATTGTCAACCGACAAGGGAGCTTTGTCAACCGTAAATTTTGGTTGACTTCCCCTGTAATTGATGAGTATGATCATCGCGGGGGGCGTTTTAATTCGAATTGGTTAATTGTTTTTGTTCTAAGGTGGGTGGTTGTTGATGGTTTGGTGCGTGTTAATTTGCTCGACATCCCCTATTCAAACCTTATAGGCTTGGCAAACATAACATGTTTTGTCGTTGCAAAGAGGGGGAATTCTTACTCCCCTCACAATAGATTCAGAGCAAAATACCGGATTATTTAACCCTCAACTTCTAATGCCGGTTATCCGTATGCAAGTTGCCAATAGCCAGTCTTTATCGGCAGAGGCATATTGGGTTTCTATTTCACTATACAGCTCACTGCCCAAGTCGGTTAATTTTTCGGAAGATTGCTGCCTGCCCGGCATAAAGGCAATTTTTAACAGTTTGTTGCAGAAGGTTAAAAAAGCGAGCTGCGTTTTCTTTGTGTTTGGTACAATCCGTTTCTCCTTTTCTAACTGATACAGTCGCGTTTCTACGGTTTTGAGTTTAGACAATAACAGGTCACTTTTATCGGGCAGCAGCCCGAAATAGGATTTTATCAAGAGGCGGGTAACTTGCAGATAGTCTATATTGTCTTTTCTTTCGGCTTGCTCCAAATACATGGTAGCGGTTTCAAAATCGCCGGCGTAAAAGGCAATTTGCCCGTTGCAATATTCCGGCAAATCTTTGTGGGTATCGGGCAAACAATGTCCGTATTGTTGGGTAAATGTGGCAGCTTCCTGAAACTGTCCCAGCCGGCATTTAATGGTAACGATATTTTTAAAATCTGCCGGCACAATGCGCCCGCCTTCTTCGGGCAGTAATCCTTTGGCGAATCGAAATTCATAAAAATAATTGGTATAGGCTAAAGAACCCTTATTGCCCTGTTTAAATTCACCGATACAGTAATTGCAGGCCAATTTGCAGATTGGAATTAAATCGGCTTGAACGGTAAAGTGAGCGTATTCGTTCAGCCAATCTTTCACTGCGGCTAAATGTTCCTGTGTATTTTGCTTCAGAAACAGGTTCGCTAAATGGTAATATACTTTTATGATGGGTTCTGACAGGTAATTTCCGTTTTCTGTCATCAACAGCAGTCCTTGCATTTTGCGGGCGGCCTTGTCGTGTTCTTCGGCGGACAAAGGGTAAATAATATCCTGACCACTCAACAAGACCACTATCCACTGCAACTGAGTAGCAAGGTAAAAAACATCGAACTTTCGAGCGATTTGCAAACGGAGTTCATTGGCATTGGGATAACGGTTGTCGGACGCAAGCAAATGATTGTAGTAATCAAGGTGCATCAGATAGTCTTCTTCATAATAATTGAAGGTGCCGCCTACCTGTTTGTTTTGGTATTCTGTAAGCCATTCCTTCCACTGTTCTTCGTAGGCTTTGTGTTGCTTGCGCCTGTTTAGTTCGGACAATTTGGCGCGGGTGAAAGCTGCCTTATCTTCCAACATAGTGCAATGAGCCAGAAACTGAATCAATAAGCGGTATAATTCCGATTTGCATTTTCGGACAAAGGCTTCTCCTTTGGATGTCTCTTTATCGGGAAACATAAGTGCGGCCAAAGCAGCATTATTAGGTTCATTTTTTTGGGATGCACTGATAAGGAGTGTCCACAACTTTTCCGGCATTTCCGTATTGACGGAATGGAAAAACGGCGAGCGCAGGTAATGGACAAAGCGTTTCCGTTCTGCTGTGTTGAGGGTTTGTGTGAGTGCGTATAACTTGCTCATTCGGTATAAATTAACGTGAGAAGCAGATCTTCTGTGGGGACACAGACAATGGCAGGGGAATCGGGGACACAGACAACGGCAGAGTTTTCAGGCTATTTGGATAAGAAACGCAGCAAAGATATGAAAATGCTTAACGAGGCTGAAAGGGTTACACATTTATAGAAGGTGTATCAAACTGTATCTACGACCCCCTTCGGGGTTGAACAGGCTTTTCTACGACAGAAATTACGTGCAACAGCTTTGTGAACCCGAAGGGTTCGGACATTTATAGAAGGTGCATGAAGCGGTATCTACGACCCCATTCGGGGTCGAACAGGTTTTCAAATCATTAAATCCTATAAATGTTTTATCCCTTCGGAATAATTGGGCAGTATTTCCGCTTAATTTTAACGTACTATTCGATAATAATAAAACCCGCAAATACTAAAACCGAAGATTTATGAGCCGATTATTCGTGCTAATCGGCTCATAAATCTTCTCAAGTAACTATTAAGAAGTCCTTACCATCAGTTTGAATCACGGATTAAACAGATGACAAGATTACACAGATGATGAAGACAATCGGGAATCTGTGAAATCCTTAAATCCGTTTAATCCGCGATTCAGAAGAAAAGGATAAGTTGAGATTTGGAAACCTTTTGATTGATTCGGGGGAACTAATTCTGTCAGTTATTGCACAAAATAATTGCGTTATTGAATGGCAACTACTTTTTTCAAAATTTTGTGTGGACACCTAAATAGTTGCCTTCTCAAATAGGTATCCTTTTTTAACGAACCGAAACGCTGAAAGTGTTTTCTAAACATGCAACACATAGATCAAAACGTGAGATTTGATTGATGAAGGGTATTTGTGCGCCTAAAAAGAGGACAGGAAATGAAAAAATTCAACAGCAGTGTAGCATCAAATCTAAGTAAAACGGTGCAAAAAAGAATGGCGGCACCATGCAAAAGCCTTATTTTACAAGCATTTATGCAGGGTTATACTTGCAAGCAGGCGAGAAAGAACAGTGCAAACGATGTTGAGATTTAGTTGTTAACAATTCGGCAAATGTTTATCTTTGTGTGGATTTGACAAATAGATTAATTGCCATACACCATTTTAAGCTCCCTGACTATGATGTACCAACTACTTCCCTGCCGTTTTTTGGTTTTTGCCCTGATGATTTGTATGCTCATGTTTCATGCAAAAGCTCAATTGCCCGCACCCGAACGTTGGGTAGCCAATGAGTTGTTGGTAAAATTAGCGCAGGGTGTAGAAGCCACCGGTGAAGAGCGGATAGTTTTAGATTTGCTGAGCGCAAATAAACTAACCACTATTTACGGTACAGAGGTACAGGTATGGCAAATCCCCGATGTACTGACAATAGACGGACGTACTATAAACAATCCGGAAGAGTTGGGGGAGTATTTTCGCAACAGTCCGCACCCGTACATAGAATACGCCGAACCCAACTATATTTATTCTATAAACCTCATTCCCAACGATCCGTCATACAGCAGTTTGTGGGGGATGAACAAGATACAAGCCCCACAAGCCTGGGATACAGAGCATGATTGCAACGATGTAGTAGTGGGCGTACTTGATACCGGCATAGACTGGACACATCCCGACTTGGTGAACAATATCTGGCAGAACTTAGGTGAAGATGCTGACGGGGATGGTCATGTTTTGGAATATATCGGTGGGGTATGGCAATTTGACCCGGGAGACATAAACGGGATAGATAACGACGGGAATGGCTTTGCAGACGACTTCATTGGTTGGGATTTTAAGAACAACGATAACAACCCGATGGACGACAACTCTCACGGCACTCATTGTGCCGGTACAATTGGCGCACAGGGAAATAATAATTTAGGCGTAGCAGGGGTGTATTGGCAGGCAAAAATGATGGGGCTTAAATTTTTTGGTGCTACCGGAGTGGGTGCCAGTACCTCCAATATTGTAGCAGCCTTAAATTATGCCACCAATAATGGCGCAAAAATAACCAGCAACAGTTGGGGCGGGGGCGGATATTCCCAAACGCTGTACAATGCCATATTGAACGCCCAAAACAACAATGCCGTGTTTGTGGCGGCGGCTGGAAACTCTGCAAACAATAATGACGCTGTACCAATCTATCCGGCAAGCTACATACTACCCAATATTATTTCTGTTGCAGCAAGCACACCCGGAGATGTATTGGCATCGTTTTCTTGCTATGGTGCTACATCTGTTGATTTGGCAGCACCAGGCACCGCAATACTTAGCACAGTACCGGGAGGTGCTTATGGCTACAAAAACGGTACTTCTATGGCTACACCACATGTGGCTGGTGCGGCTACATTAGTTTATTGCCCAGGAATGAGCTATGCTGATATTAAAGCTGCTTTGCTCAATCAGGTGGATGTAGTACCGGCATTGGCGGGGAAGTGTGTGACAGGTGGACGACTTAACGTATTCAAGGCATTGAATAATGCTAATTGTTGTAATGCTGTGGCGGGTTTCACACTTCCGGCGGGCAATTGTGTCAATCAGCCCCTAACTTTTGTAAATACTTCAACCGGAGCAACAAGTTATCAATGGTTGGTCAATAACGTGCTGCAAAGTACCGGTACTCAGCTCACTCACACTTTTGCTTTAGCCGGCACCTATACCATTACGCTCATAGCTGCCAATGCCACTTGCAGTCATGCAAATACTCAAAACTTTACTATTGCAACTACACTTGATTCCAGCTTTACTTATACTTTAAACGGACTAACTGTTACGGTTACAGCCAACATCTCCGGTGCAACAAGCTATCTATGGAACTTTGGAGATAGTAGTTCCGGTTCAGGCAGTAGCACATCCCACACTTATACAAATCCGGGAACTTATAGTGTTTGTTTAACTACAGGGGGGATTTGTGGAACGAGTAATAGTTGTCAAAGTGTCAACCTAACTCAAGATTGTCAAGATGAATGGCCGCAACATGCATATGTGAATGGTGTAAGTACTTTTGCAGAGGAGGGTAATTATATTTGGATTGGTAGATTTAATGATGGATTAGTTAGGTTAGATAAAATAAGCGGCAGTACTGTTTTTCAATAGTTCGGTGATTTTTGAGGTTTTGCGATGTTGGATATATTAGAAAC
>CALCIK010000149.1 GCA_937907475.1 uncultured Bacteroidota bacterium | reverse complement strand
ACTTCTATCTTAAAAAGCACTACTTTGCATCACTGGGGCAAACATACGAGGTAATGAGTAACTTAACAAACCTTATTACCTTAGTAACAACACGATTACAAACAAATCTGCAAACCTTATTACCTTATTCAAACGAAAATTGAATAAAGTATTTTATGCACTTACTTTACATGAAAATAGGTGGATTAATAAGGTAATAAGGTGATAATAGTGTTTTGATAGTTGGGTTACTAAGGTAATAAGGTTGCTGTGATGTTTCAATTCTTTAGTTGTGCAAGCATTACCACCACAATAATAATAAGGTAATGAGTAACCTAACAAACCTTATTACCTTAGTAACAACACGATTACAAACAAATCTGCAAACCTTATTACCTTATTCAAACGAAAATTGAATAAAATATTTAGCTCAACAACCGCAAACAACTCATAACTCATAACTCATAACTAGGAGCTATTCCGCGTTTGTCTGAACCACCGACACCGTGCCGGTTGTTCCGCTGTTCCAGGTAACGGTTACGATGTTTGTGCCTTGTCCTGCGGTAATGCTGCCGTTTGTTACGCTCCAAACGTAGGTTGCCCCGGCGGTGAGTGCGACTGAGTAATTGACCACGCTTCCTGCACAGACATCACCGTTGCCGTTGATGTTGACCACAAACGATGTGCAGCAATCGGGGCTTAGAAACTTGGACAGTAACCGTGCGTAGGCGGCATTGGTGTAAATGGCGTTTTCGGTAATCTCCCATGAGTTCTGTGGCCAACTCGTGTTCCAATCCTTATACGATTTTTGGATGGGTTGATTTTGCGGGGGCACAATCGTACCGCCAAACGACCCATCGGGTGCAAAGCTTGGGTTAGCCCCACCGGGGAGGAAGCCGGGGGCGGGGCCATAGAGCGAAACGCCCACGCGATCCCATAGCGCACTGCCGTCAACAAACCAACTGTTGTAAAATTCGTTGATGGAATTTTCGGCACCAAAGGCACCCATATTGCTGAGATAGGCAAAGCAAGTCGGGTTGACCCCATGCAAATAATGCACAAAGCCCGATGCGGCATTGTGATAGGCGGTGGCATTGACGGCGTTGAGACCATAGACATTCATGGACGCAAACATGCTGCCTTGTTGGGCTTTAAATTGATTGTTTCCCCATGTGTAATTACCATCGTTCATATAGGCACGGTAAGCATCGAGGTTGGTCGTAAATGCAGGCAGGTTGTCTGCGTTGTTGGTGCTAAGGCTACTGCTGTATGTGTTTCGTATCAGATTGACCACCGATGCCGTTGCTCCCGGCGCACGCCCATAATACAAAAGACCATCTTGATATGGCGTTTCAAAGGGGTATGCATAAGTCCATTGCAGGAGGTGAACGAGGTGGTAGTTGGCATCGAAATAGGTGCGGTAGGTGGTTGCTCCGGTTAAGACATATAGATAGGAGGCAGCACAAACGCGCTTTGCAATTCGCCCATAATCGTCATCTTCGGCCGCAACATTCTGAAAACCTGTATTGCTAAACACAACCGAAGGGTTAGCCGATGCCCATGTCCATGCATTGATGGCGGCGGTTTCGAGGGTGTTTGAGTAGGTGGTCATGGCGGGGATGTTCAATGACCGGAAAGCACTTGCAGCGAGGGCAAACATGGCTGCACCGGTCAGGGTGGCAGACGTAGATGCTGCGCCATATCGCCTAAAAGCTGCATCCGCACTTGGTGGGCTAGCGGCACTAAAATCGGTTACCGAAATCTTATGCAATATCGAGCCGTTGGGACGCTGCATTTTGAGCATCCAATCGAGCTCGTATTTCACCTCGTCCAACACATCGGGAACGCCATTACCCGATTCGGGAATGTTGTAGTTGTCTTTCCAAACGGTCGGCGATTCGATATATCCAAGCAACAGGTCGGTGAGGGGGGAAAAGGTAAAGTTGATGTATTTATTGTAATCACCCGCATCGTGCCACCCACCCGAAAGGTTGAGCGAGGTGCCGGCAACGGGATTACTCACCAAACGGCAATCTATGTCTTGCTGTGTGCCGACATGACAAGCAGTTGCATCCTGCCAATTGGCGTGTGCATGGGGAACTGCCTTGGATGTGCCGCAACGTTGGTAGTAAAAGCTGCGCATCGCTTGTTGCAAAACCGTTCCGTAAACACAATTATTAATCTCGAAGTTGTATGATTGCACATCGTTGACCGAATCGTAGATATAATAGCTGCCCGATGTGGTGAGGCTCGAAAAATCATACCACCAAACCTTGTCGCCCGATTGTGCATGGGTCGCTCCGCCGTTCCAAGTGGTGATTGCCCCCGAATGTACTGACACATTATCGCTCACCCGCCGCACTTGGTAGGTTGTAGCAGGCACAAACGGCGTGGTAACATTATAGCCCGTTTGTGGATTACTAATCACCGCAATCTTCTGTGCAGTCGAGCCATATCCAAATTGGTCAATCTTAATCCGATTGTCCACCGGTGCAGCATATAATAAGGTATAACCTATCAAAAGGTAAAATGTGAGGAGTAGTTTTGTTTTCATTGTTTGCTAAATTGGGTTGAAAGCTAATGATGATGCTAAGGTAAAAGTTATTTACGATTTTATTTCCTTTAGGTTGTAAGATAGCATAGTTTAAATTGGGTTGTCTGTGGGGACACAGACAATGGCGGGAGTTTAAATTGGGTTGTCTGTAGGGACACAGACAATGGCAGAAAGGAGAAAACCTTATTACCTTAATAAAAAAAGCATCAAATAAACACACAAACCTTATTACCTGATTATCAACACGGTAACACGTAAACTTACAAACATTGTCAATAAGGTAATAAGGTTGAGAGGATAAGATATTGCCTTGTTACTAAGGTAATAAGGTTGAGACGCAATATATTGAAAATGGTAAACTCATCGGGATTACAGGTTTTAATAGCATAAAGGGAATAGATTTACGATTGACAATTGATTTAAGAAGATTTTGGATTTTAGATTTAAAATTTTAGATTTTAGATTGGTTATTTATAATCATAATTCACAATTAACCATTCACAATTCACTATTCACAATCAATCATTCATTATTCACAATTGACTATTTACCATTCACAATCAACCATTCACCATTCACAATTGACTATTCACCATTCACAATCAACCATTCACCATTCACTGTTTCGACAGGCTCAACAACCTTTGACCATTCACAATTCACAATTCACAATTCACCAATATTTCGGTTAAATTACCAATAAAACCACCGAATTTGATAAAAATATAATTTTTATCAACATTCATCAAGACAAAATACATTCGTAACTCATTTTTATTGGCATTTATGATAGCGAATCACATTCAAATTTCTGTTTTATTGAAATTGGTGAAGACAAATTAGGGTCAAAACCTGTTTTTATAGGTATTCGTTAAGACACATTGACATAATACCTGTGTTTTATCGCTATTTGATTTGACATATTGGCATCATAACTGATTTTGATTGCTATTCGACTTAACATATTGGCATGATAACCAATTCTGATTGCCATTAGACTTGACACATTGGCATGAAAACTGATTCTGATTGCCATTCGACCTGACGAATAGCAGTCAGAATTGATTTTCATTGGTATTCGACCTTACGAATTGAAACCATAATTTATATAGGCACGGGTATTACCTAATGATTTGTCACAGGATTCTATTTATACAATAGTTCACTAAAAAATTAGTGAACTATTGTCATAATTTACCTTTAAAAATTGCGATAAAGGTTGGTAATCAATTCGACATTGAAACCTTATTACCTTAATAATAACAGGACATCAAGTAAATTAGAAAACCTTATTACCTTATTCAAGCTCGGACAATAAGGTAATAAGGTTTCGATTATCGGGTACTATTATATTATTAAGGTAATAAGGTTCGTATCCAATTTTTAACATCAGTACATAAAATTTGAGTTATCAATAAATCAACCCAACATCTTTAAACTCTTATTTTTGGTCTGTATTGCCGCTTAATTGATAACGAACTATTGTTTATAATTAGGTTCACGATGATGAATTACACTATGACAAAAAAATTTTTTAAAAAAAATATTATCAAGTGATACAGAATTGAAAAAATGTTTTTTATATTTGCGAGGCCTTTGATAGAAGCCTTATACTTGATTTGATTTGTTACCTGTAAATATCCTTATCACATCAAATAATCATCCTCGACAAACAGCTATATTGCAAACAACAAGTACTTTTCATCAAAATTTATTCCTATAACTTTAAAATTGCTTTACTATGGAATTTAAGTGGCATTACATGGAAAACCAGTTTGAAAATTCAACTGAAAACAGTTTTCGCAAAGCAGTAAAATTGAGCAATTATCATGATGCCAATTTGAATGCTCAAAAAACAGAGTATCCGGAGCTGGACCCGCTTTACACACGCTATCACCCACTTCATTTAGATTTGATAAATAAGTTTACACTGTGGAACAGTGAGGTAGGTTATCGCGAAGGAAGAACTATTAATGTAACGGAATTGCTTGATGAAACTTATGAAAACTTGTTTTTGTGGGATCTTCAAATACAGCAAGTATATAACAGCAAAACATCTGAATACAAAGGCTTTTTTGCAGAAGGCCGAAAAAAGTTTTTAAACGGGCCACTCGAAGCTCGCATTGGTGCGTATAATACATTACAAGACAGACTTGGCTCTAACCCTTTATTGGCAACGGTTAAACAAGATATTTTAGATGCTTATATTGAGTTAGATGCCGCCCGTGATGTACAACTTGGCAGTAAAGGCGTTATCAAAACCAAAAGCGGAAACTTAAGCATTGCCCGCTCTGCTGCCATGGTGATGCAATACAGAAATTTAGGAATTTGTATGGATGCGTTTAACACTGAACCATTGATTATCGAAAGTTTGTTTGATATAGATACTTTGCGCACAGGAAAACAAACATTTTTTACCGGAACAATCGATTTTAATTCAATAAATTCTGTGTTTACCCGCACTTTGCTTGCAGACGACGAACTGACACTTAGAAATACAGGCACTGTCGAAATCACTTTTTATTACGCAAGCACAAAAGAAGGCACAAACAGCACCCCAATTGGGGTACATCCCAATTCTGAAAAAAAGATAAAAATCAGTGAATTTCAAGTACCCGAATATGGCACATACAGACATTTATCTGCCGTTAACCAAAGCGTTGATGTCAAAGCTACCTATTCGGTAAAGATATTGTAAGTTGATAGTCAACAACATTATTGTATCTTTTGACCAATAAACGTTCATTTTTTATTGCCATAAAAACTTTGGGGTTTTAAAAAAACAAATTACAAAGGCTATCTGCTCAGATGTTATACACTGAAAAGATAGCCTTATTTTTTTGCTTACCAATGGTTAAGACAATTTACGAATTGACGCTAATAAGCATTTGTCAATAAGGCTTTGCAAATTTATTTCCTTTAAGTTGTATGATAGCATAGTTTGAATTGGGTTGTATGTGGGGACACAGACAATGGCGAGAAGGAAAAAACCTTATTACCTTAATAAAATAAGCATCAAATAAACACAAAAACCTTATTACCTGATTATCAACACGTTAACACATAAACTCACAAACACAGTAAATAAGGTAATAAGGTTGAGAGGATAAGATATTGCTCTGTTACTAAGGTAATAAGGTTGAGACGCAATATATTGAAACCGGCAAACTCATCGGGATGACAGGCTTTAACAACCTAAAGAGATTATTTTGACCAAAATCTAAATTTTGCCCACAAAATATTAGCCGTTTGTCAATCCAAATTCGTTTATACATTATTATTGAATAATGATGTTCACCATTTAAACAGAAAAACTATGAAAACAATCCTGCCAATTTTACGCAAAACGATTTCAATCAACACCTTGATTGTGGTGTTGTGTTTGGTGATTTATTCCATTGGGGTAAATGCAACGGTGCGGTATGTAAAACCTGTTGCTTCGGGCATGGCCAATGGGAGTAGTTGGGCAAATTCATCAGACGATATTCAGACGATGATAAATGCTTCTACGCCGGGTGATAGCGTTTGGGTGGCGGCGGGGGAGTATAAGCCTAATTCTTATCCGCTCGGTTGTATTGGATGCATCAATTCACGATATAATACCTTTTACATTAAGGACGGAGTCAGGTTGTTTGGCAATTTCAACGGAACAGAAACAGACATTAGTCAGCGTGATTTTGGTAACAACATTACTATTTTAAGCGGAGATTTGAATGATGATGATGTAGTAACCGGTAATTTTTCTAATTTGACAATTAGTGGTAATGGCGAAAATGTTCATCATGTCATATTGGTTTATGATATAGATTTGATAGATTACAATACAATAATAGATGGATTTACTATTAAAAATGGAAATGCAAATGTTCCCTTAGAATACAATGTGAATGGTGCCTTAGTAACAATGTATGAAGGAGGCGGTATTTTTGTTCAAGATCAAAATACTCTTATAACCAACTGTTTTTTTATCAATAATTCGGCATTTTTTGGCGGAGGCATTTTTAGTTATGGTCATGCAACTACTGTAAGTAATAGTGTCATTACAAACAACGTCTCCCAAATGGACGGAGGAGGTATATCGTTTAACAACGTTACGTGTGAAATTTTAAATAGTAGCATTATTGGAAATAAATCTTTAGTTAATGGTGGTGCTATTTCTAATACCAGTGGTTTTATTGAAATGTATAATAATGAAATTATAGGAAATGCTTCGGGATATAATGGTGGTGGCATGTATTTGTTGGGAGGAGAATATGCAATTCTCAACAATATCATAACCGATAATTATGCTACAAATAATGGTGGCGCTATTTATCATGATGGAACTTCAATCACTATAAGCAAAAATATAATTACGCATAATATAGTTGGTTTCAATGGAGGTGGTTTATGTTTAAGTTCCACTATACAATCAATCAATAACAATGTTATCTATAATAATTATGCTGAAATATTTGGTGGAGGCTTGTATATTGGAAATTCTGAAGGTTATATTGCCAATAATACAATAATTGAAAATAAAACTAACAGCAATGGAGGCGGCATATTTGTTAATGAAGGAACAAACTACTTTAGGAATAATATACTTTGGGGGAATTGGTTGAATACAGAACCAAATATTACAAGCGCAGATCTGTTTTTAAATGCAGGTTCAAACACTTTCCTTAACAATATTATTCAGTTAGACAGTACGCTTTACACCGGCACAAACTATAGCCTTGGTGCTAATGCCCAAGGAAATCTGTTTGCTCAAAACCCATTGTTTTTAGACAATACTGCTCCCGAAGGCGAAGACTTAATCTATTTAACAGGAGATGACGGTTTACGTTTGCAAACAAGCAGTCCGGCTTTAAACGCTGGTACTACCTTTGGCACACCCACAACCGATATTTTAGGCACAACACGCGACGCACAACCCGATATAGGAGCGTATGAACACGGTGTATTTGTAGGCATCCATCCCAATACAAATTCACAACCTTCAGCCACGCTCAATGCCTACCCAAATCCGGCAACCGATGCCATAACCTTTACCTTTACTACACCCACTACTCACGAATCAACCCTAATCCTATACTCAATAGACGGCAAAAGCAGAACCTCCCTATACAAAGCAACCACCCAAGCCGGCCAAACCAACACGCTAACCATAGACACAATAGAATTTACCCCCGGAACCTATTGCGCAGTCCTAAGATGCGGCAATGGGTTAGCTCAACATCGAACCATTATCATAAAATAGAAAAACTATGAAAACAATTCTTTCCATTTCTTGCAAAATGCTTTCAATCAACACCCTGATTGTGGTGTTGTGTTTGGTGATTTATTCCATTGGGGTCAGCGCAACGGTACGGTATGTAAAACCTGTTGCAACGGGAACGGGCGATGGGAGTAGTTGGTTGAATGCTTCAGACGATATTCAGACGATGATAAATGCTTCTGCTATAACAGATAGCGTTTGGGTGGCGGCGGGGGAATACAAGCCTATTTACTACCCAGCGAACTGTATTGGATGTAACAATTCGCGGCATTATACATTTTTTATTAAGCCCGGAGTTCGGTTGTTTGGAAACTTTACCGGCACTGAAACAGACATCAGTCAGCGCGACTTTAGTGGCAGCACCACTTTTTTGAGCGGCGATTTAAATGATGATGATGTAGTTAGCGGCAGCTTTACCGATTTGAATATTACAGGTAATGATGAAAATGTTTACCATGTATTATTAGTTTGTGAGTTTGATTTAGCAGAGTTTCCGATAACGATTGACGGTTTTACCATTAAAGGTGGGAATGCAAATAATACGTTAACCTATATTGTAAATGGGTTAACCATTACATTGAGGGAAGGAGGAGGGATTTATATACGAAATCAATTTGCCATCATATCCAATTGTTTTATCGTCAATAATTCGGCAATATATGGTGGAGGCATCAGCAGTAGTACTCAAAATGCTATTATCAATAACAATATCATTGCAAGTAATATAGCATTTGATTTTGGTGGAGGTTTTATTAATCAAAGTAGTACATGCAAAATTTCAAACAATAGCTTTATTGGAAACTTGAGTTTAAATGGTGGTGGCGCTATCTGTTCTATTGCTTCAGAAACCGAGATAAACAATAACGAAATTAATGGAAATACAGCAGAAACCGAAGGAGGCGGTATTTATTTTGATGGTGGGACAAACATTGTTTTCAACAATACCATATCAAATAATTATGCGACAAACAGTGGTGGTGCTTTTTATTGTACAAGCAATTCAAACACAATCAGAGAAAATGTAATAGCCAATAACATAAGCGGCATGAATGGAGGCGGGGTATGTTCTATGTTTAGTATAGATTCGATCTATAACAATGTTATTTATAATAATAGTGCCGTTATGTTTGGCGGAGGCATATATATTAATTTAGGCACCAACACAATTATCAATAATACTATTGCCGGAAACACTGCTAATGGCGAAGGGGGGGGCTTTTGTCAAAATGATGGGGTAAATATCATTGCAAACAATATACTTTGGGATAATCGAAAAGATGCAGTATCAAATGTGTTAAGCGCAGACTTATTTTTAACAGCCGGCGTAAACATTTTTCAAAACAATCTGCTTCAATTAAATAGTTTAAGCTACACAGGTGCAAACTTTAGTCTTGGTCCAATCGCTCAAGGAAACCTATTTGCTCAAAATCCTTTGTTTTTAGATATTGATAATCCAACCGGAGAAGACTCTTTCTATTTTACAGGCGACGACGGTTTGCGTTTACAAACAAACAGCCCCGCCCTTAATACCGGTTCAATTCTTGACGCAACCCCAACTGACATTTTAGGCACAACCCGCGACGCACAACCCGATATAGGAGCGTATGAACACGGTGTATTTGTAGGCATCCAACCCAATACCAGTTCAACCCCCACTGCCACCCTAAATGCCTACCCAAATCCCGCCACGGATGCAATAACCTTCACCTTCACCACCCCCATTACCGACCATTCAACCTTACTCCTCTACGCCATAGACGGTCGAAACATCACCACCCTATACAAAGCAACCACCCAAGCCGGTCAAACCAACACGTTAACCATAGACACAAAAGGCTTTACCCCCGGCACCTATTGCGCAGTCTTGCGGTGCGGCAATGGGTTAGCTCAACATCGAACCATTATCATAAAATAGAAAAACTATGAAAACAATTCTGCCAATTTTACGCAAAACGCTTTCAATCAACACCCTGATTGTGGTGTTGTGTTTGGTGATTTATTCCATCGGGGTAAACGCAACGGTGCGGTATGTAAAACCTATTGCAACGGGCATGGCCGATGGGAGTAGTTGGGACAATGCTCATCCCGATATACAAATGATGATTAACGCTTCCGAAGCTGGTGATAGTGTTTGGGTGGCGGCGGGGGAGTATAAGCCTAATGATTTTCCGACTAATTGTCAGTACTGTACCGATTCGCGGTTTTTTTCCTTTTATATAAAGGACGGAGTTCAGTTGTTTGGCAATTTTAACGGCACAGAAACAAACATAAATCAACGCGACTTTGGTACTAACACCACTTTTTTAAGTGGAGATTTGTATGGTAATGATGATATAACCGGAAGTTTTAACGAATTAGCAATTACGGGTAATGAAGAAAACGTTTACCATGTCATACTTGTTTGTGGTATAATTTTAAGTAACATACCAATAACAATAGACGGGTTTACCATCAAAGGGGGAAATGCAAATGATAGTTATTACTATAATGTAAACAGTATTAGTATTACTCAAGGAGATGGAGGGGGTATTTTTGTGAGAAATTTTACTACCGTTATATCAAATTGCTTTATTGCTAATAATTCGGCAAAGTTTGGTGCAGGAATCTACACTAATGCTCCAACTACTTATATCAGTAACAATATTATTGCAAGCAATATAGCAATAAAAAGAGGAGGAGGCATTATCACAATTAGTCAATCTAATTTAATTTCAAACAATAGCTTTATCGGAAATTATGCTTTGACCGGTGGTGGCGGAATTTATTGTGTATATTCTGATAATACTATAATAAATAATGAAATAAACGGAAACACGACAGATAATCATGGAGGTGGTGTTTATTTTCTTGATGCAACAATCACTACTTTCAATAATACTATAACCAATAATTATGCAACAAACTATGGTGGTGGGTTTTATAGTTATAGTGGCACAAGCGTAATTTTAGATAATATAATATCGCATAATACAGCTGGCATCAATGGTGGTGGTTTATATCTTGACAATGGAATTTACGAGGTAATAAACAACGTTATTTATAGAAATACTGCTGATATGTTTGGCGGTGGCATTTATAGTCAATCAAACACTAATGCTATTACAAACAATACAATAGTTGGCAATGTTACTAACAACACAGGTGGAGGTATATACTTTTCTAATGTAGTAAACACTTTCAGAAACAACATACTTTGGGATAATAAATTAATTATGCAAACAAATGTATCCGGTGCAGACTTGTTTTTAAACATTTGTACTAACACTTTTCAAAACAATATCTTTCAATTAGACAGTACGCTTTACACCGGCCCAAACTTTAGTCTTGGTGCAACCGCTCAGGGAAATCTGTTTGCTCAAGATCCTAAATTTTTTAACATTTACAATCCGGCAGGTGAAGACCTAATTTATTACACCGAAGACGACGGCTTGCGTTTGAGGATGAACAGCCCTGCCATTAACGCAGGTACACTTACCGATGCACCCGAATCCGACATTTTAGGAACTTTCCGTGATATTTCACCTGATATTGGAGCATACGAACACGGCGTATTTGTAGGCATCCAACCCAATACCAGTTCAACCCCCACCGCCACCCTACATGCCTACCCAAACCCCGCAAGCGATGCCATCACCATCACCTTCACCACCCCCATCACCGACAATTCAACCCTACTCCTCTACGCCATAGACGGTCAAAACATCACCACCCTATACAAAGGAACCACCCAAGCCGGTCAAACCAACACACTAACCATAGACACAAAAGCCTTTACCCCCGGCACCTATTGCGCAGTCTTGCGATGTGGCAATGGGTTAGCTCAACATCGAACCATTATCATAAAATAGAAAAATTATGAAAACAATCCTGCCAATTTTACGCAAAACGATTTCAATCAACACCTTGATTGTGGTGTTGTGTTTGGTGATTTATTCCATTGGGGTAAATGCAACGGTGCGGTATGTAAAACCCGTTGCTACGGGCAGTGCGGATGGAAGTAGTTGGGCAAATTCATCAGACAATATTCAGACGATGATAAATGCTTCTGCGCCGGGTGATAGTGTTTGGGTGGCGGCGGGGGAGTATAAGCCTAATTCCTACCCATTTGGTTGTACCAATTGCACTGATACACGTGATTATACTTTTCATATCAACAAAGACTTAAAGTTTTTTGGCAATTTTAATGGCACAGAAACGGACATTAATCAACGCAACTTTGGTGGAAATACCACTTTTTTGAGCGGAGATTTGAATGGTGATGATGTGGTAAACGGAAGTTTTACCAATTTAACAATCGCAAACAATAGCGAAAACGTTTACCATCCTGTATTAGTGTTGGATATATACTCAGGTAATACACCCGTAACCATTGATGGATTTACCATCAAAGGCGGAAACGCAAATGATAATCTTTATTATATTGTAAACGGTTTCTTTATTTACAAAAATCGTGGAGGCGGTATTTTAATAGAAAATGTACCTGCCACCATTACCAATTGTTTTATTGTTTATAATTCGGCAAATTATGGGGGAGCCATCTCTTGTTATAATGAAATTCTCGTTGTTACCGGCAATATCATTGCAAACAATATTGCGGCATTCTCTGGAGGTGGGGTTAGTTTAAATAGTACTTATTGCGAAATAACAAACAACGGCTTTATCGGAAACAAAAGTCAAAATAATGGTGGTGCAATTTCATGTTTTGGTATTGAGTGCCACGTTATAAAAAATGAAGTTATTGGAAATACAGCTTTATATGATGGTGGCGGTCTTTATTTATCAGGTGCGAATAACACAATTGTCAATAACGCACTTACTAATAATTATGCTACACATAATGGAGGTGCTATTTTTGGTAATATTGGTGCAGGCAAAGTGAGTGGTAATATAATTGCTCATAATTCGGTTGGTAGCAATGGCGGTGGTTTATATATATACTTTGGATTAAGCCCTATAATTAACAATGTTTTTTATAATAACAATGCTAATTTTAATGGCGGTGGCCTATTTGTTCCAAATGGTACCAACAAATTTATAAACAATACCTTAGTCAATAATAATGCTAACAACTATGGCGGTGGCATATATCTAAGTCTGGGAACAAGTACCTTAACTAACAATATATTTTGGAACAATAAGCTGTTTACAGTATCAAATTTAATAGGCGCAGACCTGTTTTATAATGGAGGCATACATACTTTCCAAAACAATATTCTTCAAATAGACAGTTCGTTTTATACGGGACAATTCTTAAGTCTTGGTGCAAACGCTCAAGGAAATCTTTTTGCTCAAAATCCAATGTTTTTAAACATTGACAATCCGGCAGGTGAAGACCTATTGTATCTTACCGGAGATGACGGCTTGCGTTTACAAACAAACAGCCCTGCCCTAAACGCAGGTACTCTAATCGGTGCCCCCGAAACCGATATTTTAGGTACAACCCGCGACACCCTACCCGATATAGGAGCATACGAGCACGGTATAGTCGTAGGCATCCAACCCAATACCGGTTCAACCCCCACCGCCACCCTAAATGCCTACCCAAATCCCGCCACCGATGCCATCACCTTCACCTTCACCACCCCCATAACCGACATTTCAACCCTACTCCTCTACGCCATAGACGGTCAAAACATCACTACCCTATACAAAGGAACCACTCAAGCCGGTGAAACCAACACGCTAACCATAGACACAAAAGCCTTTACCCCCAGTACCTATTGCGCAGTCTTGCGGTGTGGCAACGAGTTGGCTCAACATCGAACCATTATCATAAAATAGAAAAACTATGAAAACAATTCTGCCAATTTTACGCAAAATGCTTTCAATCAACACCCTGATTGTGGTGTTGTGTTTGGTGATTTATTCCATTGGGGTAGGCGCAACGGTGCGGTATGTAAAGCCTATTGCAACGGGAACGGGCGATGGGAGTAGTTGGGATAATGCGCATCCCGATATACAAACGATGATAAACGCTTCCGAAGCTGGTGATAGCGTTTGGGTGGCGGCGGGGGAGTATAAGCCTAATTCGTACCCGCCTGATTGTCCTGATTGTATCAATTCGAGGTTTTATACCTTTTATGTAAAGGACGGTATACGTTTGTTTGGTAATTTTAATGGCTTTGAAACGGACATTAATCAGCGTGACTTTGGTAGTAACACCACTTTTTTGAGCGGTGATTTGAATGGTGATGATATAGTAATAGGCGGATTTATCGATTTAACAATTACTAATAATGTTGAAAACGTTTTGCATGTAATATTAATTTCTGATACGAGTAGCGAAAATTTATCCGTAACAGTTGATGGGTTTACCATCAAAGGTGGAAATGCAAGTTATGATCTATTTTATATTGTAAATGGTATGATAATTAGAAAAGATAAGGGAGGAGGAATTTTTGCAGTAAATCAATTTTTAATTATTACTAACTGTTTTATTGTTAATAATTTTGCACAAATGGGAGGAGGAATTTATTGTACTTCTCAAAATACTATTATCACTAACAATATTATTGCAAACAACATAGCAACAATAAGAGGAGGAGGCACCACCATCTACAATTGTATGTGTGAAATTGGAAATAATAGCTTTGTAGGAAACAAAAGTCAAAATTCTGGTGGCGCAATATATGGAGACAATTTGAGTGGGGATATTTTTAATAATGAAATTATAGGAAACACATCTGAATCTGATAGTGGAGGTTTACGATTGAATGCTGAGAACATCACAGTTTGTAACAACGTTATAACTAATAATTATGCCGGAGGCTCTGGTGGTGCTATGTTTGGAAATATAAGCACAGGAATTATTAGTAATAATATAATAGCCTATAACATAGCAGGCAGCATTGGTGGTGGTTTATGCATTATTAACGGTCCAACTTCATTCATAAATAATATTGTTTACAATAATATTGCTATAATGAATGGCGGCGGTATTTATATTGGTGCAGGTATAAATAGTTATCTTAACAATACTATTGTCAATAACATTGCTAATTACAATGGTGGAGGCATATATGTAGATCTAGGAATAAATACCTTTACAAACAATATACTTTGGGATAATAAACAGAATACAGAATCAGGAGTATTAAGTGCAGACTTATTTTTAAGTGCCGGAGCAAACACTTTCCAAAACAATATCCTTCAAATAGACAGTTCGCTTTATGCTGGCGTAAACTATAGCCTTGGTGCTAACGCTCAGGGAAATCTGTTTGCTCAAAATCCTTTGTTTTTAGATATTGATAATCCAATAGGAGAAGATTCTTTCTATTTTACAGGCGACGACGGCTTGCGATTACAAACAAACAGCCCTGCTCTTAACGCCGGAACTCTTGATGGTGCGCCCATAATTGATATTTTAGGCACATTGCGCGATGCCTTCCCCGATTTAGGAGTTTATGAACACGGCGTTGTTGTAGGCATCCAACCCAATACAAATTCTAAGCCGGCAATCGAATTAAATGCCTATCCAAATCCCGCAACCGATGCCATCACCTTCACTTTCACCACCCCCGTTACCGACCATTCAACCCTGCTCCTCTACGCCATAGACGGTCAAAACATCACCACCCTATACAAAGGAACCACCCAAGCCGGCCAAACCAACACCCTAATCATTGATACAAAAAGCTATACCCCCGGAACCTATTGCGCAGTCTTGCGATGCGGCAACGGGTTAGCTCAACATCGAACCATTATCATAAAATAGAAAAACTATGAAAACAATCCTGCCAATTTTACGCAAAACGCTTTCAATCAACACCCTGATTGTGGTGTTGTCTTTGGTGATTTATTCCATTGGGGTAAATGCAACGGTGCGTTATGTAAAACCTATTGCTACGGGCTTTGCCGATGGAAGTAGTTGGGATAATGCTTCCGATGATATTCAGACGATGATAATTACTTCTGCACCCAATGATAGCGTTTGGGTGGCGGCTGGGGAGTATAAGCCTAATTCATATCCGCCGCTTTGCATTGGATGTGAAAATTCGCGGCATTACACCTTTTATGTAAAGGACGGAATACGTTTGTTTGGTAATTTTGACGGCACGGAAACTGACATTGCTCAGAGGGACTTTAGTGGTAACACCACTTTTTTGAGCGGTGATTTAAATGATGATGATGAAGTAAGCGGCAGTTTTATTAATTTAGAAATTACTAATAATAATGAAAATGTTTATCATGTCGTATTGGCTTCTGATATAAGTAGTGGTAATTTACCTGTAACAATTGATGGGTTTACCATTAAAGGAGGAAATGCTAACAATACGTTTAATTGCATTGTAAATGGTTTTAGTGTTACAATGAAAGAAGGCGGAGGAATTTATATAGTAAATCAACAGATCATTATAAGAAACTGCTTTATCGTCAATAATTCGGCATCATATGGAGGAGGCATCAGTTGTTATTCTCAAAATACTATTGTAAGTAACAATATCATTTCAAGCAATATCTCTTTATTGAATGGAGGAGGCATCAATTTTTACAATACTATGGGCCAAATTTTAAACAATAGCATTATCGGAAACTTAGCTTCAAATAATGGCGGAGCTATTTATAGTACAGGTACTAATAATGAAATCGGCAATAATGAAATCATTGGAAATGCAACTGAAAATCATGGCGGTGGTCTTTTTTTGCTGAATGGGGAAAACGAAGTTTATCATAATGTCATAACAAATAACTATGCAGTAAATAATGGTGGAGCTATTTTTCACGATACTGGTATAACTAATATAAGTAAGAATATAATAGCCTATAACACAGCTGGTATCAATGGAGGTGGTATACATATTTCTACAAGTATAAGTTCGGTCATTAATAATGTAATATATAATAATACCGTAGAAACATCTGGTGGTGGCTTGTATATAGGTAATTCTACTATAACTCTTACTAATAACACAATTGCCCGCAATGCTTCTAAATTTTCAGGTGGGGGCATTCATGTTATTAATGGAACAAACAGCTTTACTAATAATATATTTTGGGATAATAATTTTATTACAGAAACAGCTATTTTAAGTTCAGATTTATTTCTGGTTTTTGGTTTATACACTTTTCAAAACAATATACTTCAATTAGATAGTACTTCCTATACAGGCTCATTCTATAATCTTGGTGCAAATGCTGAGGGAAACTTGTTTGCTCAAAATCCTTTGTTTTTAGATTTTAATAATCCAACTGGGGAAGACTCTTTCTATTTTACAGGCGATGACGGCCTGCGTTTACAAACAAACAGCCCCGCCTTAAACGCCGGTACAGATATCAACGCACCCGTAACCGATATATTAGGAACAATCCGCGACGATCAACCCGATATAGGCGCGTATGAACATGGTGTCGCTGTAGGTATCCAACCCAATACAGACTCACAGCCGGCAATCGTACTCAATGCCTACCCAAATCCCGCCACCGATGTCATCACCTTCACCTTCACCACCCCCGTTACCGACAATTCAACCCTACTCCTATACGCCATAGACGGTCAAAACATCACCACCCTATACAAAGCAACCACCCAAGCCGGTCAAACCAACACGCTAACCATAGACACAAAAGCCTTTACCCCCGGAACCTATTGCGCAGTCTTGCGGTGCGGAAACGGGTTGGCTCAACATCGAACCATTATCATAAAATAGAAAAACTATGAAAACAATTCTTTCCATTTCTTGCAAAATGCTTTCAATCAACACCCTGATTGTGGTGTTGTGTTTAGTGATTTATTCCATTGGGGTAAACGCAACGGTGCGATATGTAAAACCTATTGCTTCGGGTAGTGCGGACGGTAGTAGTTGGGCAAATGCTTCCGGCGATATTCAGACGATGATAAACGCCTCTGCCCCTACCGATAGCGTTTGGGTGGCGGCTGGGGAGTATAAGCCAAATTCTTACCCGGCTAATTGTGTCGGATGTGACAACTCACGTCATTATTCATTTTGGGTAAAAGGCGGCGTTAGGCTGTTTGGCAATTTTAATGGCACTGAAACAGACATTAGTCAACGTGACTTTAGTAGTAACCCTACTATTTTAAACGGAGATTTGAATGATGATGATATTGTAAGCGGTAGTTTTCCTGATTTAGAAATTACCGGTAATGACGAAAACGTTTTCCATGTCATATTAGTTTCTGATATGAACACAGTTGTTTATAAGGTAGTAATTGACGGATTTACCATTAAAAATGGAAACGCAAATATTCCATCAGCTTATAATGTAAATGGGAATATGGTTACAATGAATGAAGGAGGAGGTATTTATGTTCAAAATCAACAGAATCTTACAACCAACTGTTTGATTATCAATAATTCTGCATTATTTGGTGGGGGCTTCAATAGTTATGCTAATGCAACTACTATAAGTAACAGTATCATTTCAAACAATATTTCGGTAATGCACGGAGGAGGCATCCATTTTTACAATATTATGGGGCAGGTTTTAAATAATAGCCTTATTGAAAATATTTCTTTAAATAAAGGTGGTGCTGTTTATAGTGTAGGTGTTACAACCGAAATAGGAAATAATGAGATTATTGGAAATTTTGCAGAAAATGATGGTGGTGGTCTTTGTTTAAGGGGAGGCTCAAGCATGGTTTACCAAAATATCATAACCAATAATTATGCTGCAAATAATGGTGGAGCTATTTTTCACGAAACAAATTCAATCACTATAAGGGGAAATATTATTGCCCATAATACAGTTGGCAACAGTGGAGGAGGTTTGTATTTATCCTCTGATTCAAAAACTGTCGAAAACAATGTCATTTATAATAATAATGCAGAAATAAATGGCGGAGGGTTATATATTGGTGCTTCTTCCAGCTACATTAATAACAATACAATTCTTGAAAACACAGCTATCAGCAAAGGAGGCGGAGTATATGTTTATGAAGGATCGAACAACTTTAGAAACAATATATTTTGGGATAATTGGCTAAATTTAGAACAAAATGTAGTAAGCACAGACTTATATCTAAGAACCGGTACTAACCTTTTTGAAAACAATATGTTTCAGTTAGATAGTACGCTTTACACTGGCACAAACTTTAGTCTTGGTGCAAACGCTCAAGAAAATTTGTTTGCTCAAAATCCAATATTTTTAAACAATTCCACTCCCGAAGGCGAAGATTTAGTTTATTATTCCGGAGATGACGGCTTACGTTTGACGTCAATCAGCCCTGCCATTAATGCTGGAACAGCTTTTTTTACCCCCACAACCGATATTTTAGGAATAATTCGCCTTAACCAACCCGATATAGGAGCCTATGAATACGATTTTTCTGTTGGCTTTCATCCCAATACCGATTCACAACTGGCAACCTCCCTATATGCCTACCCAAATCCCGCCACCGATGCAATCACCTTTACTTTTACCACACCCAATACCAACGAATCAACCCTAATCCTCTACGCTATAGACGGTCGAAACATCACCTCGCTATACAAAGGAACCACCCAAGCCGGCAAAACCAACACGCTAACCATTGATACAAAAGCCTTTACCCCCGGTACCTATTGCGCAGTCTTGCGGTGTGAAACTGGGTTAGCTCAACATCGGACTATAGTAATAAATAGGTAAGATTATGAAAACAAAACTTCAATATGTACCAACAAAAGTATCAATTAACATCCTGTTAATTGTATTATGTTTGGTATTTCACAGTATCGAGTTAAACGCAACGATACGTTATGTAAAACCTATTGCCACTGGCGCAGCCGATGGAAGCAGTTGGGCAAATGCTTCAGATGATATTCAAACGATGATAAACGAATCTGCAATAGGCGACAGTGTATGGGTAGCGGCGGGGGAATACAAGCCCAATGCCTACCCACCCGCGTGCCTTGAATGTGTCAATCCGCGCTATTATACCTTTTATATACAGACGGGAGTACAGTTGTTTGGCAATTTTACCGGCACTGAAACAGACATCAGCCAGCGCGACTTTGGTAGTAACACCACTTTTTTGAGCGGTGATTTGAATGGTGATGATGTGGTCATCGGAAGTTTTAACGAATTAGATATTACCCATAACAACGAAAATGTTTACCATGTCATATTGAATTGCGATATAAGTTTTGGTTTTGAGCCTGTAACGATAGATGGGTTTACCATCAAAGGTGGAAATGCAACTGATACTTTAGGTTATTTGGTAAATAGTGTTGGTATTACAAGGCATAATGGAGGAGGAATTTTGAATCAAAAAGTTATTACAACCATATCCAATTGCTTTATTGCCCATAATTCTGCAAAATTTGGAGGAGGAATCTATAACATACATCGAGATATTTTTATCAAAAACAGCATTATTTCAAACAATGTAGCATCATTTACAGGGGGAGGCATTGCAATTTTTGGTACTCAATGCACATTGATAAACAATAGCTTTATCGGAAACATAGGTATCAAAGGAGGTGGCGCAATTCATTGTGAATATTCAGTATCGGATATAACCAATAATGAAATTATAGGAAACACTACCGATGATAATGGAGGTGGTATGTACTTTATTGAGGGAACAACAAAGATTGATAGCAATACCATAACCAATAATTATGCAAAAAAATTCGGTGGTGGCTTTTTCAGTTCTAATAGTGAAATCGAAATTACAAACAATATAATATCATACAATATAGCCGATATTAGTGGGGGTGGTTTAGCCAAAATTAACGGTACAAGCTCAATCATCAACAATGTTGTTTCTAATAATAATGCAGAAATGTATGCCGGCGGTTTGTATATTAGTAGTTCTTCAAACACTATTACCAACAATACCATTGTTAGTAATAATGTTTACAACGAAGCCGGAGGAATATATGTTAGTAATGGGGCAATTATCTTTACAAACAATATCCTTTGGAATAATAAACGGATTACAGAGTTAGGTTTAACAGATGCAGACTTGTTTTTAACCACCATTTCAAACACATTCCGAAACAATATCCTTCAATTAGACAGTACGCTTTACACCCCCCCCAATAAATATCTAGGTGTAAGTGCTCAAGGAAACTTGTTTGCTCAAAATCCCGAATTTGTAAACATATCCAATCCCAAAGGGGAAGACCTTATCTATTTTACGGAAGACGATGGCTTGCGTTTGCAGATGAACAGCCCTGCCCTTAACGCCGGCACATATGAGGACGCACCCGAAACCGACATTTTAGGTACTCCTCGCGACATCATACCCGATATAGGAGCGTATGAACACGGTGTATTTTTAGGCATCCAACCCAATACAAATTCTAAGCCGGCAATCGTGCTCAATGCCTACCCAAATCCTGCTACCGATGCCATTACCTTCACCTTCACCACCCCCATTACCGAAATTTCATCCCTAATCCTATACGCCATAGACGGCCGAAACAGAACATCCCTATATAAAGGAACCCCCCAAGCCAACGAAACCAATTCACTAACCATAGACACAAAAGATTTTGCCGCCGGTACTTACATCGCAGTCTTGCGATGCGGCGCAAATTTGGCTGAACATCGGACTATTATGATAGTTAGGTAAAGGTTTGAGGGTAATCTTGGTATCTAAGGCTCAAACTGCGTAACGGTGATGGATGCGTTGGGGTTAGCGGCAGTCCACTGAACCTGAACAGAGTTTGAATAGGGGGGATTATTCAATATCGTACCGCCAATGACCGTCCAATAATACATCGTGCCTGCAGGTCCGGCCGGGACGGAATAGGAAGCCGTATTACCATCGCAAATCTCGGTGCTGCCGTTGATGGTTGGGGTAAACGCACAGTACAACAGTTCGAGGTTACCATTCTCGTCAAAGGGATTAGACCATCGCGGGTCGGTATAGACGTTTACGCCTGTCAAAGTACGCAAAAACAAAATGAGGTTATTCATTTCGGCGGCAGTCAGTTGCAAGTTTCCGCCCGGGCCTGCCAATCGTGGGTCGAGGTTGTTGTTATTCGGGTTTGGGGGCACTAGGTTATAATGGTTCACCACCGCCGGAAGGCTCAGGAAGTTGCCATTGTGCATCATCGGGCCGTTAGTATTGCCATCGGGGTTGATTAAATCCCGAAGCGTAGGCGCGCGCGTGTTGGTCAGGTCTAACACCGCCGGATTAGCAGCCGTTTGCAGCACCCCGTTGTTGAGCGAATTGGGGTCAATATCAAACTCAGGAGCTTGGTGGCAGCCTTGACATCCGGCACCTGCGGGAGGAGGGGCAAGGAATATATTTTTACCGCCGTTTTCTTGCGGGGTAAAGTTAGGAAATGGCGCATTGAGGTTGTTTGTAGCCGCCAATCCTGCATCGAATTTAGAGTCATAAGACTGAATGCTTCGTACAAACTGTGCTAAGGCACGTTGCATCCGCTGTTCGGTGATTTGCGGCGTGCCAAAGGCCATGGTAAACAAGGTATGATAGTAGGGAATGCTTTCGAGTTTGCGTATCAACGAGTCCAAATCGGGCTGTCCGCTTGTGCCGCTAAATCCCATTTCTACATGATCTTGAATAGGCTGCGTGGTTTGGTCTTCCAACGAAGTCGCCCTCTCATCCCAAAAAAACTTGTTCTCAATTCCAAAGCGCGAGTTCACCAACCGCATCGAGTGCCGCCCCGTTACCCCGCCGTTTAGCCCTAAACTCAACCGGGCAGTATCTCCAAATGCAAACTGTTGTTTATGGCAACTTGCACAGGCAATCGTGTTGTTCGCAGAAAGGTTTTTGTCGTAAAACATGACCCGTCCGAGTGTCGCCCCAATGTCGGTAATGGGATTGTTGGGTGGTGTATTGTCTTTCACAATATAAACCGGCAGGTTTTGATTGGTATAGTTATCCAAATCGGCCAAATCGAGTGTGGCAGCCATCAACAAAACTGCAAGCGCAAGCAGTAAAGGGGTAGATTTCATAGGAAAGTTACAGTGTTTTATCGTTTTGGAATGGTTTGACAAGGTAAGAATTATTTGATGAAGGTAATCGGCATCGGACAATGTTATCAAATGTTAACACGGCTTTAGACCATCAAGGGTAAAGCTTTATTCCCGAAGGGTATTTTTTTTAAAAATAGTAGAGTAGGGGGGTGAAATGGCATTGTTGCCCCTTTATTTTTCAAGGTTTTTTGACAATTCCCCCATCTTTTGTAAAAACCACAACTTTTTTTGCAACATTTATCTACAATTACATTTCCTTTTTCACAATTATTCCTACATTGAAACATCATTTAACATCATCAACTCAACAAAATGCTGAAACTATGAAAAAAGTACTACTCTGTTGTATCAGTTTATTGCTCTTTGCCAACTTCATGCAGGCACAACCCTATTACTACACCCCCGATGTTACCAATTTCATCGCAACCTACGGATGCAACGGTTGCCACGGCGGTACCAGCGGGTTTTTCATCACCACCTACACAGGCATCCTTGCCGGCGGCAACGATTGTGGCAACACCATCGTGCCGTTTAATGCCGATGACAGTCCCATCGTTTGGCAAATAGACCCAACGGTCGAGAATTGCCCGGGTAAGCCCGACATGCCCTTTGGCGGACCCACAGTTAGCCCCGAAGATGTTGCCCTTATTCGGGAATGGATTAACACCGGTGCGTTAGAAAGTGCCGCCTCTGCTTGTGCCGACCTATCTTTTTCGGCTTATCTCGAAGGAAGTTCGTTCAATAAATGTTTGGAAATATACAATGGAACCGGCACCGATATTGACCTTTCAACCTATACCATCAGCGTTTACCACAACGGCAACACTATTCCAAACGAAACCTTTTCTTTATCGGGCATCCTTTTGGCAAATGGTTATTATACCGTATGTCATACCGATTTTGCTCTGCCCGGTCTTACTCCCAATCTCACCACCAACGAATTACTGTTCAACGGCAACGATGCCGTAGTGCTTAACAATGGTATTGCAAATGTAGATGTGATTGGTCAAATAGGCTTTGACCCGGGCGAAGGCTGGGTAAACGGCGATTGCTCGACCGAGAATATGTCATTGGTAAAAATAGACAACGGCACCAATTGTCAATACAGCACTTTTTCCGGCACGACCGACTTTGCCCCTGTGATAGGAGCTTTTTATACCTGTTTTCCCGAAGATGACCCATCCGGCTTTTACACCTACGTCCCCGTTGTAGAATGTCCCGAAATCCCGGCACCTATCGTAGCCGATGCCGAATTTTGTGTCGGCGCTGCGCTGCCCATCATCACCGCTACTGTGTTTGACGAAAATTTGACAGTCAATTGGTACAACGAACTGGGTGATTTGGTCGCAACGGGATTGGATTTTGCAGTCGAAGAGGCCGGTAACTACACTGCCATTGCCATAGACTTAGACGGATGCGAGAGCGAAACCGCATTTTTTACCGTAACCGAAAACTTTGCGCCGTATGTGCTCGGTAACTCAATAACATGCACAGCCGATGGCTTATTTTATGATATTTTGTTTGTTTGCGGAGTACCAAGCGACACCGAGCTAACCTTTGCTTCATTAGGAGGCTTCACGGTAATAGAAGTTGATGCCGTTACCTTTTTAATCCTCAATGTTCCATCAGGGGTTACAGACGTAGTAGAGTTAACAGACGAAAACGGATGCAGCACCAATTTTGAATACACAAACACCTGCCCCCCGCCGGTCGTATGTCCACAGTTGACGGCTGCAAGTGATACAAACCCACTCGTGTGTCCCGGTACCGGTGAAATATTAACCCTAAAGGTCAATGTGTCCGATGCTTTAGAAGATCAAATACAATGGTCAACAGGTGAAACGGGTATCGCCATCAACCTTGAAAATTTAACAACCACCGATTGCGAAGGCACAAACTTTCTCTATACCGCCTTCATCCCCGCAACCGATGATTGTCCCGAAACATCGGTAACTTTCTATGTTTATGTTTTGCCCGAACTCAATTTAGGAGCCACCTTAGTCTATAACGAATTGAGTTGTACGGTTTCGTTACAGGGTTACTGCGGGATATTTTTGGCCGAATATTCGTTAAACGGCGGTGCAAATATCCCCGGCGATACCTATACCCTCGCCCTTGACGAAACCGCAGACGTTACTTTTACCCTTTACGACCCCACCGACCTATGCCCCAATGCCCCTGTAACTTTTAGCGGCACATTTACCTGTGTCGAACTGCCCGTTGCCTTCCTAGGTGGTGCAATTTGGAATGACGAAACCGCAGATGGCGTTTACGACGAATTGACCGAAGCAGGGATTGAAGGTATCTGGGTAACATTGTTCAATGCCGATACGGAAGAAATCGTGTCCACCACGTTTACCAACGAATACGGCTACTACGATTTTGAGTTTATCCCGCCCGGCAACTACTACGTTCAAATAGATTTGGCTACCGTGCCCCCGGGCTTTAACATCATGGGAGGGGTCAACGAGTTTGGTATGTCGGCAACCGTTACTTTGGGAGACGGTGAGAGTTTCAGCATCAATGTGCCCGTTGAACAACCGGTCATAGACCCGTGCGACCTCCAAGAACCTATCGTTATCAATACGCAAGAGATAAACGACTGTGCTGCCGGTACATATACAATCAGGATAATGATAAGCGGTGGAAATACAAGTGTAGATTATGGGATAGCGGTAAACGATGTCTTTTTTTATAGCGTAGCTGCCAATACCGTCCTGGAACTTGGCCCGTTTGAGTTAGGCATCGGTTACAGCATATTGGTTACCGATGGTATCGGCTGTGTCGAAGGCATCACCGGTTTTGCCCTTTGCACCGTTCCGGTAAGCCTCCTTTCCTTCACAGGAAGTGCTGCCCCCGATGGTAACCAACTTCGTTGGACAACAGCAAGCGAAGTAAATAGTCATTACTTCATCCTTCAACACTCCATGAATGGTTATCAGTTTACTAATATCGCCCAAATCATAGGAGCCGGTAACAGCAGCACTCCAAACACGTATTCCCATTTAGATGCCAATGCCCCTGAAGGTTTGAGTTATTACCGGTTAATCCAAACAGATTTTGATGGCAACAGCCAAATAGCCGGTCAACTCACCCTGAACCGCAACGCCCTATCTTTCGAGGTAACGGCTATCTTACCCGTACCCGTTCGCAATACGCTCGAAGTTAGGTTAACCACAGTCACACCCGTTCCGATGGACGCACAACTATTCGATGTATCGGGAAGATTGCTTCGGGTTGAGCACCTCCAAACCCAAGCGGGCATGAATACCATTCAAATAAACGTTAGCGAATTACCCGCCGGAGTATATTTCCTCCGCCTCCAAACCAACGAAGCGCAACAAACGCTGAAGGTGGTAAAACAATAAGAAGACGTCATTTTGTCATAGTTAGGCAGTTCCAAGCTTTGTTGTGCAAGTCAAAGTTTGGACTGCCTTTTTTAATGGATAAAAGGCAAAGAACAGGCCTCCTCCTCGTTGCCAAAAAGGTTTCGACAAAATTGGTGATGAAGGATACACGTTCTTGCATTTGGGAGGGGAAAGGACACGAGGGAAGAATTAAAACGCAAGCGATAAATGGTCAATAAACAATGAGACATCAATCTCTTATCACTAAACACTAATCACTAACCACTAAAAAACTACTTCACCCATTTAAGTATCCTGTTCCAACGCAGGTTATCGGGAAAACCCGTTCCGGGTTTCATGGACAACCACACCATAAACGCTTTACCGATAATATGGTCTTCGGGCACAAACCCCCAAAACCGCGAATCGGACGAGTTTTGCCGGTTATCGCCCAACATAAAATAGTAGTTTTGCTTAAAAGTGTAATGGTCAACTATTTCGCCGTTGATGTTGATTTCGACCCCCGATAACGAAATCTCGTTACCTTCGCAATGCTCAATCAAGTAACTGTAAAGGGAGAGGTTAGCAATCGAAAGGGGCACGGTCATCCCTTTGGCAGGTATCACAAGAGGTCCATAGTTATCAATGTTCCAAGGGAAATACTCGGGGTCTTGAGGAAAGACCGGCTCGTGTGACAAGTAAGTCTCCTTATCCCTCACGATGGTGTCAATCTTGCTGACATTGGCGATATGCTTCACCTGTTCGAGGTCAAAATTGGTCAGCGCATACTCATACAAATCCCCGGTTTCTGCCCTCAGCCCGCCCTCGGTGATGTCCAAGTTCAAGAATGTTTGGTTATCAATAGGCGTTCCGTTCGTGCGCACGTAATAGTTATACTGTGCAAAAGCCGGAAGCGTATCTTCCACGCCATTGATATAGACCTTCCTGTCCACGATGCTAAAAGTATCGGCGGGCAGGGCAATACAGCGTTTAATATAGTTCTCGCGCTTGTCAATCGGCCGGGTTTGGTCTTTGGGATAGTTAAAAACAACGGCATCGTGCCGCTTTACCCGATGCCTAGCCGGAAGACGATAGTAAGGCAGTTGCCATCCATCCCAATAAGACTTACCCAACCCAAACGGCATTGAGTTATGTGCAAAAGGAAGGGAAACCGGCGTGATGGGCAGCCGCACTCCGTAGTAAAATTTATTGACAAACAGGTAATCGCCTACAAGAAGCGTTTTCTCCATCGAAGAAGTAGGAATGGTGTAGGCTTCCAGCAAAAAAGTACGGATAACAATGGTAATTCCGACAGCAATCACTGCAGCCCAAAACCACTCGCGAAGGGTTGATTTAAACATGGATAGGAAATAAGTATGGCAGAAGTGAATTAGCAAGGGAATAGATAAAGCAATATCGAGATACCCAAGCTATTTGTTATTCAACTGTGCGCATACTCTTGTTCCAACGGATATTAAAGAAGGGATTGCTCGACAACCATACGAACACAGGCTTACCCACCACATGATCTTCGGGAACAAACCCCCAATAGCGGGAGTCCTCAGAGTTGTGCCGATTATCGCCCATCATAAAGTAGTAGTTCATCGTGAATTGGTAATCGGCAATGGCTTTTCCCTCAAGGAAAGCCTGCCCATTCTTCCATTCCAAGGTGGGATTGTTCTCGTATTTTTTGATAGCCGTTTCGTAGATACTGAAATTATCTTCGGTCAGGGTAATCTTATCGCCTTTTTTGGGGAGGTAAATCGGGCCATAGTTGTCAATATTCCAAGAAAGTTTAGAGTCGAATGGGAACACACGCGGGTCGGCTTCTCCTTTTTGTCTAACGGCTTTGTAAATAGTGTCAATGTTTGCCATCTTCTTCAATTCGGCAGCAGTAGCTTCGCTCAACATCATGATATAAGTGCCCACTTCATTGCCCTGAAACACCTCGCTGATACCCATTTTCTCTTTTACCTTCGGATTAAACGGGCTGCTTGCGCGCACCATATAAGCATGTTGAAATCCGGGCTTATTCTCGGACGGTTTACCTTGTATATACACCTGCCCATCAATCACCTGAAGCGTATCCCCGCCCTGTGCCACACATCGTTTGACATAGTTGGTGCGTTTATCAACGGGAATGTCTTTGTCCACCTCCGGCGGGTAGTTAAACACAACAATATCTCCGCGTTTGACCGACCCGAAACCGGGAAGCCGTTTGTATGGAAGGGATAGGAGCGTGGTAAAAGAAGGCATTCCAAAAATAGAATTGTGTACATAAGGAATCGCCAAAGGAGTCATTGGAACACGCGGCCCAAAGCTCAATTTGCTGACAAACAGCTTATCGCCCACCAACATTGTCCCTTCCATCGAAGAGGTCGGAATGGCATAAGATTGTAACAAGAAGATATTGATCAACGGCACAAGCACCAAGGCGATGAATAAGAGTTCAAGGACTTCCCGTTTCACGGATTTCTTTCTCGCTTGTTTTTTGTCCGGTGTAGGTACTTCAGTAGTTTTAGACATGATATTTCGTTCGTTAAACGGTTTAGGTATCGGAATGGCACTTTTGTGCGATGGTTGAATGCAAAATTACATAAACTATTACAATAGTAGGGATTTAACCAAAAATCTTACAGACTTGGTCAATAGTTGTTCAGATAGTAACGTGCGTTAGAACTTAACAATGATACGTGCATTGAGTCGGCGTGCGGTGAGGTAGTTGGGAACGCCAAACACAAGGTCTTGTGCTCTGATGAAGTTATAGGATATGGTGTTGTTAATGCCAAGCAGGTTAAACACCTCTACCGATGCCCATATACTCTTGAAATGTCGCATCGGACTTCTTTCGGGAAGTTCGCGCCGATTCCGTTCAAACAACTGCGCCGAAAACCCAATGTCTATCCGCCGGTAAGGCGGAATACGAAACGCATTGCGCAGCTTAGGTGAGCCGGGAGGACTAAAAGCCAAGCCGGAACCAAAGAGTAAACTTAAGTGAACTTTAAAGTTTTTATTAGTCGGCCAATAGTCTTGGAAGAACATGCCAAAGTTAACCCGTTGATCGGTAGGTCTTGGCACAAAACCAATATCCACTTGCAAACTATCCGTAGCGGTTTCTCCGCTAACACGCGGGTTAATCTCCTCGCCTTCTTCGTTGAAATAGCGATAGTAATTATCGCCCTTCAAATTCTCCTTCGTTTGCATGACCGACAAACTAATCCACGAGTCAGTACCCTTCACAAACTCGCCATACAAGCGCATATCAATACCGGTCGCATATCCCGTAGCCGAGTTTTCGGCAAAATAGCGGATAAGCACGTTTTCGATATTGTAAGGCACTAACTGCCACAGATACTTATAGTAGGCTTCGGCAGTCAGTTTAAAAGGACGGTTAAAAATAAGGAAATTGTAATCGGTTCCAAGAACAATATGAGCAGACTTTTGCGCCAGCAAGTCTGTATTCAATTCCCCGGTCAAGCTGCGCATCTCTCTGTAAAAGGCAGGTTGATGATAAGCCCCCGTAGCCAAACGAAAGGAGATGTTACGGCTGCCGGTTTTAAGCGTAGAATCGTTAGCCGCTTTAAACAAAGGACTCCAAGAGATTTGCAAACGCGGTGCGACAATCATCTCTTTATTCAAATCCCAGTAATTAAATCGTACCCCACCGGTAAAGTTCCAGTTATGACCCAACGACCATTCATCCTGCACAAAACCCGAATAGCGATTAGAAGACAAGTTAAATTTGGTTCGCAATCGGTCAGACAAAACCACTTCATCCGGCAGTTGCGGTAGGTTATACCCGGCGGAGTCGATTCGATACCACTCATTGATTTGGTCAGTAATTTCTTCGTGTTGATACTTCAATCCCCAGGTTACAAAATTCCCTTTCAAGTTGGCATAACCCCGGTGTTCGGCATTGGCAATCACCGCATTGAGCTTGTTCCTTGCCCAATCGTGATAAGTGCCCACGCCCAAAATGCGGGTAATGTCGCCAAATTCTTCTTCGCCCAAGTTCTTTTCCACCTCACCAATGTAATATTGACCGATAATATCAAAGGCTTCCGTCTCTTGTGTAGAATAGGCAGAGGTCATCCATTTCAAACGGAGCTTGTTGTTCGGATTGATATAAGTAGCAGCTATTCCACCCATAAAGGTTTCATAAGAGTCCCGCTCTTGACCATCAAAATAAACCTGCAACTTCAGTGCATCGTTAAAAGTGCCGAAACTTGTTTCGGAAGATACGGGTATGAAACGGTAAAGGTTTCGGGTAATGTTGCCGATAGCCTCAATTTCCCAATCTATATGCGGTTTATAGGTAAGATAGGTCTGAAAGTCGGTAAAAGAAGGACGATATTGCCCTTGAGTAGGCAATGCGTTGAGGATATATTGGTTAGACCATTGACGAAATCCGGCGATAAAAGTCAGTTTTTTGTGAAGACCGATGCCTTCGAGATGTGCCGATGCACCTAGTAAACTCAGTTCAGCAGAGCCGCTAAATTCGGTCGGCTTTTTGTATTTAACATCCAAGACAGACGACATTTTATCTCCGTACTTAGCCTCAAAACCGCCCGAAGAAAAGTTGATGGCTGAAATCAAGTCTGTGTTTATAAAACCCAGCCCCTCTTGTTGTCCCGACCGCACCAAGAAAGGGCGGTAAACCTCAAAATCGTTCACATAAACCAAGTTCTCATCGAAGTTCCCCCCTCTGACAGAATATTGTTGGCTCAATTCATTGTTAGAAACCACGCCGGGCATCGTGCGAAGGATAGGGGTAATCCCCCCTGTAACACTTGCAATCGCCTCAACGTCTTTTGGGTTGAGTTTAGTGATAGCACTTGCTTTGCGACTTTTAGCCGTGATGATTTGAGTTTCGAGCAACTTGTCATCGGGGTAAAGCACGACGTTTATTTCTCTGAGTTGACCGTACTCCAGCCAAAACTGTGCCTCTTCTGTCTTGTATCCGGTAAAACTGAAGCGAATGGTCAGGATTTGTTCTTTGGGCACAAACACTTTGTAATACCCATTGGCATCTGTTATCGTCCCATAAACATTACTGGCAGAAAAATAGACATTCACCCCTGACATATACTGCCCAACATGGTTAGTAACACGTCCATAAACATAAGGCGAATCTTGGGCAAAGGTAAACAAGGAGGCAAGCAACAGCGCAATGCTTGCTATAATTGGGCGAAAGGGCATAAAGTTAGTTGGTTGAAAATCATAAACGAATGGCAGCAAGCATCAAAGGTTAAACTGTAACGTTCTTGTTTGCCGATTTAAGTTTAGCAATTGTAGCTTGTGGGTCAGGGGTATTAAAAACCGCACTGCCTGCCACCAATACATCAGCTCCGATATCAAGCAGGGTTTGGTAATTACCCAAATCCACCCCACCATCAATTTCTATCAAAGCATTTGATTGTGTTTGGTCAATCAATTCCCTCAATTGACGTATCTTAACCAAGGTATGACGGATAAACTTCTGTCCCCCAAATCCCGGATTAACCGACATCAGACAAACCAAGTCCACATCCGCAAGAATATCTTGCAAGAAGTAAACAGGGGTATGCGGATTGAGAGCAACACCGGCTTTCATCCCCAATTCTTTGATGGCGTGAATGGTGCGATGAAGGTGAGTACAAGCTTCGTAGTGTACCGTTAAGATATTCGCTCCGGCTTGTTGGAATTGTTGAAGGTATTTATCGGGGTGGGCAATCATCAAATGCACATCAAACGGTTTCGAGGCATGTTTTTTCATCGCCTGCAACACCGGAAACCCGAAAGAGATATTGGGAACAAATTGCCCGTCCATTACATCCAAATGAAACCAATCGGCTTCGCTACGGTTGACCATTTCAATATCGGGAAGCAGGTTGGCAAAGTTTGCCGACAACATAGAAGGAGCTATCAAGTGCGATTTCATGGTGCAAAGATAGCGTTTAGCCGCTAAAGGTTGCAATAATGTAAAAGGTTTAGTGAGCCTTATCGGATAAAGTGTGGTAAAACATAAACCGTTTTAAGAATACACTGTTCTTTGTTCACCAATTCACTGTTCTAATCCTTTTTGCTACCTTAGCGCACCATTCACATTACCTCGCAAACAGCACCATAATGTTTACCATCCTTTTAGTCGTGATTACTTGTATTACCTCGTACCTTGCTTTCTCCAACTATACTTTGCGTCAAAAACTTATCTTCTCTCCTTACACCATCAAACGCACAAATGAGTATTTCCGCTTTATCAGTTCCGGATTGATACATGCCAATTGGATGCACTTGTTGTTCAACATGTTTGTCCTCTATCAGTTTGGGAGCATTGTCGAACAATATTATGCAGCCACTTTTGGTAAATTTGCCAACATGTTGTTCGTTTTACTATACATGGGTGGTTTGATTACTTCCGAAATGTATAGTTACTTTAAACACAAAGACAATCCCTACTATGCAAGTCTAGGAGCATCGGGAGCGGTCTCATCGGTCGTGTTTACCTTTATTCTGTTCAACCCATGGGCAGACCTCAATTTTATTTTCTTTCCTTTTATCCCCATTAAAGCAGTCATCATTGGCGTGTTATATTTGGCCTATTCCTATTACGCAGCCCGCAATGCAAACGACAATATCGGACACAATGCACATTTCTACGGAGCGATATTCGGCATCGTGTTTACCCTTGCATTTAAACCCTCATTAGCAATAAATTTTGTTGAACAGATTACAGGCGGGTTTTAAGAAGATAAGTGATAACATTAGGGCGGGAAAAGATTGTTTGCATTTGGATAAAACCCTTTGCGCTTCGATTATTACCAAATAAAAAAGGCACCGGATGTTTGCATGTTTGCAAAGCTATCCGATGCCCTTTCTTGATTATTCCTACTTAACAATACTCTTCAAATGCTTCTAAAAGTTTTCGGGCAAGTTGTTGTGCCGGAACGCCTTCAATTTGGTGGCGTTCGATAAAATGCACTAACTTACCGTCTTTGAACAACGCCATAGAAGGGGAAGAGGGAGGATAAGGAAGGGTGTATTTGCGCACTTGATTGGTAGCCAAAGAGTCAACTCCTGCAAATACGGTTGCTACTTTGTCGGGCTTTTTGTTGGCATATTGCATCGCCATTTTAGCGGCGGGACGAGCATTACCTGCCGCACATCCACAAACAGAGTTAATCACAACAAACAAAGTTCCTTCGCTTTGCGTAATCACCTCGTCAACTATTTCGGGGGTGTCAAGATCAATAAAGCCCACATCTACCAAGTCGGCTTTCATGGGGGCAGTGAGATGAAGTGGATACATAATTATAGAATCGTTATGGGGTGTGTAAAGTAAAAAGCTAAAAAAGATTTGGGTTATTAACGCTTTGGTTTGCAACTTGGTTTAAATAAGGCTTAAAAAACACGGTAATGTCTTTAATCAATAACGCTGTTCAGCACCCGGCCTGACCATCTTAATGTGTTCGATATCGTCTTCCAAAAAGACATCTCCCTGAACCACGAACCCGAAGGATTGGTAAAACTTAAGCAAATAATATTGAGCTTTTATTTTGATAGGCACGTCTCCAAAAAGCTGTTGCAGGCGTTGAATGGATTGCTGCATCAGTAATTTACCTGCTCCTGTTCCTCTTGTGTCAGGATGTGTAACAACCCTGCCAATAGACGTTTCGGGAAAGTCTAATCCGGGCGGAAGTATTCTCGAATAGGCAATCATTTTACCGTTTTCATTATACCCAAGCAGGTGATAGGAATCGAAATCCATCTGATCAGTGTCTATAAAAACACAATTTTGCTCTACCACAAAAACAAGCTGCCGCAAGGCTAAAGCCTCATACAGTTCATAAGGCGTTAGTGCAGAAAAAGGTTTTAGCTTCCATTGATGTATCATTTGAAATGTTTTTATGCTTTTAGTCGGCAAATCGTTTAAGGCTGTTCGCATTAAAATTCCATTCCGGCGTATTGAGTTCAATGGCTTCAGACGTGTTGTACCAAGGACTTAGTGACACATTATTGGGGTTGATGAGGACATGAATGTCCTGTGCCGGCATATAGCTTTGTGCCAATAGGAAAACCTTTTCACCGTTTGCATTGGTGGCGACATCTAAAACTAGGACCGCATGTCCGGGCGAGCCGCCTTTAATAAACACATCACCTGCTTCGAGGCGATTGACATCTGTAACGCTTTTCATTTCCTTACTTAGCGACAAAGTACCGGCATAGGTGAACACCTGCTTCATGTATTGTTTGAACGAAGCGTAAGAGGTAGAGTTCGTGGGATCTTCTTTTTTCTGCCAACTCACATTGTTGCCTGATACAACAGGTCTGTATCCTTTGCGCCATTGACTATAATCGGCTTTATCGCCCGATGTATAGTTGAAATGGATGTCATCGTATAGTTTTCTATCCCAAAGGTATTCCGCCCTAAGCCGCATCACCGCATCGGCACATTGTTGCAAGTCTTCTTTTCCTACATCTATGTCAAAAACGGCATAGTGAACGGATTGATTGGGTTTTTGCGAGCCGTTGTAGAGAATGACAGCAGGATTACCGGATTTTAAAGGTAAACTTCTCAACCAATCGGCGAAAGAGTTTGCTGTTACCGATGTTCTTTTAAACCCTTCGGGAGGGGCAATGCGGTTTTCGAGCGAATTAGATGCATTATAACCCGTTAACCAAGGATAGCTGAAACTGCTATTGTTTGATTCTATAGAGGAGGGAGTTGATTGGGCTGTTTCGCGAGGGGCGTTTGTTGTGGGGGGCTGTGGAACTACAGGATTGTTGGGCGGTTTAGGTGCAATGTTTTCCAGAGTAGTGGTTGTATTGTTTGCTTTAACTGTATCTGCCTTGTTAGTTCCAATGTTTTGACCTTCGTTAGTAGTTGCCAAAGTAGGATTCTCGTTCAATTGATTGTTTGTTTGTTTTTGATTGTTCCCTGGCAAACATGACTCCGTAACCAACAAAACCGAAAGCATTAAACTTACAAGGGAAGCCCATAATAAAGTGCCTTGCCTTACAGCATTTATTCTCGATGGAAAGTGAGGAATAGGGTTCATTTTATCACTTTCGGTTAGGGTAAAATCACTCGTTTTACGGCTTCCAAAACATCTACAACAGCAGCAGCATTAGGGGCTTCACCATAGACTCGCAACAAAGGTTCAGTTCCGGAAGGGCGTATCATGACCACTGCATCATGGCTGAGGTGGAATTTAAACCCATCAATTGTTTCTATTCTTTCAACGGTATATTTACCAAACTGTTTGTATGTCCCTTTTTCGCAATCGGCCAAGATAGATTGTTTGAGGGCTTCGGTTAAATGAAGATCATTCCGGTCGTAGGAGAACGAGCCTACAATATCATAAACTTCCTGCACCAATTGGAAAAGGGTTTTACCGGTTTTGGCCATAAACTCCAGTATCAACAGCCCCATCCATATTCCATCGCGCTCGGGAATATGACCTTTTACCGCAATTCCGCCCGACTCTTCACCACCCAACAACACATCTTCA
Source organism: uncultured Bacteroidota bacterium (assembly GCA_937907475.1). Lineage (GTDB taxonomy): Bacteria > Bacteroidota > Bacteroidia > Chitinophagales > UBA2359 > UBA2359. The sequence continues at coordinate 24,707 of CALCIK010000149.1, read as the reverse complement.
CCGGGTTGAACCATGATTTCTCCGATGTACTTAAACCCAATCTTCGTTACTTGATAGGGCAAGTTGTAGTGCTCGCAAAGCATCTTGAACTTGTCGGACACTGAAAAGGCACAAACGACTTTACCGTTTTGTCCTTTGTAATGATGGAGATAATGAATGAGGAGCAATATAATATGGTGTGAGTCGACAAAATTACCTTTGCTGTCGTACAAACCAATGCGGTCGGCATCGCCATCGTTGGCAATCCCTATTTGGATGTGCTCATTTTGGGCAATAAAGTTTGAAAACTCGGTCAGGTTTTTATGTATCGGTTCGGGTGCTTGACCCATGAACGAAGGGTTGTATTCGCAATGCAAAAGGGCGGCATCGGGGAAAAGACGGCGCATCACGTTTTGACCGGCTCCATACATGGCATCAAATGCCACTTGAATACCGGAGTCTTTAATAGCGGCTAAGTCAAAATTTTTTTCAACCTGTTCGATGTACATATCTTCCAAAGCGGTATAGACAAGCAGGTTTTGGTTTTCATATTCTTTCAAGGTAGCAGGTAAAACGGCCGCTTCAGCAGGAATGAGTGCTTCCACTTCTTTGATAGAACTTGGTAGGGCAGGTCCTCCAAAATGTGCTTTGATTTTAAAACCATTATAGTCGGGAGGGTTATGGCTTGCGGTAATAATCACTCCCGCACTTGCTCCATGTTTGAGGGTTGCCAAGGAAATCATGGGGGTCGAAACAAAATCATCGGAAGCTAAAAACACCTTCACCCCATGTTGACACAAAATACGGGCAGTTAAATGTGCAAACATACGACCGCCAAAACGGCAATCATGCCCAACCACTACTGAAGGATGTTGGTAATGTTTTTTCACCCAAATTGCAGTTGCCGTGGCTACTCTTGCAACATTGTCGTTGGTGAATGTATCGGCAATAATCGCTCGCCAACCGTCTGTGCCAAATTTAATTTCGGTCATTGCTTTTAAAAATTGAGAGTTGAAGTTTAAATACCGGCACAAAAATAAGTTTTTTGGGCGATAATCATAACACTAAAACCGAAAGCCGGTATATTGAAATGGCAGTCAAATGCTATTAGTACATTTCCTTTTTTTCGTTGCGGAGCTAAATCAGTATATGATTAGATGTAGCATAGGTTTGGCAAACTGCTATAACTGCTGATTATTTAAAATGTTCTGTTCTCTTTGATAAATAATGCAATAAAAAAACCGCTTGAAAGGCTATTATAAGCGAATAGCGTTTTCAAGCGGCCGAATTTGGGAACAAACAAGTTAGGGCATCACTACAAACCCCATTTTATTTTCTTCCCTCTATTATTTGTTTTCAAGAAAAATAATCAGCAGTTTTTTCGACTTTCTCTCACATTTTTATTTTATTAATGAAAGGTCGCTAACCTATAAGGTAATCATGCCATACTCATTGTCTATATCTCTACACCCTAATTCTCCAAATTGCTATTCGAGCAAATCCTTGACCCAAAGGCAAAACCGGTTACTTATGCTCAAATGTTCTACCTAGCAAAACGAACGATGACTCATGGAAAATTAGTCGCACCCAAACATTGGGCAGGCTTTGTAATGATAGGAGGAGGCAGCACAATTAACTAATGCTGCATGATGCTAAAATTATAGGTAGAGGATAAAAAACCCTTAATCTTTTTGAATAACTGCAGCTTTTTACCGGTGTTGGTCAAAAAGGATTTGATTTCCGTCCGGGTCAACGACTACAAAACTAGCAGGGCCGCTTGTATTTTCATCTGCTTCGCTTTCTAAACTAATGCCTTTTTCTTTCAGATGTTTTTGAATGACTCTTACATCGTCAAAGTCATCTAAGTTTTTTGCATTTTCGTCCCAACCCGGATTAAAGGTCAAAAGATTCTTATCAAACATTCCTTGAAATAAGCCAATAATGGTATTTTCATTTTTCATGATTAGCCAATTTTGTTTAATGTCTCCGCCAAAAACCGAAAATCCGAGGTTTTCATAAAAATCTTTGGAAGCATGAATGTTTTTGACGCTTAAACTCATTGAGAATACACCTAATTTTAATGTTTTCATTGTTTTAGCTATTTGGTTTTTTAGTTGGTAAATCCCGATTTAAAATCATCGCCAATCATTTATTCATTGACGATTAAAAACTACTTGTAAGATTAATTACAGTACGGTAGCTGGCTGTCAATTCTAAAGGCGCGGTTGCTCTTAGCCCTCAAAAGTAATAATAAATTCTTGTACAACAGTTCTACGATTTAAATAAGCTGTCTCTTAGTTGATCGCCTCTGTTAAACCCTTCTCATTTACCAAATTAAATAACGTTTTTTGGGGTTTAGGACTATGGTAATCCCAACTCAAATTGTAAAATATAGAGAAGTACCCGTAGGATTGAGAAAAGTACCGGACTTTTGAAGAATGTTCATAAATGTGGGGTAAGTATGTAAATGTGTGGCTTAGAAAAAATGGGATTTTTCAAAAATGTGCATCTATTCGTTATTTGGTTGATAGATTAAAAGTTTCAGTTCCACCGCCCCCGAAGTTGCCCTAGGGAAACTTCGGGGGCGGTGCGTTTCCCCTCCTAAAAATGGCTATTTTCCTCGAATTTTGGACCTCCCGGGAAGAAAATTGGACATCCCGGAATGAATTTAGAACGTGCCAAAATGATTCTGGGATGCCCCAGAATCATTATTTTTGTGCGCTACACATACCATTATACTATAGGGTGAAAGTCCCGAACACGCCGGTCAACAGGAAGTGTTAGTCAAAGGCAAGGGTGTCCATCGCGAGGTGGGATCTGAAGGAAACCACTGTAAAGTGGAGCGACAAATCAAGGCCTGCACGAACAGGAACATCATAGAAGGCTTACCTTGTGGGTTAGCGAGCATTGGATTGCGAAGCCCGAAGTTGAACGTAAAACAAGGGTAGTAAATGATGGCAGTTGTTGAGAAAGTGTAATGAGTTTACCGTAGGAGGTCTGTACCGAACAGCCGAGGCGACGACGAGCGAACAGGCATAGCAGAGCGTTAGGCACAGAAGTCAGCCGAGACCATAGTAGTGAGGAAGCTCCTGTAATGGGGGTGGAGCGAAGGGTCGAATCTTTAGAGTTGAGGAGTTTTTTTTTAGAAAGGTAAAAGCCAATGAGAAAGGACAAGAAACAAACGAGCGGACGGATGAAACCTGCGGGACAGGAAGAACGCCCCTATAGCGTTGACCTATTCACTACGGACCTACCCGTATGGTATGAAAAGAGTGGGACAGCGTGGCTTTCCTTATGCGAAGAAGAACGAAATCAAACGAGAGGGTTGTTAGAGAAGGTTACTTCCACCGACAACCTATTCAAAGCCTACAAAAGGTGGCATCGTAATCCACTCTAAGGAAACCGCCGTACACGTAAGTACATACGGTGGTGTGAGAGGACGACAAAGGCGAATAATTTCAAGTTAAATTATCACCTTTGTCTCCTACTCTATTGGGGTATTTCCAAAATCAGCTGTGGTTTTCTGCCTACGGCATTTGAGGGGGTTTGATTGGGAAGGGCGTCCGCAGTAGGAGGTCTAAGGGCATTGTAACAAGGAACAGGATTTTTCGCTCAGTTTCTTAGTTTGACTTTGAAAACGGGAATGGGCTTGTTGGGTGACAGCGATGGAATGAACCGAACCACCATCCATCTTTTCAGACAAAAGGATTAAAACAGATCATTTGACCGTTTGAATTCCCCCAAATTGACCTTTTACCGGCTCCCTCAAATTTGTTCATTCCAAAAAAATAACAAAAACATCACCAACAATCAGCCCAATATCGGGTTTATTTGTGTAGTTTTGTTTGAATGAAAATGTGGAGGAAGAGTTATGAGTTATGAGTTATGAGTTATGATGTGAGACATTAGATATTAGACATTAGATATTAGATATTAGACTTTCTGCCATTAACCATTAACCACTATCCGTTAACCATTAAAAACCCCTACACCTATGAAAACACCTTATACGCCATCATATATTACCCTGCTATTGGTCATCGGGTTTTGGTTTTGTACAAAACCTGCAATGGCACAGGTAAGTTTATTTAATTTTTCTCAAAGCGCAGGCACTTATACGCCCATCACGGGCGGAACGGTATTGGGTACTACGGCCAATAACACGCAACGTTTTGTTGACCCGTCTATTCTTGGGGGCGGCACCACCGATACCGGGCCGGGATTTCCGATTGGGTTCAATTTGGCTTACAATGGGATTTTGTACGATAAAGTAGGGGTGCATACGAAGGGTTGGATAAGTTTGGGCACCACGGGTTTGGGGGTCAATATGGCTTCTACTGCCATCGCCACGCCGCTTTCGTCGTCTGCTTTTATCACTCCAAGTTATCTTAGAAGCCGTATTGCCGGTGTGGGAGCAAATTTACAAGGTCAGACGGGTTCCGAAATTCGCATCGAAACCATTGGCACTGCTCCCAATAGGGTTTGTGTGATACAATGGACCAATTACCGCGTTGGGTTGCAAACGGGTATGAACTTGAATTTTCAAATAAGATTGAACGAGAATAACCAATCAATAGCGGTGGTTTATGGCACGATGGGGTTTAACAGCACCTCCAATACTGCCGATGTGGGATTGGGCGGTTTTACCGGTTCCGACTATAACAACCGCCGCACGGTTAGTCCTCATAATTGGAACAGTACTTCGGCAGGTATTGCCAATACTTCCCGATGTACGATGATTAACTCGGCAACTCCCCCTGTTGTTGGTCGTACCTTTACTTGGACTCCCGCAGGTTGTCAAACTCCCTATGCTTTTGCCATTACCGACTATGGAGCGACCACTGCCACGATTAGTTATTCTTGTGCCAATTGTGGCGGTACTTATATTATTGAATACGGGCCTTCTGATTTTACCCCCGGTTCCGGTGCAAGTCCCGGCGTGGGTGGTACGGTGGTGGTGGTTTCCGGCACAACGGGTAGTATTTCCGGCTTATCTCCCCTTACTTTTTACGATGTTTATGTCCGTCAGGTTTGCGGCAGTTTTTATAGTTTCAATTCCAACCCGTTGAGTTTTTTCACCCGCCCGCCTAATGACAATGTTTGCGATGCCATCGTCCTAAATCTTGGTTTGAATGGCACGTTTACCAATCTCGATGCAACCGCTCAATTGAATGAGCCTGCGCCGCCCGGTTTGGGATGTAATGTTCAAAACGGATGGTGTTCGTCCAATGGGTTAGAAAACTCGCTTTGGTTTAAATTTACCCCTACTCTTTCGGGCTATTATGCCTTTGATGGTTATGGATATAATGTGCAGGTTGCCCTTTACGATGCCGCTTCTTGTACCAATATTTTAAACGGAAACGCCTTGCTCATAGCCGCTAACGACAACGGCAGCACCACGCAAAGCCTTGGTGCTTTGCTCAGTCCGGTTTGTTTGGCGCAGGGGATTACCTATTATCTCCAAACCGATGGGTTTGAAGGGGCAACGGGTAATTTGAGTGTGCAAGTGAATTATTTAGGATTGCCGCCGCCCGCCACACTTTCTTGCCCGCCCAACCAAACAGAAAGTGCCTTGTTTAGTGATTGTGAAGCGTTTGTTAGCATTCCCTTGCCGACTATCATAGGCGATTGTTCATTCTATAGTTTTACCAACGATTATACTCAAACCCAAAATGCAAGTGCCGTTTATCCGGTAGGAACAACCACTGTAACCTATGCCCTTTTGGATGCCCAAGTACCCACCACTTGCAGTTTTACCGTAACGGTCGTTGACCCCTTGCCCACTACTGTTCAATGCCAAGATGTCAGTATTGTTTTAAATGCTTCCGGAACGGCTTCCATCGGGGCTTTCGATGTGTTCGATTTTTCGGATGGTTGTTTTGCGCCCATTTCCTTGCTTTCGGTAACTCCCAATCAATTTACCTGTGCCGATGTGGGGGTTAATACAGTTACGCTTTTGGCTCAGGACACACAGGGAAACACGGCAGATTGCAGTGCCTTTGTTACCCTGACCGACAATTTGCCGCCCAGCACTCAATGTCAAAACATCACCGTTAGTTTGAACGCCGGAGGTAATGCGAGTATCACCACCGCACAAATCAACAATAGCAGTTCCGATAATTGTGGGATTGTCCAATTCAGTGTATTGCCCAATACATTTGTTTGTGCCAATCTTGGGCAAAATACGGTTACCTTAACCGCAACCGATGGGGCAAACAACTCTGCTTCCTGTCAAGCAACTGTTACCGTTACGGATATTACCCCGCCAGTTGCCGTGTGTCAAAACGCTACGGTCTTTTTAAATGCAAGTGGAACGGCATCGCTCACGCCTGCCCAAATCAACAACGGCAGTACCGATAATTGCAGCATCACCAACCTCGCCCTCTCAAAGAGTGTCTTTACCTGTATAGACTTGGGGCAAAGCACGACCACCTTGACCGTTACCGATATTGCAGGAAACACCGCCACTTGTCAGGCAACGATAACGGTAGGATTTCAAAATCCGCCCACGCCGCTTTGTCAGAACATTAGCGTCAACCTCAATGCAGTTGGTACTGCGACTATCGGGGTCAATCAAATTTTTAGCGGCAGCACAGATGTTTGCCTTACCGTTGTTCCGCAAACGGTTTTGCCCAATGCGTTTACTTGCGACAATATCGGAACGAATGTGGTAACTCTTAGTGCGATAGATGCGGTTGGTAATACATCTACTTGCCAAGCTACGGTAAACGTTTCGGATAACCTGCCGCCGGTAATGAGTTGTCAAAACATTGCGGTCAATCTAAACAGTTTGGGTAATGCCGGCATCACCGCCGCCCTAATCAACAACAACAGCACCGACAATTGTGCCATCAACAATTTGACCGCATTGCCCAATGCCTTTACCTGTGCCAATATCGGTCAAAACACCGTTGTCTTGACCGCCACCGATGTATCGGGTAATACCGCTACCTGTTCTGCCAATGTTAGCATAGCCGACAACTTACCCCCCACAGCAACTTGTCAAAACATCAGCATTGACTTAGACTTAACGGGAAATGCCGCTATTACTCCCGCCCAAATCAACAACGGCAGTACCGATAATTGTGCCATCAGCAACCTGAGCGTTTCGCCCAATACTTTTACCTGTGCCAACATCGGGAATAACACGGTTGTACTGACTGTTACCGATACATCGGGAAATACCGGAACTTGCCAAGCCAATGTTTTTGTAGTCTTTACCGCCCAAACCGATGAGCTATGTCAAAACATCACCGTCTTTTTGTCGCCAAGCGGTAATGCAACGATACTGCCGAGTGATGTGTTTATTGGTAGTACGGATGATTGTGGAGGCATTAGTCCAATCTCTGTTGTTCCGAATAGTTTTACCTGTTCTAATATCGGCAATAATGTTGTTACCCTTACGGTAAACGATATTTTGAGTAATACTTCTTCCTGCCAAGCCAATGTAACGATAGCCGATAATTTACCGCCTGTTGTTCAATGTCAAAACATTGCCGTTAGCCTCAATGTAGGAGGTAATGCCTCTATTACTGCCGCTCAAATCAATAACAGCAGTACCGACAATTGCGCTATCAGCAGCCTAAGCGTTTTCCCCAATGCCTTTACCTGTGCAAATCTTGGTGAAAACACAGTAGTCCTTACAGTAAATGATGCATCGGGTAATAGCTCCACTTGTTCTGCCATCGTAACCATAACCGACAATTTGCCCCCTACAGCTATTTGTCAAAACATCACCATAGACTTAGACCTGACGGGAAATGCGGCTATTACGCCCTCCCAAATCAACAACGGCAGCACCGATAACTGTGCCATCAGCAATCTAAATGTGTTGCCAAATACTTTTACCTGTGCCAATATCGGGAATAACACAGTCGTCTTGACTGTAACCGACACATCGGGTAATACCGGCACTTGTCAGGCAAGTGTGTTCGTGGTGTTTACCGCCCAACCCGACGAGCTTTGTCAAAACATCACTGTTTCACTTTCGGGAACAGGTAATGCTTCGATTACTCCCAACGATGTATTTATCGGAAATAACGACGAATGTGGAGGCATCAGCCCGCTATCGGTTTCCCCCAATGCTTTTACCTGTGCCCATTTAGGCATCAATACTGTAACCCTTACGGTCAGTAATATCATAGGGAATACGTCCACCTGTCAGGCTACGGTTACGGTAAACGATAACATCCATCCGGTTGCCCAATGTCAAAACCAAAATGTCAATTTGAATGCAGGAGGTAATGCAACGGTAACCGCCGCCCAAATCAACAATGGCAGTACCGACAATTGTCTGATAGCATCCATTGGCGTTCAACCCAACACTTTTACCTGTTCCAATACCGGTTCTAATACCGTAACACTGACTGTTTTGGATACGTCCGGTAATTCTTCTACTTGTCAGGCGGTGGTCAATGTGTCGGATGTGTTACCTCCGGTGGCACTTTGTCAAAACCTTAACGTTGTGTTGGATTTAACCGGTAACGTTTCTATCACCTCTGCCCAAATCAACAACAACAGCACCGATAATTGCCAAATCAGCAATCTGACTGTATTGCCAAATGCCTTTGGTTGCGCCAATGTTGGGAATAATACCGTTACGTTGACGGTTACCGATACTTCGGGTAATACTGCAACCTGCCAAGCTACGGTGAATATTGCCTTTAACCCGCCGCCCATTAATGTTTGTCAAAATTTTGCGGTTAATCTAAATGCTTCGGGTAATGCGAATATTCTTCCTGCCCATGTATTTGCCGGCGGTTCCGATGCTTGCGGAGCGATAACCCCGTTGTCGGTTGCCCCCAATAGCTTTACCTGTGCCAATATCGGGAATAACACCGTTACACTGACCACTGCCAATGGGGTTGGTCATACTTCTACTTGCCAAGCCACGGTAAGTATTTCCGATGTAACAGTACCGACTATCCAATGCCCTGCAAACATTAACGCTACTAATAGTTTAGATGTGTGTGGAACAAATTTAATCGTACCCCTTCCCGTTGCAACCGATAATTGCACCACCATCACCCTTAGCAACAACGTTACCGGCGTGCCAAGTGCCTCCGGTTTCTATGTGGTTGGTGTGAGGACGGTAAATTTTACCGCCACCGATATAAGCGGGAACACCGCCACCTGTACATTTACCATCACCGTAACCGATACCCAAGCCCCAACCATCACTTGCCCTTCCAATGTGTCGGTCAATGCTTCCGGTTGCACGCAGGCAATCACTTGGTCTCCACCTTCGGCATCGGACAATTGTGCAATTGGTTCGGTCAATTCCAATTTCACTTCCGGTGCTGTTTTTAACTTGGGCACAAGCACCGTTACTTATACGGCAACAGATATTTGGAGTAATACCGCTACATGCAGCTTTACAGTATCGCTTGCCGATGTTACCCCTCCCACAATGATTTGCCCTGCCAATTTGAACCAAACGACTACGGTAAATTGCACGGCAATCGTCAATTGGACAAGTCCTACTCCACAAGATAATTGCAGTGCGGTAAACATCAGCAACGTATCCCATCCATCCGGCAGTTCCTTCAATGCCGGAACGACCACAGTTACTTATACAGCCGCTGATTCATGGGGTAACACCACTACATGCTCCTTTACCGTAACGATTACCGATGCCCAACCGCCCATTATTGTTTGCCCCGAAGACAGAACAGTCAGTACTTCGCCCACTACTTGCAATACAGCGGTATTGATAACGCCACCACAAGTGAGCGATAATTGCAGCACTGTTTCTTTTACCAATAACTATACGAATGCCCCCAACGCCAGCAGTATTTACCCGCTTGGTACAACGGTGGTTACCTATTCCGCTTCCGATGTTGCGGGTAATACGGTGAGTTGTTCGTTTACCATCACGGTCATTGACACACAGCCGCCGCTTGTTCAATGTCCTGCAAATATCTCACAAGTCTTAACCGGCACGAATTGTTTTGGGGTGGTTGTCGTTCCATTGGCTTCCGCCTCCGACAATTGCTCATCCACCACGCTGACCAATAGTTTGACCGGCACCGCCAACGCCAGCGGAGCTTATTTAATCGGCCAGACCATTGTTACCTATACGGCTGCCGATGCGGTGGGGAATACTTCCACCTGTTCCTTTACCGTCAACGTACAGGATTCGACTCCACCGGTAATGCCTTTCTGCCCTCCCAATATCTCAACAAATGTACCGGCAGGCGTTTGTACCGCCATAGCAACATGGAATACCCCATTTGCCAGCGATAACTGTTCGGCTGTTACCGTAACCCCATCCATCCCTTCGGGCAGCACCTTTAATACAGGAACAACCATTGTCGTTTATACGGCAAGCGATTCCGGTGGTAATACAACAACTTGTACTTTTTCGGTAACGGTAGTGGATAATCAACCTCCAACCATTACCTGTCCGCCAAACATGGTTTCTTGTACCAACTACCCCACCTGGCCTTTACCCCAATACAACGATGCTTGTGTGGTGAGCGGAGTAGTTGCCAATAAAACGCCGGGGGCTTTTATGTCCCAAGGCATCAATACCGTTACCTATACCGTTACTGATGGAAGCAGCAACACCGCCACCTGTTCTTTCACCATCAGTGTTGCTCCGCCCATCACTATTATATTGAGTACAGCTAACTATGGTGCTTACAACCTGACTTGTAATGGCGGTTCCAACGGCATTATTACAGCCTTAGTAGGCATAGGAGGCGTTCCACCCTTTACCTATTTATGGTCAAACGGAGCAACAAGCAATCTGTTAAACGGACTTTCTGCCGGACAGTACAGTGTTACAGTAACCGATGCCATTGGTTGTAGCGGTCAAAACATTGTTACCCTTACCCAACCACCGCCTATTAACTGCAACATGACAACCAATCCTGCCAGTTGTGCAGGAACAGCTACCGGCTCGGCAAATGTAAGTGTTACAGGCGGCGGCGCATTTCTGACTTATCATTGGAGCGGGCCTAATGGTCCTATGCCGGGTGTAGGCAGCACACAAAACAATTTGATTCCCGGTGTTTACCAAGTTACCGCCACTACCACAAGCGGTTGTACCTGTGTTACTTCGGGAACGGTAGGATCTTTTTCCGCCACTTCTCAGTTGTCGGGAAATATAACCACTTCCATTAGCGGAGTAGCTCCGTTTTTATTTAATTATAGCTTGATTACCTTTACCGGTGGCAGTATTCCTTATACCTTTAATTGGATTACGGCAGGTTATGTTCAGTACTCGTCTAGCAATACAGGTATTTCAGTGATTTATACCGGCACGTCTTACTGGAGTGTTACGGTTTCGGATAACAATCCTTGTACGGAAGGAACATTAGTCTTCAGCAATGCACCGGAAATTAATACCGGGATACTTTCGATAGTAAGTGCAACAACGAATGGGGATACCGGAGGTAGTAATGGAAGTATCTCGTTGTTGGTAGTGGGAGGCAATCCTTGCAGCACAGGAGGAAATTATCAATATACTTGGAATGGGCCGGCTACTTGGGTGCCAACGGGTAATACCAATTCACCAAACCTAAATGGGTTGCCTTCGGGATGGTATATAGTAACGGTGATAGATTGCGGTCCGGATGGTATTCCTAATTCGGGCGATGAGCAGGTTACCTACGGTTATTATTGGATACCTAAAGCCGTAAGGGGAAGGGGTAAAGCAGAAGATGGAGGCTCTTTACAAATCCACCCCAACCCGATAGCCGAGCAAAACTCCCTGTTGTTCGTCTTGCCCGAAAACGACTATGCTCAAGTTTGGATTTATGACTTGATGGGTCGGAAGGTAATGTGCTTGTTTAATGGACAAGTAACAGCAGATACCCCGCAACAGTTATTTTTCAGCAAAGACTTGCTTGTTAAAGACGGCATTTATGTTTGCCGCGTAGAAACCGCTTCGGGATATAGTTTGCAAGAGAGAATTATTGTCGTCCGATAGCGAAGTTATGAGTTATGAGTTATGAGTTTTGCCACGAATGCACAAATAAGTACAAAAATCATTCGTGCATTCGTGGCAATTTCTTTATATTAGGGGTAAGGGTTAAGTAGTAAGGACAAAGTCTAAAATCTAAAGTCTTTCTTCAATTAACCACTAACCGTTAACCACTAACCATTAAAAAACTAACCATTATCAAAACCCGTAATCGCTCCAACTTTCGGTAAATTCTGATACGCTGAAAACTGGATTTATCTTTACGTTTTTAAACTCGTATTGTTCAAACAGCCCTTTGTCGTCTTCCATTTTTTGATAGATAGGGAGAAAGGTTTTTTTGTCAATATAGAGAGTGGTTTTTTGGGCATAAGAAGTAGGGATTTTTAGGACTTGCCCTGCTTTTATATCGAAGTAATCATCAACGCCAGGATTGCGCTCCATAATCATGTACTCCGCAATATGTTTTGCTTTGGCAATGTCGAAAAGGGTTTCACCGGCTTTAACTGTGTAATTGGTAAAGGTAAAAGTTGGGTCGGTGATTAAAAGAACATGGCAGTCTTTCCCATCATAAGTTGTAGAACCGTTGAGTTTAAACACTTCGTTGACTCCGTTTTGAGCTTTCGCTCTTTTCAAGGCTTCTTTTATAATGAGTTTTAGCTTACCAAATCCGATGTTTTGAATGGTATGATGTTGGGTGCTCAACATTTGCTTGCTGGTGGGGGCTAACTTAACGTTGACATAAGGAAACCCGTTGGGCTTGATGAGTGCTTTACCACCTCTTTCGGCAGGTGCATACAACACCTCAATATGTCCGCCATCGGCTGTGGTTTTCAGATAAACCTTTAGTGGATTTAGGTTTGCTTTGGTAAAGGTTTCGGCTATGTTCCAGCCTTTAATCATGCGCTCTTTTTGGTAAAAGGTGAATTGCATGGTTTTTGTGTTGTCTATGGCAACAAACATTTTGTCAATTACCTCTTGTGCAGTAGTCATTTCGGGTTTGTTGGTAAATCCATAAGCGACCAATAAAACAAGGCTTGTCAGAAATAAAAACTTTTTCATAAACGGGATACCTGATTGAGTTGTGTGTTGAAATGAAGTTAAATTCGCTTGGTAAACGAAACAAAATGCAAATATGGTATTTGTTTGAGAAAAAACTATCGAAGAAAGAAACATTGGTGAAAGGTAATTGATTAGACATGTTTTCGACACCTTTACAATATTATCGTGAATTTTGTAGGGGGTGTCGTAATTTGTTCTTTAATTTGAATGAATAAATCGAAAGTTGTATTTTGCTGACATAATTCCTAAATAAGACATGCTATGTTATACCAAGTAAGGTTACTATCTCTATTGTTTTGTTTCATCAATGCGGTTAATTGTAAAGAGATTAAAGTTAACGAATCTTTTACTACTTCGGAAATGACTGCCACGCCAACTGTTGAGATAATATACCATAGTTATCCTCCGATGAATATTCCGGATTTTTTTACCACCCTAACCAATAATCACTTCGATAACATTTACCGAACCGGTAGTAGCCAATACTTAGAGTTTTGCCAAAACAACGAACTTAATGCAGAACATTTGGCGAACAAAGAAAAATACATGACCATACTTTTCTTGCACGAACTCTTTACCGCCAATAGTGCAAGCGATTGTTCAAAAGGTGCCATCCTAAATATCCCTTACTTTTGGCATTGGATAACGCTCAATCCAAGGCATGACATCGCGTTTGTCGAAACAGGACAAAAACTAACTCAATCCGAACCGCCAAGCCATTCTGCTAAATACAAATCTTATGCAGATGTTGATAGAAAGCCTTTTTTCTTCTTGAGTGATATGGTACAAGGAACTCAAAAATACTATACGGCTGCCTGCGATACGTTTGCCACTTTCGGTTGGTGCAGTGAACGGGAAATGGCTTTTGTAGCCCTCACTATATTGATGGGTTATGAAGGAAAGGTGATTTCGCAAGGCAATCATAGCTGGACAGAATTACTGGTTCCCATGAAAAAAACGAATGGGGACATTCAGAAATTTGCAGTCAGCGTGGATAATACTTTTAACGGGTTGAAGTGGGAGGCAAAAACCAATGCAGAACTTTCCGGTTGGAAAACGCGGTTAGGTGATATTTCAATGGCTAAATGGTATAACGATCAGGCACATTCATCTGCCGAGTTAACTGCAATTCGCAATCATCAAGTATCTCAAACAGGCATGGAAAGGATTGAAGCTAAAGTGGCTAAATATTTTAATGACCTTAATTAAGCTCAAGAATACGGTTCGCCGTTTTAATCATGTTATCGGCACCTAAGTAAAGGTGTCGGTAACGTTAGCGTTTACAAAACCTCGCAAAAGTACCCAAAGGCAGTTTCCTCGCACCCAAATCGGTAGCATATAACTCGCCGAATTGCAGGCTTTGCATGTGTTGGGGGAAGTGGTTTTTGATGAGGTTTTCGAGTATCAGAGCCGATAAACCGAGGGAGTATAGATTGATGACCAAAAAACCATCGGGGGATAGGATTTGACTGCATAGGTGCAGGAGATGGTCAATGTTTTTTTCTAAATGCCATTTTTCACCATTGGGGCCGCGACCGTAGGCGGGCGGGTCTAAGATGATGCCTTGATATATGTTTTGGCGGCGGGCTTCTTTTTCGGTAAACTTTAGGGCATCTTCTACCACCCAACGGATATTGTTCAGTCCGGAGGCTTCCATGTTTTGGCGCGACCAATGTATGACCTGTTTTACCGAGTCCACATGAACCACATCGGCACCGGCAGCTTTAGCAGCCAAAGAAGCGGCTCCGGTATAGGCAAATAGATTTAACACGCGCGGTTCAGGCGTTTGGAATTGTTGAACTGCTTCGTAGATATAATTCCAATTTTCGGATTGTTCGGGGAAAAGTCCGACGTGTTTGAACGAAGTTAATCCGAGCCGCAATTGGAGGTGCAAGTTTTGGTATTCATAATTTACCCACCATTGTTGTGGCATATCGGGGCGTAACTGCCAATTACCGGCTTCGTTGCTATCGGAAAGGGTATGTTTATCGGGCTTGTCGGCGTTTCGGAAAAAAGAGGCATGGGCATGTAGCTCCCATTCTTCTATTGGCATAGCTTTTTGCCATAAGGCTTGCGGCTCAGGTCGGCGCAGGATGTATTGTCCAAACCTTTCTAATTTTTCAAAACCACCGGTGTCTATCAATTGGTAGTCAGTCCAAGGGGCGGGAGTTAATAAATCCACCTTAGTTATGAGTTATGAGTTATGAGTTATTTCTTTGCCACGAATGCACGAATGTTTTTTTTATTCTTCATTCGTGCATTGGTGGCAACCTCTTAAGAGTTAGGATTGAACAATACATATCGGCAATGGTCTTCCCAAGTGCCGTTGATTTGCAGGTATTTTTGCGAGATACCTTCGTTTTGGAAGCCTAGTTTTTCTGCTACTTTAATGGATGAAATGTTTCGGGGCATGATGTTGGCTTCTATTCGATGGAGTTTTAAAGTTGAAAATACGTAGCGAATAGCTGTTTGTAATGCTTCGGTGATTAAACCTTGGTTGCTGAATTGGTGATGTATTTTGTAGCCGAGGTAACAAGATTGGAAAGCACCAAATACAATGCTGGAGAAATGAACGTCGCCGATGATTTGATTGGGTTGATGCAAAGGTAACAAGTATAAACGCAAAGCAGTAACATTCAAGAGTTGAACGGCTTCTTGTTTAAATTTGGATTTGTGATAGTCGAGGGTATAGAAATCGGGATGAGGTATGGGCGACCATTGTTTCCAAAATGTTTGGTTTTCAGAATGATATTCAAGAATGGCTTCCGGGGTTACTTGTTTGAGTGCCGTAAGCAGCAACCGTGGCGTTGTGAGTTGTAAATAAGGAGAGATTTTATAAATGGGTTGGTTGAGCATTGCGGCTATGGAAAGTATTTGATAAAAGGATATAACCCTCAATGATGCTTTTACACCTTAATAATAGATTCTCCAATTTGTACATTCCAAAGGTCGGCATAGATGCCGTTGTGTTCGAGCAGAGATTCGTGTGTGCCTTGCTCGGCTATTTGTCCTTGGTGGAGGATGACGATATGGTCGGCGTGGCGAATGGTGGAAAGACGGTGGGCGACAACGATGGCTGTTTTACCCTTTGTGAGCAAGTACAAGTTTTCCTGAATGGCACGCTCGGTTTCGGTGTCAACGGCACTTGTGGCTTCATCGAGGAGTAGGATGGGGGCATTTTTAAGTATTGCCCGTGCAATGCTAAGGCGTTGTCTTTGACCGCCGGACAGTTTAATGCCGCGCTCGCCCACGATGGTTTGATAGGCTTGCGGCAAGGTAATGATGAAGTCATGCAATTGTGCTTTTTGGGCGGCATCTTCTACGGCTTCGGGGGTGGCATCGGGCAGGCCGTAGGAGATGTTCTCGAATATTGTGCCGTGAAACAAATACACATCTTGACTGACTAAGGCTATGTTTTTGCGCAATTCACCTAATTCGGCATCCCGAACATCGGTATTGTCAATCAAGACTGCACCTTTTTGGACATCATAATATCGCAACAAGAGTTTTATCAACGTAGTTTTTCCCGCACCGGTTAACCCTGCCATGCCTATCATACTGCCGGCTGGTATGGTCAGGCTGATGTCATTCAACACCGATATGTTGTTGAGATAGCTGAACGATACATTGCGGAGTTCGACCGTTCCCTTCACCTTGCCCAATACTTTGGGATGGACGGGGTTGGTGATTTCGGGCTTTGCATCTATCAATCCGAAAATGCGTTTTGCGCTGGCACTTGCCCGCTCGTAGGCATCGAATACTCCGCCAAGTCCGGTGATGGGCCAAAGGAGGCGTTGCAACATCATGGCGAAAAAGGCTAATTGACCAACTGTGATGATGGGATGTCCTTCTAATATAGAGTATGCCCCCCAAAACAACGAAGCAGCCAATCCAAAGGCAATAAACATGCGAACGATGGGGATAAACACACTATTATATTGAATAGCAGCATAGTTTTTTTGGCGATATTCGTCAGAGGCTTTTTCTACGCGATTGCTTTCCAGTGCTTCGGCGGTAAAACTTTTGATGACCGCAATGCCCGATAGGTTGTTTTCCAAACGATTGTTCAACTCTCCGACCGATTGACGTATATCGGTGTAAAGGGGGGCGATTTTTTTCTTGTACCATGCGCCGATTGCAACCATAAAAGGGATGGGCAACATGCCGACTAAAGCCAACTGCCATGAGGTTTGAAACAGGGCTACGGTTGCAAAGATTAACAAGACCAATAGTTGCAGGATTTGGTTGAAACTTCCGTTCAAAAAACGCTCCAACTCGTTTACGTCATTGTTCAAAATGGACAACAAATTACCCGTGCGCTGTTCCTCGAAATAAGCGATTTCACGAGCTTGCATTTTATCGTAAGCATCAATGCGCAGTTTGTGTTGCACGTCTTGTGCCAATCGTTTAAAGGCGCGCTCGTAAAGCCATTCAAAAAAACTTTCGACCAAAAAGATGAATACAATCAAACCTGCCAAGAAACCGGCAATGTTCAGATTGGAAGTATCGCCCAATAAATCTTGTATCCATTCGGGTTTTTGACCGTTGACCGTGTCAATTATCCATGCCACAAACAAGGGGGGCATGAGGTCGAATACCTTATTTACTATACTTGCTCCCGATGCGCTTATCAATTGTCTTTTGTAGTTTCCAAGATATTGGAATAAGCGGTACATGGGGTTTGTGGTCTGTTGGGGCATGAGTGGGTTGTCGTTTTGTCTTGAGATGGGAACTTATTCTTTTTCAAAAACAAGTACTACTTTGTTGAAATCGGCTGCGGCGTTGATGACTTTTCTAAACGGCTCGTAGTTCGATTTTGGGAGGCTGATATTTTGATAGTATTCATCGGCGGTAACGGTTACTTCACGTCCGTTTTGTTTGTAACCGGATATGAAACGGCAGGTTTTTTTACCGTCTTCTTCCACAAAATGGTCAATATTGGCCGTTTCCAAGCCTTTGACCGTATAGCCTTCGGGGATGGTGAATTTGATGTTCCGGCGGTAATAGACGGGGTAGTCCATATCTATATTATGTTGCCTTTCGTGTTGTTGATAGAGTTCGACTTGCGGGCCGATGATGTTGCCTAATTTAAAGAGGTAGTTTTTACCCGCCTTTTCAATCAACGAAGGGACGACTAATTCGGAGGAAATGTAAAACTCTTTGTCGGGAAACGCCGATAACTCCATGCTTTCGTTAAAGATTTCGGACTTTGGGCGTTGAGCGTCTTCCATTCCAGAAAGAACGATGGCTTGTACAAAAGCATCTTTTTGGAATTGGGTGATGATGCGATACTCTGCGGCACGGTAGCCCGTCCAACCATGACGGACATTGACCGTTGGCATAAAACCGTTGTCGAACGAAACGGTCGCATCTATTTTGTTGGTGCTAAACTCGGCATTGGGCATCGAGATAAACTTAACCGCACCCGTTTTTTTGGCATGATGGATAAAAAAGCCATAGTTATTGGCCAATTGATAGGGGGCTTCCCCATATCGAAATTGAATCAAATCGGGGGCTATATACTTTTTGGTCGAGGTGATGTAGAAAACGATTTTGACAAAATTGTTCCAACTTTCAAAGTCTTTGTCAAAGCGCGAGGTGTTGCGCTCGGAGGTAATCACCAATTCATGTTCGATGCCTGCTTCGTGCAAAAAGGCTGCAAAAAGCCTTGCCATCCCCAATTCGGAGGCATAACGGTTCACCAAAATCTTTTCAATGGTATTGAAGTCGGGACCGGAGCCTTCTTCGAGCGAAATAGTGGTTTTGATAAATTGCTCGATTTTAATAACCTTTTGGGCAACGCTTAGTTTTTTGAGTTTAAACTTTTTCAATTGCTCTTGCACCGTCTTTTTTTCTTCGGGTGAATAGGTATAGAGCAGGTCATGGAAGTTTTCGGTGGCGGTTTCCCAACTGTAGAGGCGTGTTTTTGTTGGTGAACCCAAATTGTACGACACCTTGTAATCCACCTTCATCAAATTAGCGCGATAGGTGCAATATTCTTCATTCAACAAAGCGGGAATGTTTTCGGCCGTAGCACTCAATATGCGAATAGAATCAACTTCTGTCAGGGTAAGCGTGGGAAAACCGTTGTAGGATTTCGCTTCAAAGACGAGGTTGAACGGCGATATGATTTCTATCGAGGCTTCTTTTACCTTATTATCGGTTTGCATGGTTTCGCGACCGTAAGGGTCGGTTACCATGGATTGAGTGGTATAGAAATATTCAATCTCCCCGCCTTTTTCAACGCCTTCGATGGCAAAAATCTTTAGGCTGCCGTATTCTTCTACGTCCTGTATTTCTTTGATATTGTCTTCGTTCAGCTCCACCACTTTACCGTCTTTGGTAATCGCGCGGGCTTTCAGCGCCTCAAATTGGATAACATTGTTCATCGGCACATAAACTTTGTTATAGCTTTCGACTCCTGCATCGTCATTTACCCGAATAATTTTATGGGCGGTTTCGTATTGCAACAAAGCACCGCTTTCTTCATCGTAAGTGAACTCAATGATGCGCTTATCTTTAATAATCACCGCCGACTCTGTCATTTCATCCGGTTGAAGTTCATAGAGCGTGGGCAACTCTTCCCAATCATAGTCCAGATGGTAATAGTAGGATTGTGCAGTCGCTGCATTTACCAACAAAAAAGTTAGGACAACGGCAATAAATGTTTGTTTGAGCATTTCAGTGAATTTAAGGTGTAAAAAACGAAAAAACCCGCAAGATATTGGGGTGCTTGCAGGTTTAAAGGTCATTTGTATATGGGTTGGAACGAAGCAATAGTGGCGTTCTTTAATTTATTTTGATAAACGCCGTTTGTCGCATGAAGGTTGAAGAAATAATCAGATTTTTTATTGGTTGAGACTTTAGTTGATAGATTTTAGATTTTAGACTAAAGACATTAGAGATGAGATATATGAGGTTATATATAGACCACTCATAACTCATAACTAACTCCCTTCACCCTTAAATCCCCTAAAGGAGACTTTTACCACCTTGATGATTGGAGAGTACTATGCCAATAGCAATTCAACAACCAAAGCATCAGCGATACCCTAAGCCGGCAAGCATTAGAGGTAGCCCGCGAAAACTTGGCCGTAACCATGCACAGGATTTTTGGACACCTGATCGCTTTATATGCCGGTCAGCCCGCCATAATCGAGGCATATTACGAATTGAAATACCTCAAAGCTCCCGTTCCAAAAGAAAATCCCAATCCGCCCATCGAAATTCAGCCCAATAGCCGTCTGCAAATCATGGACGATACCTTTGCTACAGATGCACAAATTACCATCGAAAACACAGGCGACACCCAGTTGGGCGTTTACCTCACCTCCAACGAATTGGCTCAACCCCCCGACAACCTCGTTGTTTTGACACCCAAAACCAAACAAACCTACGCCTACGCCGAACTCATTGACGGAACTCCCCACCCAACCAAACTCATCGCCGTAAATCTGACAGAAAAAAAAGGCTACTGCAAAGCAGCTATTGCGCAGTTGGAATAGGGATAAGGAGTAAGGGATAAGGAGTGAGGGATAAGACGTAAGGGATAAGGAGTAAGAGGTAAGGAGTAAGGGATAAGGAGTAAGAGGTAAGACTGCATTAAAAACTAACTCATAACTCATAACTCATAACTCCTAATTTTCTTACCTTTGCTGCCACAACATCCCAAACACGATGAGCAGTTATCATTATATACAGTTGGCATATCAAACCCATGTTCGCGACATTGCAGCCGAACAATTGGCAGAAAAGGCAAAAAAGTATTTCGGAATTACGACCGGCAAAGTCAAGAGCAGCAAAGTATTCAGCATTGGTTATGAAATGGACGAGGCTGCGGTCAAAGACTTTGCCCATTTATGCCTCAACGATTTTATTGCCAATGAGCTTTTTGTGGATGAGTTGCTTCCGCAAGACGGCTACAATGCTTATATCGCGATTGCCAAACTGCCCGGCGTTACCGATGATGAAGGGATTACCGCACAAAAAGCATTGAGCGATTACCTCAATACCAAGATAGATACCAACACGCAACACATCTTTTCGCAGGAGATTTACTACCTCGAAAACCCGCTTTCCCCCCTCGAATTGCAAACATTGGCGCAGGAGTTGGGCAACCCGCTCATTAACCAATTCAGCTTTGGCAACAATAAAACCCTGACGACCAATAAGTTATACATCCCCGAAGTGAGGGTAAAGGCCGATAATACGGTTGGGGTGATTGACCTCGCGATAACCAACGATGCACTCGTGCAACTCTCCAAACGCATGTTGTTGGCATTGAACCTCGAAGAGATGAAAGCCATTCAAGCCTATTACCAACGTGAAGATATATTGGCACAACGCGAACAAGCCGGAATGCCGGCACTTCCGACCGATTGCGAGATGGAAGTTTTGGCACAAACATGGAGCGAGCATTGCAAGCACAAAGAGTTCAACGCAACGATACATTATTATAATGCCGACACAGGCGAGGTAAAAACCATCCACTCGTTGTTTAAAACCTTTATCAAAGGAGCAACTGACAAGGTAGCCCAAAGCCTTGCGGCGAATGATAACAATTGGTTGGTAAAGGTTTTTTCGGACAATGCGGGGGTGGTTAAAATCAACGACCATTTGCATTTTGTTTGGAAGGTAGAAACCCATAACTCCCCCTCTGCCCTCGACCCCTACGGCGGGGCAATTACCGGCATACTCGGCAACAACCGCGACCCGCTTGGAACAGGAGTTGGCGGGGCAAAGCTACTGTTTAACACTAATGTCCTTTGTTTTGGTAAGCCCGATTTTAAGGGCGCACTCTTGACCGGACAATTGCACCCCAAGCGAATTTTTAACGGGGTGCGACACGGCATCGAGGACGGAGGTAATAAATCAGGCATTCCTACGGTGAACGGAGCCATCATTTTCGATGACCGGTTTAGCGGCAAGCCCTTAGTTTATTGCGGAACCGGAGCCATCATGCAGCCGTATTATCATGGAAAGCCGGCATGGGAAAAACCCATTGACCCGGGTGATGTCATCATCATGGCGGGCGGACGCGTGGGTAAAGACGGCATTCACGGTGCAACGTTTTCTTCGGTCGAGATTGATGAACATTCCCCGCAATCGGCCGTACAAATCGGAAGCCCCATTACCCAAAAACTATTGGCAGATTTTCTGGTTCGGGCATGTGAAGCGGGATTGGTCAAATGCAGTACCGACAATGGCGCCGGCGGGCTATCGTCTTCCATCGGCGAGTTGGCGACAATCAGCAATGGCGCATTGATTAACCTCGAAAAAGTGCCCCTCAAATATTCAGGCTTAAAGCCTTGGGAAATCTTCGTGTCCGAATCGCAAGAGCGAATGACCATCGTTTCAGACAAAAAGCATGTTGCCGAGTTGTTCGATTTAGCCAATCAAATGGAAGTCGAACTCAGTGACATAGGCTTATTCACCAACTCCGGCAACTTAGACGTGCGATTTAACAATCAGCCGGTCGCATTGCTCGATATGCACTTCCTGCATGAAGGCGTGCCGTTAAAAATTCTCTATGCAGAATACAGCAAGCCCAATTTGCAAGAACCACAATTGCCCGCAGACCTTAACTACAATGAGGTATTGTTACAATTGATGGGCAGCCTCAATATCTGTTCGCGCGAAAATGTCATCCGTCAATACGACCACGAGGTAAAAGGACGCACTGTTTTAAAATCATTGATGGGGCCTAAAGGTAAAGCCCCACAAGATGCCGCCGTGGTTCGCGTAGCCTTCGACTCGGCAGAGGGTATCGCAGTTTCAAACGGCATTATCCCACACTATGGCGATATTGATGCCTACCAAATGTCGGCAGGTGCTTTTGATGAAGCCGTTCGGCAAATCATTTCTGTCGGAGGAAGTTTACCCAATACTCTATCCAACGATGGGATTTTCTGGTCGGTCAACGATAACTTTTGTGTGCCCGACTCGGTCTTTGACCCACAGACCAATCCCGATGGTAAAGAGAAATTAGCCAAGTTGGTACAAATGTGCGAAGCTCTTTACGACATGGCCACCTTTTACGATATTCCATTGACCTCGGGAAAGGATAGTATGAAGAATGACTTTAAGGCAGATGGGGTAAAGATTTCAGTCCCTCCAACCGTGTTGTATTCGATGGCAGCCAAAATTCCCGATATTTCCTGCATCATTACCAGCGAATTTAAAGCTGCCGGCGACCTGATTTACCAACTCGGTCATACCTATTCCGAATTGGGAGCATCGCAGTTCTACAGTCTATACAATCAACTCGGAGCCAATGTGCCCAAAGTGCGCAAAGAAGATGCCAAGCGGCTATACCTCAAAGTAATGCAAGCCAATCAAAACGGTTTGATAGAAAGCAGCCACGACTTGTCTGACGGCGGCCTTGCTGTCGCCCTTGCCGAATGTGCTTTTGGTGGAAACCTTGGTGTCAATATTGTTTTGGGGAATTACATGGGTAAAGAACTATCGCTCAACGACCTGCTCTTCTCCGAGTCGCACAGCCGCTTCGTCGTCAGTGTCCAACCTCAAAACCGAATGTTATTCGAGCAAATGATGGGAAGCCACGCCCATTTTATAGGTCAGGTTACAACAAATACACAAATGCTCGTTACCCATTGTGGTAAGGAAATCATCAACCTCCCTGTTCAATCGCTCTTAGAGGTGTGGGATAATGGGCTGTCAATGGTTTAGTTATGAGTTATGAGTTATGAGTTATGAGTTATGATGTAAGACGATAGACAAAAGACTTTAGACATAAGATGATAAACCTATTAACATTAACCATTTTTCAGCTTAGGCAGCAAACTATAAATTGCCACAGTCTTCAGCATGTGGTTAAAAGTTATGAGTTGCCAATGGGATATGTCAAACAGTCTAAAGTCTATTGTCTTACGTCTAAAGTCTAATTTCATAACTCATAACTCATAACTAAAAGTTGTATTTCAGAATACAATAAATAGCTCTAAACCCATCTTTCCAACTAATCTTTTTACCCTCGGCATAAGTGCGGCCATAGTACGAAATGCCCACTTCATAAATACGGACATTAGGAATTCGCGACACTTTAGCGGTTACTTCGGGTTCAAAGCCAAAGCGATTTTCTTTGAGTTTAAGGCTTTGAATAATGTCGGTCTTAAAGAGTTTGTAACAGGTTTCCATGTCTGTGAGGTTGAGATTGGTAAACATGTTAGAAAGGAAGGTAAGAAATTTATTACCGATTGTGTGCCAGAAAAACAAAATCCGGTGCGGTTTACCACCCATAAACCGCGAACCATAAACCACATCGGCCACTCCGCGCAAAATAGGAAGGAGCAGGATATTGTATTCCTGCGGGTCATATTCCAAGTCGGCATCTTGAATGATGAGGTAATCACCTGTAGCTTTTGCAATACCGGTATGCAGGGCTGCCCCCTTTCCTTTGTTCACTTCGTGTTTATAGTAGCAAATGTTAGCTTCGGGATATTGCTCTATATAGGCTTTCACAACCGATTCGGTATGGTCTTTAGAGCAATCATTGACCACAATAATTTCTTTTTCGATGTTGTTGACCAAGGTTACATTCCTCACGCTATCCAAAATCGTGGTGATGGTATTTCCTTCATTATAGGCCGGAATAACGATGCTTAGTTTCATAGGTTGATTTACGATTTGCGATTTTAGATTTACGATTTTAAATCCAAAATAGTCAATAGTCAATAGTCAATAGTCAATAGTCAATAGTCAATAGTCAATAGTCAATAGT
>CALCIK010000148.1 GCA_937907475.1 uncultured Bacteroidota bacterium | reverse complement strand
AGCAGTCTATTAATAACCCTGCACAGACGCAGTTAGGACCATACACATCATTCCCTGTGTTGGGATTGCCATCATTGCAAGCGGTGTTAGGCAAAGCGGTTCCGCCGGGAACCCCCAAGCAGTCTATCAACAACCCTGCACAGACGCAGTTAGGACCATACACATCATTCCCTGTGTTGGGATTGCCATCATTACAAGCGGTGCTTGGCAAAGCCGTTCCGCCGGGAACCCCCAAGCAGTCTATTAATAACCCTGCACAGACGCAGTTAGGACCATACACATCATTCCCTGTGTTGGGATTGCCATCATTGCAAGCGGTGTTAGGCAAAGCGGTTCCGCCGGGAACCCCCAAGCAGTCTATCAACAACCCTGCACAGACGCAGTTAGGACCATACACATCATTCCCTGTGTTGGGATTGCCATCATTACAAGCGGTGCTTGGCAAAGCCGTTCCGCCGGGAACCCCCAAGCAGTCTATTAATAACCCTGCACAGACGCAGTTAGGACCATACACATCATTACCCGTGTTTGGATTGCCATCATTGCAGGAAGTGCCTTGTACGGTTACCGTAACAGGATAATTAACAGCAGTACCTGTGCAAGTACCCCCATTCGTGCGGGGTGTGCAAGTAACATTACCCGAGGTAGAGCCCCAGTTAACGATAATGGAGGCATTACCCTGCCCACTTGCAATACTTGCGCCGGAAGGAACTGTCCAAAAATAATCGTTGGCAAAGCTCACTCCACTGATGGAATAGGAAACTCCGGTTTGACCGGAACAGACGGCATTAGAGCCATTTATACTGCCAACACCGGTAGGTGCCTGAATGCTGATTTGAGTATTGATATTGCCTGTTGCTGTAGAAAATCCTTTTGATACCACATAATAAGTGCCTGCTGACAAAGATTGTTGCAACGAAGCAGTACTAAATAAACAGATTGGCCCTAAATCATCATTTGTTGCAATTGTTGTGCCTGAACTGTTTAAGAGTGCCATATACGTATCAAAACCCGACCCGCAATGTGACAGGTTTACGGTAGCTTGAGCATTTAGCGTAAAGCGGTAATAAACATCTCCGTTAGGCTGAACTCCGTAATCATTAAAGAAACATGCGCCGTTGTCTTTTGTATCGGAATAAGATGCACAACCTGTTAAGGTGCCTGCCACTATGGGGGTGTTAAAATTAGTGCCAACTTTAAAAGCGATAATAGACCCGGTAAGTGCTGTTGTTGATCCGGAGTTTACGCAATTATATTGGTCTAAAACTACCTGAACATTTCCGGTAAAAGTAGCCGGCCAATCAATCGAAGCCGATGTTCCGGTACATGCCGGCCCGTTGTCATCATCCCAAGCCAATTGAGTCCCGCCATTGTACAGTGATAATTGTGTATCAAATGAACTGCCACAAGTTGAAAAACGGTAGGTATGACCTTGAGAAACCGGCCAATTGATGTAACCACCCGCAATTGCAGTTGCAGCAGTAGAGGATGTAGTTCCTGACTGACAGAAATCAGGGCCGGTACCTGTAAACGCGTTATCATTAACACAAGAGGCTCCTAATTGGGTTTGTGCCCATACCTTTTCATCGGTAAGAAACACCAAAATGCCAATTAGTAGTAGAAAAGTAAATTGTTTTTTCATTGCGTAAAAAATTTTTGGTTAGAGTAAAAGTTCGAACTAGTGAAATCATTTTAAACGAAAGGTTATTTCCGAAAATTAAATTGATTTGTATATTTTTGGAATGTTTAATTCATTTTAAACTTAACCTGCTGCTGTTTTAATTAAAAAATAAATAACATTTTAAAGCCGGCATAATTGGGTTCGAGAGGCATATATTTTACTAATTTAAACCAATCAATTGAACGACTACGCCATTAAATCTTGAACAGGTAAATGTAAAGAGATAACCTGTATCCACATAATTTTTTTGCTTTTTTAAAGCATCCTTCTTCCGAATGTTAAAATAAATTCTTATGCAGGTATTGTTGATCTTATTGCAACTTATATAATAAGATTGTTTTACAGATTTCAAATCCGTATATTCGTGAATGGGATTAGTTGAAAACAAGCAAAGGCTAAAAAGTGGTCGTATTATTTCTCACCAATACTTACCTTAAAAACCTCAAGAGGCAGCCACATAAAATACAATCTCTTGAGTTGGAATGAGTGTTTATTCGTAAGTTCCTTGAGTCAGATTTTGTACAACAAAACATTTTTCACCGCAAACGGTTCATTATTACCGATAGCGTAAAATATCTTACTTGTACATCTTAGAATAGTACTCATCCGCCATTCGGTTAGAGTCGAAAAATGGGACAATTTGCTCCATGCTGGTTTCTACCAAATTCCACCATTCGTTGGGAGCATCGTAGTACAGGGGTAAAATTGTACCTTCCAGCATTTCATACAGATTATTCAAGTCCATTTCGTCTTGGAGATAATTGGGCAGGGTGGGGTCAACTATGGGCAGGATGAAAGAATTTTGCTCTTGGTGCATGTCTTTAAATTCTCTTACCCAACCATCGTTGGTAGAGAAATTGATAGCTCCGTTCATGGCAGCCGTCATGCCGCTGGTGCCCGATGCCTCGCGGGTAACGCGCGGGTTGTTTAACCACACGTCTGCCCCTTCTTTCAGTTGTCGCGATAGCTTGAGTTCATAGCCGGTGAGGACAGCCATGTTTTTTATTTTTTTACTCACATGGACTAAATTGTCGAACATGTGTACGGCGTTGTAGTCCATCGGGTAGGGTTTGCCGGCAAAAATTATCTGAACGGGGCGTTCGGTGTTGTTCAATAATTGCAGGAAACGGTCCATATCGCGGGTGATTAAATCAGGACGTTTATATTCTGCAAAACGCCTTGCCCAAACAATGGTAAAGACATCGGGGTCAAAAAGTTTACCGGTTTGGTCGGCAACAACATCAAACATTTTTGATTTTAACCGTCTTTTACGGCGCATCATGGTTGGACGGTCGTTATTGATACGGGCTTCTTCTAACCAAGGGTCTGCCCAAAACGACTTGTTTTGTGCATTGGTAATGTGCCCGATAGGGCAAATACCCTCTGCATCTTTCCACATTTGGCGGGATACTTCGCCGTGTAATTTGGACACTCCGTTTGCGGCATGACTCAATCGCAACGCCACTAAACTATGGTTAAACACATCGCCTTCAACACCTGTAATTTGACGCACTTCTTCGAGCGATAAGCCGCTAAAGAAGCTCAATTGATGCAGCATCTTGATATTGTGCTTTTCATTACCGGCTTCTTCGGGTGTGTGGGTGGTGAACACTACTTTTTTCTTGACCGCTTCCACACTTCCATACTTCTTATACAATTGAAACAGTCCCGAAAGTGCATGGGCTTCGTTGAGATGGTAAATATCGGGGCTGTAGTTAAGTTCTTCCAACAGTCTTGCACCGCCAATTCCCAAGACCATCGTTTGTGCTATTTTAGCACTTGGGTCTGAGTCGTATAATTTAAAGGTGGTGGAGCAGGCTAAATAATCGTTTTCAGGCAAATCGGTTGACAAGAAAAACATAGGAACGGTGCCAAAGGTCTTAGGGTTCAAGAAATAAGCCTTAACCCATACATCGTGATGATCAATTTGTATTTTGAATTTGATTTGAGTGTCTTCCAGGAAATAATACGTTTTTTCGCGAAAATGTACCCCCATAGATTGGTCTTCTTTGCGGTATTGGTCGTAGTACCCTTTTTTCCAAAGAATGCCAATGCCAATCAGGTTTTGCTTTAACTGATAGGCACTGCGCATGTGTGAACCGGCTAAAAAGCCCAAGCCTCCCGAATAAATTTTAAAGCATTGATCTATGGCAAACTCCATGCTGAAATAGACAACCGCTTTTTTGTACTTTTCATTAAACTCATAAGGGTGTTGAAATTGGGCAGGTAATGTTTTACTCATCAGGTTGGATTTTATTGATTGGGCGCAAAGGTACATTTTTTAACCACTTTTCTGCTCTCTTAAATACAAGATGAAAGCCGGTTGCTATCTTCCTGTTATCGAATAAATATTTCTGTGATTATACAAGTCGCTTGATAGAACACGGATGAAATGGATGCAAGCATCGCGGATGAACGCAGATTTCTAAAGCAACAAAGAAAAAAATCCGTTTCATCCGCGTTTGAAAATCCGCGTCATCCGCGTTCTAATTTTAGTAAGCAATTTCAACACCTAAACAGCTATCTCCGACAAACAGTAAATAAAAAACCCCGACAAATGCAATGCGCATCTGCCGGGGTTTTAAATCAAAAACTTTTCAGTTAGCCCTAAAAGCTATTTGGTGACTAAAATAGGCGTTTGTTCGGTGCTGCCATCGGCACGACGCAGAACGGCATAATAAAGACCGTTGGGTAAATTGGTGGCATCAAACTCAAGTTGATAGGTCGTATTGGTTTCGGTCGTTTTATTAAACAATACCGAAACCTCTTTGCCGTCAATAGCATAAACCGAAAGTCTGACATGCTCGTTTGTAGGGGCTGTAAAACTTACGGTACTAATACCATTTGTAGGATTAGGTAAGGCTTTGAGGGTTTCTTCGATAAGCACACCTTCGTTTTTTTCATCGCCACCACCGCAAGCGGATACCGTAATGCTTGCCGATGCCGTACAACCGCCGCTACCGGTTACTGTTACCGTATAGGTGCTAAACATTGCATAAGTTGCAGGATTGCGCAATACCGTTGTACCGCTAAAAGTGTAGCCACCGGGGCCGCTCCAACTATAAGAGTTGCCGCCCGAAGCGATCAGCCATATACGGGTACAATTGCTGTTGTTGGTAATCACTACGTTTGGAACAGCAGAGATGGTGATGGTTTTAGAGGCGGTACTGATACAACCCGATGCATTGGTAACTGTTACTTTATAGGCTCCTGCCATAGCGCTTGTTGCCGGTCCTCGACTGAGGACTGCACCGCTTTGTGTGTAACCGCCCGGTCCGCTCCATTGATAATCGACACCCGGAGTAGTTGCAGTAAGGGTAATCATACTACCTGCACAAAAACTTGCAGCACCTGAAATGGCGGCAGGAGATATTGCTGAAACGGTTACATTACGGCTTGCAGTGGACGTGCATCCTGCTGCATTGGTAACGGTTACTTTATACAAGCCCGTCATCGTAGTGTTTGCAGGTGTACGGAAAAGGTTGTTATCAGAGCCGGTGTTGGAGCTAAAACCTAAAGGTCCGCTCCATTGATAAGAAACTGCTCCCGATGGGGCAGTGAGCAGGAGGGTGCCGCCTGAACAAACCGAAGTAGCGCCGGAAAGGGTAGCCGTAGGTTTGGGATGAACAATAACTTCTGTACTTAATATATCCACACAATCATTGTTGGTAATGGTTACGGTGTAAGTGCCACTCATAGTCACATTGGCCGGACTGCGGGTAATGCTGCCTCCGGTATTGGTGTAGCCGTTTGGACCGCTCCATTGATAGGTGTTGCCGCCGGTGGCAACCAAACCAATCACCCCACCAACACAAACATCGGTCGTTCCGTTTAGGGTAGCACCCAAGTTGCAAAGTAAAGGCGCACAAGTTGTTGTCGGGGAATAATTCAGGGTATAATTACCGGTCAGCCCATTAAATCCGTGTACTCTGATATAATAGGTTGTTCCAAGCGAGGAGGACCAAGAAACCTGTGATTGCAGTCCACAAAAATCGTCGTTGCAGCCACCAATGTTAGTCAGCGTGCCGCAAGTGCCTGTGTAAATGTCTAATTTGGTATCGTACGAGCTACCACAAAGACTAACGGTAATAGTACCTCCCGTACCAGAAATAGTGTACCAAACATCAGCAGCTACGGATAAACCAGTGCAACTTGTCCCAGGTCCGTCAAGTGTGGCTGTGGATGTTGAGCCGGTTATTGCAACATCTCCACAAAGTGGTATGGCATTAGCACAATTGTCATTGGCGGGCTGCGCATTTGCCGTCATAGCGGCCATCAATACCAAAAACAGGGTAAAAAGTTGTTTTTTTAGCATGTTGAATTATTTTTCAATGTTAAAGGAAATCTAAAAGATAGTGTTCAAGCTTATGAGGGTAAAAGTAAGAAACTTTCTTTCGTTTTGTCTATAATTCAATATTTCTTTTTTTGCTTAAACATTATAGCCTTTACCTACTCCTAATCTGTTTCAGTCAAAGGACATCTAAAGATATCCTAATGAAAAATCCAACAGAACTCTTCCGGGATATAAAAACCCAAATAAGCGTTTGGGGAAAACAACTTTTCTGTTTTCGACTTAGGAAAACTCAATTCAATTTCAAAACTCAAACACTTCTGTTAGAATCAAATGCCCATACTTTAACCAAAAAAACCACCCTAACACCTCCCAAGGGGAAATTTAAAGACGTTTTCCATTAGTTCACGATGCAAAAATAAATCCGTAGGTATTAGTAAGCAATCTCAACAGTCACCACCGGCATACCTTAACTAAAAAACCCCGACAAATGCGAGGGGCATCTACCGGGGTTTTAAATCAAATACTTTTCAATTAGCCCTAAAAGCTATTTGGTAACTAAAATTCGTGTTTGTTCGGTGCTGCCATCCGCACGGCGAAGAATGGCAAAATATATACCTGTTGGCAAACCGATAGCATCAAACTCGAGTTGATAGGTGGTATCGGTTTCTGTTGTTCCGTTAAACAGTTCTACCACTTCTTTACCATCTAATCCATAAACCGAAAGTTTGGCAGGCTCGTTAGTAGTGGCTGTAAAAGTAACGGTACTAATGCCATTGGTAGGATTAGGGAAGGCTTTAAGGGTTTCTTCGATAAGAACGCCACCGTTTTTTTCATCACCACCACCGCAGGAAGATACCGTAACGCTTGCCGATGCCGTACAGCCGCCACTACCGGTTACGGTAACCGTGTAAGTACCGTACATGCTATACGAAGCAGGATTGCGTAATACCGTATTACCGACACCACTGTAGCTGGGTCCGCTCCAGCTATAAGAACTGCCGCCTGATGCAATCAGCCATATACGGTTGCAATTGCTGTTGTTGGTAATCGTTACGGTAGGAACAGCAGTGATGGTGATGGTTTTAGAAGCAGTGCTGATACAGCCCGATGCGTTGGTAACGGTTACTTTATATGCTCCGGCCATAGCGCTTGTAGCCGGTCCGCGACTTAGAGTTGCACCGCTTTGTGTGTATCCTCCCGGTCCGCTCCATTGGTAGCTTGCACCGGCTGTGGTTGCTGTTAGGGTAATCATACTGCCTGCACAAAAACTTGCAGCGCCCGAAATGGCAGCAGTGGTAGGTGCTGCAACGGTTACGGTTCGGCTTGCAGTTGCAGTACAACCGCCGGCATTGGTAACGGTAACTTTATACACGCCCGACATCGTAGTGTTTGCTGGTGTGCGAACAAGGGTATTGACATCGCCGGTGTTGGAAGTAAAACCACCCGGTCCGCTCCATTGATAGGTTGCTGCTCCCGAAGGTGCTGTGAGCATAATAGTGCCGCCCGAACAAACCGAAGTAGCTCCGGAAAGGGTAGCTGTAGGTTTGGGATGAACAGTTACTTCAATGCTCAATACCACCGAACATTCATTGTTGGTAATGGTAACATAATAAGTGCCGCTCATAGTTGTATTGGCAGCACTACGGGAAATGCTATTTCCGACATTGGTGTAACCGTTTGGTCCGCTCCACTGATATTGATTTCCACCCGTAGCAACTAACCCAATCACTCCGCCGATACAAACATCTGTCGTTCCATTAAGACTCACTTCTGTACCCGGAATAATGGTCAAATCCAAATACTCGGTATGACAGTCGGTTTCTACTGTATAGATACCGGTTTCATAATAATATTGACCTGTTACATCCCAATAATATTCGCTGCAAGCAGAAGTCGTGGTAGTATAGCTTGTAGGAACACAGGCACCACGACAGTTTTCACAATTAGAATCCGTTGATGCTTCGCTTGCACAAAGACTGTCCCATAACGAAACACAGCAATAAGCATCATAACTACAGACAGAATTTTGGCAATTAAGGTCAGCCGGGAAACCTGTGCCGTTTCCTGTTTCATCACAATACGGATGATTGTTGGTGTAATTAGTACATCCTGTACAATTAGCATCATTTGCCGCTTCGGCTGCGCAAATACCGTCCCATTGAGCAAAACAGCAAATAAGATCATAACTGCACACTGAATTTTGACAATTTGTGTCAAAAGGGAAACCAGCACCGCCCCAAACTGTGTTGCAGTACGGTTGTGCATTTACCGTCAACGCAGCCATCAATACCAGAAACAGGGTAAAAAGTTGTTTTTTTAGCATTTCGATTAAGTTTTAAAAATTGAAGAAAATTTAAAAATTAGTCTAATGGTTGGAATTACAAAAATATGAAACTTGCTTCACTTTTGTATCTGCAACAAACATATTTTTTTTTAACTAAACAATCTATTTGTAGAACCAAATAAGTTTTTTTCATGGACACCTTGTACGAATGACCATACCCTTTCAAATTCAGAACGAATTATAAAATCAACAAGTGGCGGGGCACAACTTATCCCACCCTGTTTCGAGGGTTGTATAAAACAAAACTCCGTTGATACACCTAATACATTTCAAACGGTTACCGAAACAAAAAAACCAAACAAACGTTTGGTAAAAACAACTCTTTTGCCGTAACTTTGACCCTGTAAGTTAAACAACATTTATGCCCAAGCAAAAAGTAAGCGACAAGTTTATTGTCAAGCAATCCCTGCTCGTTTTTCGCAAAAAAGGCTTTTACAATACTTCGATGGCCGACATTGCCGAAGCCTGCGGACTCCTTAAAGGCAGTCTTTATCACTATTTTAAAAGCAAAGAAGAGTTGATGAAGGCGGTGATAAACTACCTTCACAACTACTATAAAAACGAAATTTTTATCTTAGCCTACGACGAACAGCTTGGCATCAAACAAAAGTTGAAAATGCTGGCCGATGCTTCCGAAAATCAATTCTTTGCCTCCGAAAGCGGCTGCCTGTTCGGCAATTTAGCCCTCGAAACCTCTGGCAACATCCCCGAATTTTCCGAAATGGTCAAAGCCTTTTTTATCGAGTGGATGAAGGCAATGGAACATATCTACACCCAACATTACCCTCCCGAAAAAGCAAAATTGCTGGCACAAGACAGTGTGGCAAGGGTGGAAGGTGCTGTGATGATGATGCGACTGTTTAACGATAAGGAATTTCTGCGCCGCGCACATCTGGAAATCATGAATCAGTTGGAGTGAATTTTTTTAGACTTAAGACAATAGACAATAGACTTAAGACAATAGACAATAGACAATAGACAATAGACAATAGACAATAGACAATAGACA
>CALCIK010000147.1 GCA_937907475.1 uncultured Bacteroidota bacterium | reverse complement strand
ACAACGTAAAGTTACACTATTTTTGATTTTTCATTAGGGGGTGCTAAGTAGTTACCTTTTTTTTGGCTTAAATCATGACTTATTTGACCCTTTTTAGTCGTTTTTTGCTATGTGTTTTGTGTTCGGTGTGGCATTTCCGACTTTGACTGCCATTTTCGTTTTAAAGGTAGGCATAAATCTTTTACTGCCCCCTATGATTTTTGCTTAAGGCTGTTGTTTTTAATAATTACTCAAAATTTGTCTGTTTGGGTTAGACTGTGGGATAGAGGGCGTTAAAAGAAGCGACAGGTTTTAAACTAGAACTTTTTTGTTGCAGTTGCAGGGTGGGGTTTTGTTGGTGTGGTAAGGGGTTAGTGTATTGGGTAAAACAGTGGATTTTATGCAACGATAGCAAATCAGATAAATATCTATAAAGCCGAAAATTTTCTAACGAGGACTTCTCCACTAAAGCCTCTACGATGAACATCATCGAATAAAACCACCCCAATTCTCTCCTCTCCTCCGTTCTTGTTGGTAAAAAGGTGGTTGAATGAGCATGTTCATTTCACTTTTTTGTGTATTTTTGGGCATAAGAGCTATTTTAGTCGGGCTGATATTGTTGCTTTAACACAAACTTCCGAAACGATTTCGGGCAAACCTGCACGTTTTGGTTTGGCACGATAAACAACAACAAGGCAATTTGACAATAACCTTTGACAAAGCCCGCACAATTGTATAAATAAATATTGTAAAAACAAACAATGAACTTAACGATTGAAAACATACTGTTGATTGGGTCTATATTGCTTTTGATAAGCATTATTGCAGGTAAGACCTCCTATAAATTTGGCGTTCCAACCCTATTGCTCTTTTTGGCAATCGGCATGTTGGCGGGTTCTGACGGAATTGGCGGCATTCATTTTGATGACCCCAAAATTGCACAGTTCATAGGGATAGTATCGCTCAACTTTATTTTGTTTTCCGGCGGACTCGATACCAATTGGACGGCGGTAAAACCTATTCTTCGGGAGGGACTTGTTTTATCCACTTTGGGAGTACTATTGACGGCTTTATCCCTTGGAACTTTTGTATGGTATGTAACCGACTTCACCATTTACGAAAGCATGCTGTTAGGGTCTATCGTTTCTTCTACTGACGCAGCAGCGGTATTTTCCATTTTGCGTTCAAAAAGTCTGGCCTTAAAATCTAATCTTCGATCAACCTTAGAATTAGAAAGCGGAAGTAACGACCCCATGGCGTATGTTTTGACACTTGCTTTTTTGACTTTAGTGGTAAACCAAGACCAAAGTATCGTTTCCATTATTCCTTTGTTTTTGCGACAAATGTTTTTGGGCGGAATTGCGGGCTTTGCCTTTGGCAGGGTGAGCAAATTTATCATCAACAAGATAAAACTTGACTTTGAAGGACTCTACCCTGTTTTAGTCATAGCTCTGATGTTTATCACTTTTTCGGCAACAGATGTGGTGGGTGGTAACGGTTTTCTTGCCATTTACATTTGTGCGGTTTATTTGGGTAATCAAGACTTAATCCATAAGAAAACAATATTGAAAATGTATGACGGGTTAGCTTGGTTAATGCAAATCGTCTTGTTCCTTACTTTAGGATTGCTTGTGTTCCCAACACGCATTTTTCCGGTAATCGGCATAGGACTGCTCGTTTCTCTGTTCTTAATTATCGTAGCACGACCGGTAAGTGTATTTCTCAGTTTGGTTTTCTTCAAGATGAGACTAAGAAGGCGTTTTTATATTTCATGGGTGGGTTTGCGAGGGGCTGTTCCCATCGTTTTTGCAACCTATCCGCTATTGGCAGGAATAGACAAAGCCGAGATGATTTTTAATATCGTGTTTTTCATTTCCGTTACTTCGGTTTTAATTCAAGGAACCACGCTGACTTTGGTGGCAAAATGGTTAAATGTTGCCTTGCCCGAAACGGCAAAACCCATTTCAGAAACCGAGAAACTGATTTACGATATTCCTAAAACGGCCATGAAGGAAATCGAAATCACCCCTAGTTGCTTTGCGGTCAATAAAATGATTGTGGACTTAGGATTTCCTAAAAACGCCATCATAGCCATGATAAAGCGGAATGAAAAATTTATTACCCCAAACGGTTCAACCGTTATCGAAGCAAAAGATACGTTGGTTGTTCTTTCTGACAATCAAGAGGGTTTTGACAAAGTTGACGAATGTTTAAACAGGCGAATTACCACACAAAAATCTTAAAGATATAAAGTGGCGATTAATCATACAGATAGACTTTTCAGAAAGTTATTGATCAACGTATTAGTGTATGCAGGACATCTGCCTTTAGTCGTTTTACCATAATCTTTTAGGAATAACGGTTTGCCTGATAAAGTTTTTTTTAAAACAGCCGTGTCAGTCTAGAAATTAAAACATTTATCAAACTACCTTTGCGGTGTGAAAGCTACTTTTAGAATTTTAGGCGTAATCTTTTTAGCTGCGATTTATTGCTTTGCAATAGCCGTGGTTCCTAAAACGGTTCTTTATTCCGGCTTTCAAGGAAGTTTAAACGCTGAAAAGGAAGGTTATTTTACTGCGGTATCCACTACGCTTTACAGTCATACAGCACCTTCTGAAAGCAAGGTTAATCATGTCAATAACCTACCCGCCCCAAGTTTTAAAAACCCGTTTGACGAACTTTGGACGAATGTCAAAGCCTCTGAACGGTTATTGGTTAGCGGGTTTTCACAATACATCAACTTTTCAACAAACTTTCTGATACTCTATCGGAAAGCAGATGTGATTTTCCCTTTCCATTATTTTTGGTAGTCCGTTTTTTTTTAAGTAGTCATAGCCTATCAGGCATTTTGACGTAAATTCTAAAGGCGTTGCAGTGCTGCATCGCCAGATTTTCAATTTATGAACTTTTAAAAAACTTAAAAATGGACTTAGGAAGTGCCATCATCGGAATTATTTTTTTAGCTGCCTGTATTGTTCCTTTTGTGATAATACATATTAACAGATCATCTAAAGAACGAAAAATGTTGGAATTGCTATCAGATTTTGCAAAACAACATCAATGTAAATTAAGTCAACACGAATTGTGTGGGGACTATGTAATTGGAATTGACGAAGCTCAAAAATTCGTATTCTTCCACAAAAAAAATAAGGTCAAAGAATCTACTCAATATATTGACCTTGCCGACATTCAGAGTTGTAAAGCTGTTAACACGAGCAGAACCTTTAATGGCAATGAGGGAAACACCAAAATCATTGAACGACTTAATTTAGTTTTTACCCCACACGACACAACTAAAGGGAACTTAGAATTTGATTTTTATAATAACGAAGTGAGTGCGCAATTGTATGGTGAACTTCAATCCATCGAGAAATGGGAGAAAATTATAAAAAGCCAACTGAAAGTTAAAAAGTGATTAAGCCAAAGCCCTGTGGATTCTCCACGGGGCTTTTTTATACCAACTAACTCGAACGTTCATCCGCCTTTTTTTACTGATTTGCAATTGTTTTGACAACTCTAAGAGGCTGTTCGAGAAAGGCCAATTACTTGTCCCAATGCCGTTAGGAATCATCCATCAGTAGTCTTTTTGTTCTGACTACTACATAAACTAACCAAACATCGTGATATTTGAGAAATTCTGTCCAGTCAGACAAAGTCAACAAAGGTGTATAACCCGTAGCCCTACGGGATTTTTTTACAGCTCCTAAGAAAATAAACCCCCCCGATCATTACATCGGGGGGGTGATTTTATTCAAACATCAATCGTATCTTAATCCCACCAGTAAGGTAGAGGGTCGGGTAGTTTTGAAAACGGGTTATTTCCGGTTGTGCCGATGGCAAGAATGCCTTTTACCACTTTGCCGTTGCCGGTTGGGATAGACAGCGCGAAAAATTTGGCAGAACCCGGGTCGGTATAATTTTCAGGAGCATTTATAGGAGTAATCGTTGCTTTTAAGTCTGACCTTAACATATCTGCTAAAGTGTAAAGTTGGAAGTTATCGGTTATTTCGGCAGTATATTTTGTCTCAATACCCGGAAACTGAATGGTGTTTTTACCCACCTGCAAGGTAACCTGAGCCGATTGATTGCCTGCCTGTATAAATCCAAACAAGGCACTTGATTTTTTCGGGCTGTTTATACTCATCGGCATTAAATTGTCGCCACCGGTGTTGTTATCGGCACTTGATTTTGCTTTTGGCCCGTTGATGGTCATAGGCATCAAGTTATCGCCGTTGGTGTCGTTGCCTTTTTTACCGTTAATACTCATGGGTTGGGCAAATACGCTTAACGAAAGGGAAGCAAAGAAAACGAGCACTAAGGTTTTAATGTTGAAAGAAGTTTTCATGATTTTTTTTGGTTTGATTTTATGAAATTGTTAGGATGAATTGGTGAATGGTTTGCGTTGTGGTTAATATTTTGTTGCCCAATTGCCTACCGAGCCATCGGCATATTTATACAATGCACCGCTTCCGTTGGGGAAATTGTTCATGATACTCATGGTTAGGTTATGTCCAAAGGAGTTGGTGATGCTGTTGGAGCTTGCTAAGTTGCCGATGGTGTTGACAGCCATATTTTGTGCGGCAACATTACTCATACCGTTTGCTAAAGCTTGTGCATAAACCGCCTGTCCGTGTGCAATTAATTCTGCTTCCATTACTTTGGCATTAGCATTGGCATTGGCGATGATTTCTTCGTATCTGCCCATCCAATAGGTATAGGTTTCCTCGTAGCTTTGGTTGACCATTTCCATCAACTCGTTGTAGTAAAGTTGTTCGTTTTCTTTTTGTTGGTCCATGATAACTTGAGCATCGGCCATACTTTGGTTGTAGGTGTTTTCGTAGGTTTGGTTTACGTTGTTCATCAAGTCGTTGTACATCTGTTGGTACTCAGGGGTTTGAGTCCAGTCGTAGTCTTGTGCCTGTACGTTGGCGTTAAATACTAAAGAGCAAAGAAGGACAACTACTGCGGTGGCGAGGGAAAAGAAATTGATTTTCATAGTAAATTGTTTGTTTGAAAAAGTTTTTGAAATTTGTTTTTTGTTTTGTGATGATGCAAAGATACGCCCACCCAATACCGTCAAACGAACCAAATAAAGTCCGATTTTCAAGTTTTACCTGCCCAATAAGTAAATTAAAGCGGCAGCTAACTGCTTGATTTACAGTTAGTTATATGGAGAATTGGGTTGAAATCAAAACCGCAAAATTTTGATCAAACTTGGCTGAAAAAAGCCGGAAAAAAGGTGTTTGCGCGGTAAAAGAGGGATGCTTTTGGTATATACAATGCAACAACCACCCTTATAGCAGCATAGTCAAATGTTTGGTTGGCTTGGGGTTTGCCATCTTTTGCATTTGAACACAAGGAGAGGGAAGACTTGTATTGTCTGATTTTAGGATAGCCAAAGAGGGGGAACGGCTTTAACCCTTTATCGAATAAACCCAACAAAGCAGGTTGGTAAATCCGGAATTTGACGGATGACTAACAGGATAGGGCTAAGAAGGGAGTAGGTAAGACAACTTTATACACCGATAATTCGCCTGCGAAGTTTGCTGAGTGCAATGTTTGCCGATAATTCAATGTTGATATGCCGGTGAGTACTGAACTGAAACTTTTCAGCATCCACCTCTTGGTTTGGAGAAGCAACAGCTATCCACACCGAACCAACGGAGTTATCGGGAGTTCCGCCATCGGGACCCGCTATGCCCGATACCGCGATAGCATAATCGGTTTGAAGTCTTTTTTGACATCCAAGTGCCATTTCGATAACGGTTTCTTTGCTGACGGCACCATGATTTGAAATGGTATCGGGATTCACACCCAACAGGACTTGTTTCAGTTCGTTGGAGTATGCTACTACACCGCCTTTGTAATAGCGCGAACAACCTGCTATTTCGGTAATTTTATGGCCAATCAATCCGCCGGTACAACTTTCGGCGGTGGATAGGGTTGCTTTTTGGTCGAGGAGCAGTGCTCCGATGGCTTCAGCAAGTTCCATTTCATCATAACCGTAGGCGTACTTGGGGCTTAACACCTCATCTAGTTGTTGTCGCCATTGCATGACCTCTGCCTCCAATTGTGATAAATCTTTTCCGTTTCCGGTCAACCGCAATCGTACAATTCCATAACTTGGCAGGTAAGCTAATTTGATATGAGCCGGTAAGTTGGCTTCTATTTCTTTAATTTTTTCGGCAATAATAGATTCCCCTAAGCCTGCACACATAATGGTTTTGTGAACAATAGCCGGAAGAGTAAAATCAGCCTTTAGGCGTGGAATGATTATTCGACTCATGAAATCTTTCATTTCGCGAGGGACACCGGGCATCGCAATCAACACTTTACCCCGTTCGTTAAACCACATGGCAGCGGCTGTCCCCTGTTCGTTTTTCAGCACTTCGCAATTTTCCGGCAGTTCGGCCATGGTTTTAAGGCTTTCTAACACCGGTCGCCCTCGATGAATCATATAGTCGGTGATGCGATCCCATAAGTCTTGATGAAAAACTAAGGGGACATTAAAATATCGTGCAAGCGTATCTTTGGTAAGGTCGTCTTTGGTGGGTCCAAGCCCTCCGGTGGTCAATATGATGTCGGAAGTTTGCATGGCACGGTCAAGCGCATTCATAATGTGTTCGGCTGTGTCGGAAACCGATAGAATTTCATAAATTTTTACCCCGATATCGTTTAACCTGGAAGCCATCCAAGCCGAATTGGTATCAACGGTTTGTCCGATGAGGATTTCGTCTCCTATGGTAATAATGGTGCATTGCATGTTGGTGGAGTTTTTGGGTGTGAAATGGGTTGGAATGATCAGCTTGTCAAAGCAGCCTATTGGTATAAAGTGTATTCAAAAAAGTGCAAAAAATAAATGGCAATTGCCGGTCTTGTGTTTTCACAAAGATACCAACAATTGCCATTGACAAGATGAATTCATCGAATTTCGGTAATTACTTCTTCATCATTTTTTTCAATTCTTCGTAAGTAGGCAGGTGGTTGTAATGATACAACCCCCTGATGGTAGATCCTTCCATCAGGGTTAGCCCGGGATTAGAGCGCATCCATGTTTTTAGAGGGGTGGCATCTAAGGTGTAAAACTTATACAGCCCACCGCCCAATTCATCAGCCTTGTCTAAGTTGCCGGAGCAGATTCCGTTAATGGGAATGCCGTCTTTAGCAGCATTTGCCAAAAGGGCGTTGATTTTAGTATATCCTTCGGGGTTGGATTTGTCAATGCTGTAAGATGTTACAAACAGATGGAATCCACTGATTGAAAGTAGCGAATCCGCTACATCGGTTTCGTTTCGGTCTGAAACGATAAAGTCTTTAATTTTAGGCATTTCGGGTTCGCGGACAACCTCCTGACGGGTTTTGCTTTTGTCTATCACCCAAGTAGAGTCGCGCCAAATACCGCTTGAGGTGTATTCTTTGCTTTCAATCTCTTTCGTTTCTTTGGTGTCGGTTTTGGTTAAGGAGTAGAACGTTTTTATATCCCCTTCATCCAACCCTTCGGTGGATTTACCTTTCAAGAGGTCGGTTCCAACTTTATAAGCTCTGAAATTGACGATGGGCAAATCGTAGTAATTGCTCATGGTAAAACCCAAAGAGGCTAAGGTAATGACAACGAGGGCGATATAGGAGATGCGTTTGTTCAGCAACAAACGGATGTATTTGCGCCAAAGAATCAGGACAATCACCAAGACTGACAAGATTATATCCTTGTAAAAAGAAGTGATGGGTTTGAGTTTAAGAAAATCACCAAAACAACCACAGTCGGTTACTTTATCGGTAATGGCCGAAAAGCCGGTCAGGAAGGTGAAAAAGGCAATGATTGCGGCATAAAGCAATAAAGTCATCGTTGGCATGGTGCCTAATATCAGCGCAACCCCTAACACCAATTCCAATACAATCATAAAAACAGAAACCGGCAGAGCCAAATGTGCCCAAAACTCCCAAAAACCGGAAAGTGCGGGTAGGTATTGTCCGAAAACCTGAAAATACTCTTCCATTTTAAACGCAGTACCCAATGGGTCAACCGCTTTGACCGCCCCCGAAAAAATAAAGAAAGCACCTAAAAAGTAGCGAAGAAAACTTGCCAATACTTCGGCAACGCTTGCCGGTCGCTTGATTGCAGCCGTGATAAAGGTAATCGCCAAGGCAATGATAGCCGTAATGGCAAAGATTTTGTATATAGTCATGTTCCTGAATGGTTATTGAAAAATGAACAAATAGATTTGATGAGTGTGGATGTGATAGGTTTGATATTTCAATCGTCTGCCTTTTTTAACGAGAAAGGTATTAGTGTGAATGTACAAATTATGTTGGGAGATTTGTCATCTGCCCGTTTATGAGTAAAAACAGTATTACCTTGCGATAAAACTGTGTCTGTCTGTTGTAACAAATCGCACTTCAATTGTTTGATGATGATGGTCGAAAAATGCGATGCAAAGTTAGTTAATGGGTAACACTTCAACTAATCTTTTAGTTGATAAAATGCGATAGTTTTGCTTTTTGAATCTGAACATAAAATTCTACACCACTTGATATGGGCAAAAGTACGTTAATATCGGTAAATAGCACACTTAATTGCGGTGGAAAGTTAATAGACCTAAGCCATCCCGTCATTATGGGCATTTTGAACGTTACCCCCGACTCCTTTTACGATGGGGGAAAGTATTCAACAGAGGCCGAACTCCTGCATCAAACGGAACTGATGCTCAATAAAGGGGCGAGAATCATAGATGTAGGAGGGATGTCGAGCCGACCGGGAGCCGCAATTATTGATGTCGAAACAGAGCTGCAAAGGTTAATTCCTGCCATAATTGCCATCTCGCAAAGATTCCCCGAAGCAATTATTTCGGCAGATACCGTAAGGGCAAAGGTGGCAAAGGAAGCGGTTGTGTCCGGGGCAGGTATGATAAACGATATTTCTGCCGGTAGCATTGATCCCGATTTATTGACAACGGTGGCACAGTTAGGAGTGCCCTATATATTAATGCACCTAAAAGGAAAACCGGAAAATATGCAGATTAACCCGACTTACGAAGATGTGGTAGCGGAGGTGATGAAGTTTTTAATCGAAAAGTTAGGTGTTTTAAGAAGCTTGGGCATTAAAGACATCATCATAGACCCCGGCTTTGGATTTGGTAAAACAGTCGCCCAAAACTACGAACTGCTGAAACACCTCCAAACCTTTCAATTGATGGGATTACCAATCTTGGCCGGCGTGTCGCGCAAATCTATGATTTGTAAAGTATTGAAGGTAAACCCCGATAAAGCCTTAAACGGAACGACTGTTTTGCATACTCTTGCATTGCTCAATGGAGCTTCTATTCTTAGAGTTCACGATGTGAAGGAGGCGGTGGAGGTGGTGGAATTGATGAAGGCTTATGATGGGGAGCAGGGATATATTAGCTGAGAAGGCTTTGTACTAATTATAGTTTAGTTTTGTACCATGAACTAATGGGAAACGGCGTTAATACCCCTCCTCGAACTTGTACTGAGCAAAGTCGAACTTGTACTGAGCAAAGTCGAAGTAGTAGGTGTTGGAGCGGGTTATTTTGGCTTAAGTAGTGGTTTATCTGCTTTGGTCAGACTTTGAATAACATTGGCTTTTCGAGAGACAGCCCTATTCATTTCCGCATCTCTAAAACTGAAATTCTCGGAAATCAATTTTTATTTCTAATTATTTCATTACAAGTAATTACACCGTTTTGTATATTGCCAACGCACAAAGGGAAGATATAACAATGTGGGAACCTTTTGTACCTGTTTGAGGACAGTAATTACATAGATGCCTTAACGATGCTTCACATGTACAACAATAATCTTTTGGCTCAACGCCGCTTAGTGCCGCACTATATTGCAACCTTTAGCATTGCCGGTGCCCAAACACTGTTGAACAGTCTGCCCGCCGATACGCCGGATGAACAAGACTACAAAACCATCCAACAAATCAACCTACAACGCCTTTCCGCTACCGAAGGCTTTGAA
The DNA here is from genome assembly GCA_937907475.1 of uncultured Bacteroidota bacterium. Lineage (GTDB taxonomy): Bacteria > Bacteroidota > Bacteroidia > Chitinophagales > UBA2359 > UBA2359. The sequence goes on along the minus strand of CALCIK010000147.1, from coordinate 1,013 downwards.
TTAAGCGAAGCGCAATACCAGACCCTGCACAGTATCGCCGATGCCTACGGCACTCAAGCCCCTGCCGCCCAAGCCTTGCTAAACCTGTTGCTGGGTGAGCAGTTTGAGTGGCTGATACCTACCGTTAGTGGCAAAAACACCTTGATTCCCTACCCGAAAGTACCTCTTGGCGAGCTTAAAGCCGCCAACCGCCTACTCGTGAAGCCGAACCCTGCCAAAGAACAGGTAACCATTAGTCTTCCCCCGTTCTTTTCCGAAACTCAAACCACTCTCTACCTGTTTAATACAAATGGTGAGACTATTCGGCAATTAACTATAGTTAGAGGTGAATACAATGTTGCCTTACCTACTCACAACCTACAAAACGGTGTTTATTTTCTCAGCTTAGTAGCTGATGGAATCCGTTTGGCACAGACCAAATTAGTTGTACAACACTAATTAATAAATTCTAACGACTTGCCCCACGACAGTCTGCATAGTGAAAGTTATGCAGACTGCCGTCTATTTTTTGAAAGTAAAAATTTCTCCAATGATTAAAGAAACACTTTTTCTTATACTTTTACTCAAATTCCCTTTGGTAATGCTTCATTCTCAAAATCACTATATAAAAACTTTAAATATTTCTAATAGTTCAGCAGATAATGGTTTAGGTATTCTTGCTGATGAAGAAGGATATGCTATTTGGTGCGGTTCAATTTTTTCAAATGTAGGAGTTGCCGGAATTGGAATTATAAGAGCTGATATAGTAGGAGACAAGCTATGGGAGAATAGCGTTAACTTTCCTCCTTACGAGTCTGGAGCAAACAATATAATTCGACTTCTTAATGGCAACTATATTATAGCAGGCGGTAGAATAGAGGATGGATTGAGTTTTCAATATCTTTATACAGTAATAAATTCTTCGGGCGACATAGTAAGAAATACCACACATGGCGATGAGTTGGATAATCGCACCCCTTTTATTAGACTTCTTGCGAAAATAATTTTAGGCTGCATTAGCATTGATGAGAGTG
>CALCIK010000146.1 GCA_937907475.1 uncultured Bacteroidota bacterium | reverse complement strand
CGTTTCTAAGGGTGTCGTGGCCGTTTCTAAGGGTGTCGTGGCCGTTTCTAAGGGTATCGTGGCCGCCGAAACAGGGCTTAGAAGCGGCCACGGGGGGCTTAGAAACACTTGAAGGGGATTTGGGCATGAAAAAACGAGGATTAGAAGAGGCTAAAGAGGTCATACCGATGAGTTAATGCAACTTACATATTTCGGATAGGGCTATCGTTATGAAAGATATGGGTATGTAAAACGCGATGAGAGGGGTCTAAATGCCGTGCTTTCTAATATTAACCGTGTTTTGAGGCGGGTTCCTAAAACCCGCTTTTATATTGGACAGTTTAAGCGTGGTTAGTCCCTTACCGAAGTTATTAAAAATGGAAAGGGGGCATAAATGATTAAAAAGTTTTGCAACTTTGTGCCACTCAACCAATAAACACCAACTAAACTCCCTATTTAAAAAATGACCGGAATAAAAGCCACGCATACCACCAATCCGTTCAACATCATCGTGATTGTAGCGGCATTGGGTTACTTTGTTGATATTTACGACCTTATCTTATTTGGCATTGTACGGAACCCCAGCCTTACAGAGTTGGGATACTCCGGTGCAGAACTGACTGCAAAGGGGTTAATGCTTTTTAACTGGCAAATGACCGGCATGTTGTTAGGAGGCATCCTTTGGGGCATACTAGGCGATCGTAAGGGGCGGGTTTCGGTTTTGTTTGGGTCAATCTTCATGTATTCGGCTGCTAATGTTGCCAATGGCTTTGTCAACGATACGACTACTTATGCCGTTCTCCGGTTTCTTGCAGGCATTGGTTTGGCGGGCGAGTTAGGGGCAGGAATTACCTTAGTTTCTGAAACGATGACCAAGGAAACAAGGGGATATGGAACCATGATAGTCGTTACTTTCGGAGCATTAGGAGCAGTAGCTGCTGCCTTGATTGGCGATTACTTTACTTGGCGTGTGGCTTATTTTGTGGGCGGAGGCTTGGGTTTCGCACTGTTTGCCCTTCGCTTGGGCACTTACGAGTCAACCATGTTTAAAACCATGTTAACCCATACGGGTATTCGGCGGGGTGATTTCTTTCAGTTGTTTACCAACCGAAAACGCGCCCTTCGCTACCTCAATTGCATCATGGTAGGGCTGCCTATTTGGTTTTCCATCGGTATTCTGATCGTTCTCTCTCCCGAATTTAGCCGCGAAATTGGTGTACAGGGAAGCGTTAAAGCCGGTACTGCCATCATGTTTGCCTATATCGGGCTATCGGTAGGTGATTTTTTTAGTGGGTTTTTAAGTCAGATTTTAAAAACCCGCCGCAAGGTGGTTATCGGATTTTTAATCACCCTTTTGGTGATGACCACTGTTTACCTGTTTTCGCGCAATATCTCTTACGGGTATTACCTCTTTCTTTGCTTTTCCATAGGTGTGGTGGCAGGTTATTGGGCAATTTTTGCCACGATAGCCTCTGAACAGTTCGGCACAAATTTGAGGGCTACCGTTACCACGACCGTGCCCAACTTTGTGCGTGGAGCAGTCGTGCCTATTACTTTGTCTTTTCAGTTTTTACAACCCTACGTCGGTTTTATTTACAGTGCCTACATCGTAGGCTTGGTCTGTTTGGCATTAGCCTTCTATGCCATTATCAACCTGCACGAAACCTACGGAAAGGATTTAGATTTTATGGAAGAATAAACCCCCTTTATCATGAATCAACCCACCAAAACCGCACTAATCGCCGGTGCAAGCGGACTTACCGGTATGCACTGTTTAGAACTGTTGTTGCAAAATCCGGTCTATCACAGAGTCATTGCTTTAGTTCGTAAACCCTTGCCGGTTGTTCACGAAAAATTGCAACAAATTCAAGTAGATTTTGAGCAGTTGGATACAACCTCCGGTGATTTTACCGCCGATGATGTGTATTGCTGTTTGGGAACCACTATCAAAAAAGCAGGCTCGCAAGCCAATTTCCGTAAAGTGGACTATGATTTTGTGGTCAATGTCGCAAAAGTAGCCCATACCAAAGGTGCAAAACGTTTTCTATTGGTATCTTCTTTGGGAGCAAGCAGTAAATCGTCCATTTTTTACAGCCGAGTGAAGGGTGAAACCGAAGCCGCCGTTGCCGCAATTCCTTTTGAAGAAGTACACATCTTTAGACCTTCGCTGCTGTTGGGCAACCGTCAGGAACAACGCTTGGGTGAAAGTATGGCCATGAAGGCCTTTAAGATATTGGGCTTTGCCATGATTGGCCCATTGGCAGTTTATAAAGGGATTTTAGCCGAAGATGTAGCCAAAGCTATGATAGCGGTGGCTCAAATGGGTAAAAAGGGCAAACATATTTACCTCTCCGATGAAATTCAACGCATAGCCGATAGGTGTTAACAACTTTAGTGCCTTCAAACGAATGTTCAGACAACAATCTTGATTTCTCCAATACAATCAGGTAATTGAAGAGCATAGTTACTGAATTGCAATAAAATAAATATCGCGTTCTTATCGCAATTTCAGTATTGTACCTTCCTTTGGTAAGTATCCCGGATTCATGTCGTTGATTTTGCAGAGAGTTTTCAACTTCATTCCATATTTTTGAGCAATTTCGAAAAGGGATTGCCCTGCTTGTACGACATGAACTTCTATACCGGCGGCTGATTTCTGCTTTTTGGTTTCCAAAAATATCGGCGTACCTGCTTTAATGTCAATATCGCTTTCAATTTCATTGAATTCAACGAGCTTTTCTTTTTTAAGGTTATTTCTATATGCAAGGAAACCTAAATTAATATCCACATTGGCAATCATAGCCTTCACCCCGTTAATAACAACATTCTCAAAACGCAATTCGTCTGTGGTGATAGGTTTTTCTTTAACAACCTCTTTGTTTTCTATACTTGGAGGCGGTGGTTGAGGAGCGATTACCTTATTTTCCTTACTTGGAGGTGTGGGTGGGGGCACGATTGCTTTATTGCTTTCATTTTTCTTTGTCGCATTACCTCTTGGATCCGAAGTTGGAAGCGGCTTGACTTCACAAGTGGGACAAGCAACGAAATCGGGAACGGGTTTAGCTTTTTTGGACGAAGCGTTGCCTTTCTTTTGAGAACGTTTATTATCAGGTTCCGAATAATTGTCATTGGGTAAATTATTCTGCTTAACATCAGAACCTGTGGCAACAAAATTGGGTACGGGTTTAGTCTTCTCTTGATGTTTAACCTTATTCCTTGCCGTTTCGTTGTTGCTTGGAAGTGAATGAATTTTGGGCGTAGAATCCGGTAATTTGGAAGCTACTACTTTGTCGTTGTTTGAATAATCTGAGAGCGGTTTGTTTGTAATGGGTGCATTAGCTTTCGGCACAAAAACCTTATTGCTGATGGTGTCCCGAACTATATTTTGCTTGTCGTTTTGATTCCTGTTTACCCTATTGTCAGTAATTCTTTCAATTTCAATATTTTGATCGGCAATTGTATAACAATCATACTGACTGAGGTTATTGCGCTCAATAATATCTATAAGCTGTTTTGCGTAATTCGGATTGGTGGCATAACCTAATGCTTGTAACCCCTCTGCCCAACTTTTATAATCGCTGCAACTGTATTGAAAAAGCACGCTATAATACCCTTCCCTATGAGATTTTAAAAATTCCGAATGGTCAAAGTATGAATCTTCTACCGACTGGTATTTTCTAAAACATTCCTGTAAAGTATCATCATCAATTAAGATGGTTTCTCCCAGCCAATAAGATTTACACTTAATGCCAAAATGATTGTTTCCTTCTGTGGCCAATTTACTTCCGCCATAGCTGCTTTCCAAAATAGCTTGACCCAACTTAATACTTGCCGGAATAAGGGTGCGGTTCATTTCGTCAATCGCTAAGTCTTTGTATTGATTTACATACATAGTCGCCGACAAATTTGCAAAATGGGCGCAAGCACTATGTTGCCAAAACAAAGAAAGTAGAATGCAATGCAAGTAAACCAAACTTGCAAAACGGTCATTAAAAAAAGAAAAACGAGGGTTAAGTAGGAGTTTTTTCATAAATCGTCATTAAATAGGGTTATGAATAGACTAACAATACGAAAATAAATAAATAATTAGAACACTACTATGAGTGCACACAAATTTTATGCCAGTAAAGACAGGTCGAGATTAATTATAAATTAGAATGGATATGCTGATTGAGGACTCCAAATTCAGTTTAAAGTTAAACGCAAAATTGAAAAACCAAGTATTTTTTACGTTTCTTCTTTCGATTAAATTTGTTGAACCTGTTCAAGTTCTCAAATCTCTATCCTACTGTTCGCTTCAAGATACTTCTATACTTTATACTATTAAGTAGTTAAAAAGCGAGTATTGTTAGGGTTTACCATACAGTTTTTTTAATGCCCCCAACAAATCGGGATATTGGAAGCTAAAGCCTGTTTCCTCCACCTTTGCGGAGGAGGCTTTCGCACTATGCAAAACAACATCTGCCATTTGACCCATTCCAAGTCTGAGTGTCCATTCCGGAAGAGGAAGGGCTATAGCCCATTTATCTAAAGCTTGAGCAATAGCATGGGTAAACTCTTTGTTGGTTACCGGTTGCGGTGCTACGGCATTGTAAACACCCTGTATATTCCGGTTTTCGATAGCTGCTATAAAAAGATGACATAGGTCGTCAATATGTATCCAAGAATAAAACTGTTGACCTGTACCAAAATAAACTCCCGGCGCACCAAGACGTATCGGCAAATCCGTTTTGGGCAATGCTCCGCCTTTGGTAGAAAGCACAATACCTATTCGGAAAACACAGGTTCTGATAGCTAATTCCTTTGAGAGAGGCAGATAAGACTGCTCCCAAAGTTGGGTGGTTTGGCTCAAAAAATCGTTTTCTTGAGGAGGGTCAGTTTCAGTAAGCAATTGATCTCCTCTATTGCCGTAAAAGCCGACAGCAGAAGCCCCAACAAATGTACTTACCCGATGTTGCGATGAGTGGCGCAATGTTTTAATCAACAGGGCTGTACTTTGTGTGCGACTGTCTATTATTTGAAGACGGTATTGCGGAGTCCACCGATGTTCGGCAATTCCGGCACCTGCCAAATGTACAATAGTATCTGTATTGTCAAGGGCAGCTATATCCATCGTTCCTTTTTCAACATCCCATCTATAAGACGGAATACTCCCACCCGTTTTAGGGTTGCGAACCAAATGTTTTACCGTATATCCCCACTCAATAAGCATCTCAGTCAACCGGCTACCTACTAATCCTGTTGCACCGGTAATCAAGACTTCTTTCTTGTTTGTCATTGTAATATATGTTTAAGTGAGAGCAAAGATTTACTTGCTTAATCTGCTTTACCAAATCGAAAAACTAAGTTTCAGTTGACACCATAAATTGATTTAACCTTCTTTGTACAATACTGCTGTATGTTAAAGACGTAAAAAAGTGAAAAAATAGTCTATTACCCAATTTATAGCTATTTTTGGCGGAAATAAAGATGTGAGGGCTTTTTTTAGGATTTACAAAAGGGCTTGCCTTCATCATTTTAAATTGTATTTAACATAAAAAACTCCATTTGGTTATGAAAAACATTAGTTCAGTTATCCTTTCTACTTCATTTGTTTTTTTGATGTTTTTGTTTTTCGCTTGCGGCGGAAGCGGGGGTGAGGTCAATAGTAAAAAACTAGGCGACAAAAGCGTCGTCATACACGACCTTGCCGATGCAGATGGATTAAATCCATTAACATCGAGCAGTGCAAATGGCACTTACATACAAAATAACATCTTTCAAGGCTTATTAGGTATTGATTTTATTTCGCTCAAGACTTACGGACAATTGGCCGTTGACAAACCATTGATAGAAGAAGTATCCGAAGGAGAATATACCGGTGGCATGAAACTGACTTACGAAATACGCCCCGAAGCCGTTTGGGATAATGGCACTCCGGTCAATGCAAGCGATTATATTTTTACCATAAAAGCGGTTAAAAACCCCAAAACGAGCTGTGGCTCGCTGCGTCCATACTTAGAATTCATAGATGACATTCAAATAGACCCAAGCAATCCTAAGAAACTCTATATCTACTCAAAAGAAAAATACATTCTTGCCGAAGAATTTAGCGGAGGCACTGTTTTGCCGGAGTATATCTACGATCCTAAAGGGTTGATGAAAGATTTTACCGTAAAAGAACTTAACGACAAGAAAAATGCCACCCGTTTGATGAGTGACAAGAAAATAGATGAGTTTGCCCAAGAATTTAATTCTCCAAAATTTGCTCGCGAAAAAGGCTTTGTGGTAGGTTCCGGTCCTTATGAGTATGTAGAATGGGCTACGGGGCAATATGTCATTCTTCAAAAAAAGCAAAATTGGTGGGGCGACAAAGTAGGCGGTTTGTTAGTGGCTAAACCTGAAAAAATTACCTATAAAATTGTAAACGATTGGACCACTGCCGTTACTGCACTGAAAGGTGAAGATTTAGATGTGGCACATGCCATTAGACCTAACGACTTTTTAGAGTTGAAAAAGAATGACAAATTTAAAGAACTCTACAACATCTATACTCCCGATGAGCTTTCTTATATCTATTTGGGACTAAACCGCCGTAACCCTCGCCTTGCTGATGCCAACGTGCGAAAAGCCTTGGCTCATTTGGTTGACAAAAAAGAAATCATTGAAACCTTGTTGTACGATATGGGTGAAATGGTCAACGGGCCTATTAACCCCATTAAACCCTACTACAATAAGTCCACTCCCCAAATCCCTTATGATATTGACAAAGCAAAACAAATGCTGAAAGAATCTGGTTGGGAAGATACAGACGGAAACGGCATTGCAGATAAAATAGTCAACGGCGAAAAATTGGAGATGAAACTACAGTTCAAATATAACTCCGGTAATGATACCCGAAAAAACATTGGTATTTTACTAAAAGAAAACGCCAAGCGAGCAGGGGTTGAGATTGAGGTGATTGCGCGAGAATGGACAGTATTTTTAGATGATACCAAAAAACGCGACTACGATATTTTCTGTGCCGGTTGGATTCAATCTCCTATTTTGGACGACCCCAAACAAATTTGGCATACCAGTTCTGATCATCCCGATGGCGACAATCGCGTTGGATTTGGTAATGCCGAAAGCGATAAATTGATTGATGATTTGAGAGTAACCCTGGACGAAACCAAACGAAATGAAATGTACCAAAGATTCCAGGAATTGATCACCGAAGACCAACCGTACATTTTCTTATATGCACCCAAAAACCGTTTAACCATCCATGCTCGTTTTGAGAATGCAGAACCTTCGCTTAACCGCCCGGGCTTCGAACAAAAAGCATTTACCCTAAAACAAAACTGGTTGGCCGAAAATTAGCAATCGAACCCGTATCGTTGATAATTACTAATGGCTTTAAAGTGCTTCATACATCATGTTCAAATACATTGTTCAACGTTTAATTATTTTTCTGCCAACGCTGCTTGCCGTGTCTTTGGTAGCTTTTTCGCTGAGTAAATTAGCTCCCGGTGATCCGGTAGAATTGTTGGTAAAAGGTCAATCGGGCGAATCGGGGCAAAAGGCCTCTGTTCAGGCTTACGAAGAAGTATCCCGCAGGTTAGGATTGGATTTACCGGTTTTCTATGGTGCATTGACTACTTCTGCTTTTCCCGATACGCTACATTTGGTCATTAAAAAATCAGAACGGGAAAGCCTTTCTAACTTGATTAGTCAATACGGGAACTGGCCTCAAATCTCCGATTATTATCTTTCATTAAAATCTCTGGAAAGAGAAGTAGCATATTTCCCTGTTGATACAGCAATATCTCTGATGAGAAACACCATCTCCCGACATGTGAAAGATCTGCTCATCAATAACAAAGACTCGAGAATTGCTTTTGCCCTTAGTGAAATAAAAACAATCGTATCTGACAGCAGTTCTTTAAACACTCTTCAGCCATTAGCCACTCAAGTTGCTGATAATTATGCCAAAGTAAAATCGGAAGCTACGGTTTTTAAAAACTATATCCCTTCGCTGAATTGGTACGGTTTTAAAAATCAATACCATCACTGGATAACCAATTTCTTTAAAGGCGATTTCGGATTTTCTTATTTAGATAGCCGTCCGGTGGGTGGTAAAATGTGGGATGCCCTACGGTGGACACTCATCATTAACTTTATTTCAATTATTCTGGCCTATCTGATTGCCATCCCAATTGGAGTAAGTACCGCCGTTAAAAAAGACGGGCTATATGACCGTGTCGTAACAACCGTCCTTTTTATTTTGTATTCGCTTCCTTCTTTTTGGATTGGAACTTTGCTGATTGTATTTTTCACCACCTCCGAGTATAGTCCTTGGCTCAACTGGTTTCCTACCGGTGGGGTAACCGACTTGCCATCCAGCACCCCGTTTTTTACCCGTGCCATAGACATTATGCACCATTTGGCCTTGCCCATCTTTTGTGTAACTTATGGTTCTTTTGCCTTTATCTCCAGACAAATGCGAGGGGGTATGCTGACCGTCATTCGACAGGACTATATCAGAACTGCCAAAGCAAAAGGGCTGGAAGAAAAGTCCATTGTTTGGAAACATGCTTTTAGAAACTCCTTGTTTCCCATCATCACCCTTTTTGCTTACATCTTTCCGGCAGCTATTGCAGGGGCAGTTACGATTGAGGTGATTTACAGCATTCCCGGCATGGGTAAATTGGCTGTCGATTCGATAGTAGCGCGCGATTGGCCGGTAGTGTTTACCATCCTCATGTTTGCTGCTATCCTCACAATGATTGGAAATCTGGTAGCTGACTTACTTTATGCACTGGCTGACCCTCGCGTATCTTACGGCAATAAAAAATAGACCATAAAACTTACCACCACAAATAGATACCATTCATGTTTTTAGGCAAAAAGAAAGCTCAACAAATCGAAAACGCAATTCAGAATACCCCTCCAAGGAGCGACCAAAGCTATTGGGCGAATGTTAAACGACAGTTTTATAAAAACCGTTTAGCGGTTTGGTCCCTGCGTATCTTCTACGCTATTTTGTTTATAGCCGTTTTTGCCGATTTTTTGTCAAACGAACGCCCGTTGGTTTGTAAATTAGATGGGAAGGTCATGTTTCCGGTGTTGAAACAATATTCGGTGAGTTTGGGCATAGGTCAATGGGAACAGCAATTTGTTACCAAGCGTTGGAACGAGCACGACTACCAATTTGTCATTTGGCCAACTATCCCCTACTCCTCCACTTCTATTGACAAATTAAACCGCAGTTTTGTCGGCCCATTTGACGAGCAACGCGTAAAATCGTTGCGTTGGAAACACCTATTAGGAACCGATGAATTGGGGCGGGATGTTGCTGCCGGCATGATACATGGCACTCGAATTGCCATATCAGTAGGTATCATCGCCATGTCCATCTCCTCTTTGATAGGCATTTTCTTAGGGTCAATAGCGGGCTATTTTGGCGATAACCGTTTGCAAATGTCCCGAATTCGACTCATCCTTAACCTGATAGGCATTGTATTGGGTGTTTTTTACGCTTTTATTGCCCGTGGTTATGCTTTGGGCGAAGGTGCTGCCGAAGGTGGAGGCTTTATGATGCAATTGCTCCTCAGTTTTGGAATATTGTTTGGGATGATGATTTTGGTCAACCTTTTAGCTTCGGGATTGAAACGACTCCCCGGTTTAGGCAAAAGGGTTAACATCGCTGCCGATTTACTGGTCATGCGCTTAATTGAAGTCTTCAATTCTATACCCGGACTATTGCTTATTTTATCCATTGTGGCACTCACCAAACCCTCCATCGTTAATGTGATGATCATCATCGGGTTTATTTCGTGGACCAGCATCGCCCGTTTTATAAGAGCCGAGTTGTTGCGCATTCGCAACTTAGAGTACATAGAAGCTGCCCAGGCAATGGGTTTTAGCGAAGCCCGTATTATTTTCAGACATGCCATCCCCAATGCATTGACACCGGTGTTAATCACCATCGCCTTTGGGATTGCAAGTGCCATTTTAACCGAAGCCTTTCTATCCTTCTTGGGCATAGGGGTGGCGGCCGAAGAGGTTACTTGGGGTTCGCTGCTCAATTTGGCTCGTTCCAATTTCCCTGCATGGTGGTTAGCTATTTTTCCGGGTACCGCTATATTTATTACTGTAACCATCTTTAACCTCATCGGTGAAGGATTGACCGATGCGTTAGACCCTCGTTTGAAACAGTAATATGAGCAGATGATTTCAAAGTGGAAATTCCTTTTGTTGCCATAAAACGACAAACCCTCAAAGGCTGATAGGATCAACCTTTGAGGGTTTGTCGTTTCAATGAAAAGTATTCCGGCTTCCTTCCTTTCTATTCACCACGCTCAACTTCGCCCAACATTCCGGTAGTAGAATACCCTTGCAGGTAAGGAACTATCACCACTTCACCGCCATTTTGGGTAACGATATCGCTTCCAACAATTTGCTCTTTGGTATAATCGCCCCCTTTGACCAATACATCGGGCTGAATTTCGGAAATGAGCCGGTAAGGGGTCTCTTCATCAAAAATGATGACCGCCGAAACATAAGAAAGGGATGCCAATAACAACGCCCTCGTTTGTTGAGATTGAATGGGCCGTTTATCCCCTTTTAAGAGTTTGACCGAAGCATCGGAATTTAACCCCACCACCAACACCTGCCCGTGGTCTGCGGCTTGAGTAAGGGTATGGAAATGCCCAAAGTGAAGGAGGTCGAAACAACCATTGGTAAACACAATTTTTTGCCCTTTAAACCGCCAAACATGCAGCCTGTATTGCAATTGCTGCATCGTAAAAATTTTAAGTTCAACTCGTTCAAGTGCAGTCATTTTGAGTGATGAGTTATAAGTTATGAGTTATAAGTTTCCCCTGCAATCGTGGTGTCTTTCCTTTTTGATGTTTTTAATGATTCATTTGGAAATAGTTCTAAGACGGCATTGGGAATTACTTCTGTCTGAAATGGAGTGTTAACGGTACTCCCGAAAAATCAAATCGCTTCCGCATTTGGTTTTCAATATAGTTGCGGTATGACTCTTTGATATAGCGAGGGTGGTTGCAGAATAATGCAAAGGCAGGATAAGGCAAAGGTAATTGGGTCATGTACTTAATTTTGATGAACTTACCCTTTTCCGATGGGGGTGGATGTTGGGTGGTAACTTCTTCTAAAAACTCGTTGAGTACATGAGTGGCGATACGGGTTTGTCTTCGCTCGTAAACCGCCAAGGCTTCTTCCATTGCCTTAAAGATGCGCAGTTTTTCGAGTGCCGAAATAAAGATGATGGGCACATCAACAAACGGAGCAATCTTGGCTTTAAAAGCCTCGGTATAGGTTTTGGTGGTGTGCGTATCTTTTTCTACGGCATCCCATTTATTGACCAAAATCAACACGCCTTTCTTTTTTCTTTCTGCCAGCCTGAAAATGTTGATGTCCTGCATTTCAATACCTATTTGCGCATCAATCACCAACAAACATACATCGGCATTGTCCAAGGCATTAATGGCCCGCATGACAGAGTAAAACTCGAGGTTTTCGTGAACCTTAGCTTTTTTCCGAATACCCGCTGTATCAATCAGGATAAACTCCTTTTGAAACATGTTGTAGTGGGTGTCAATGGCATCACGGGTTGTGCCGGCAATGGGTGTAACGATATGGCGTTGTTCACCCACCAAAGCATTGACCAACGAAGACTTGCCCACATTGGGTTGTCCGATGATGGCAAAACGAGGGATATGAACCTCGATGTTTTCAGGTTCGGGTTCCTTAATATATTCAGCTATGGCATCGAGCAAATCACCGGTTCCGCTTCCACTGATGGAGGCAATCTGAAAAAGCTCATCGAATCCAAGACTGTAAAACTCGGCTACGTCCGACATGCGGTTCGAATCGTCCACTTTATTGACCACCAACAACACCTTTTTGTCCGACCGCCGCAGAAGACGTGCCATTTCATCGTCTAAATCGGTAATTCCGGTCGTTACATCTACCAAAAATATGATGATAGACGCAAGTTCTATGGCAATCTTCACCTGTTCTTCAATGGCGCGCTCAAATAAATCGTCAGAATGTGGGACAAATCCGCCGGTATCCACGACATTAAATATTTTACCATTCCAATAACTCTCCCCATACTTGCGGTCGCGGGTTACTCCGCTAAAATTATCCACAATGGCCTCGCGCTTTCCAACTAAGCGATTGAAAAGGGTTGATTTCCCCACATTTGGCCTGCCTACAATGGCAACTGTAAAACTCATACTCGTAAATATAAAATTAAAATTCGTTTCTGTTATTCTCTCTTCAATAGAACTTGTTTGATATAAGACATTTTGAAGCCCAATGAACCTATATCTTCGCTATTCATAGCCCCGGTTGGATAAAAACCGCTCATCGTCACGCCAATTTTCCTTCACTTTTACAAACAACTCTAAATAGACTTTTTTCTGTAAAAACGCCTCAATATCCACACGGGCTTTACTCCCCACACTTTTCAGTTTTTTACCGTCTTTGCCAATCAGGATGGGCTTTTGCGACTCGCGGTTGGTGATGATATCGGCTCGGATATAGGTAATATCAGTCCTTTCTTTAAACTCCTCTACAACAATTTCGACCGAATAAGGCACTTCGTCTTTATAGGTGAGCAGAATTTTTTCGCGGATGATTTCAGCCACAAAAAAACGCTCCGGACGGTCGGTCAGTTCGTCTTTGTCGTAATAGGGGGGGGATAAAGGCAATAGCGATAGGATGAGTTCAAGCAGCACATCGAGATTGTATTGGGTCAATGCGGATATGGGCAGGTATCTATGTGCCTTGGGGAAATGTTCTTCCCAATAGCTCAACATTCGCCGAATATCTTCCTCGTCCAATGTGTCAACTTTGTTCAGCAGCAATATGATGGGGGCTTCGGTGTGTCTCAACAACTGAAGGGCATCTTTAACCTCGTCAAAACCCATTTTTACATCCACCAAAAACAAAATGACATCGGCATCGTATAGGGATGTTTTTACAAATCGCATCATTGCCTCTTGCATTTTATAGCTTGGGTCAATAATGCCGGGCGTGTCTGAATAGACAATTTGGTAATCGTCCCCGTTCACAATGCCCAAAATGCGATGACGGGTAGTTTGTGCTTTAGAGGTTATAATGGCGATTCGTTCCCCTACTAAGGCATTCATAAGGGTAGATTTCCCGACATTGGGCTTACCTAATATGTTGACAAAACCTGCCTTATGTTGGTCTTCCATTAGAAAATTAACTGCTGAAGTAATTCGACAAAGCAAAGTTAAGAGAAATAATGCTTTTGTACGTTGAACAGATGGGTAAAATAAAAAAAGCCGGTCATCATAACCGGCTTTTCATTGAGTTGCGGGAGCAGGACTCGAACCTACGACCTTCGGGTTATGAGCCCGACGAGCTACCAACTGCTCCATCCCGCGATATTGGACTGCAAAGGTAAGCCCAATTGTTCGTATTTACAAATTTGGAGGAGAATAATTTTTAGGAAGTTGAAAAGTATCTCTGTTATTTACTCCCCTGCCGCTCCCTCTTTCCTGAAAATGCAACAATATGGAAGGTTTATATCAAGATTTATGTTGCGATTTGTTTTTGGGAGGAGTTGGGGTGGGTAAAAAAATTATTGCAAAAATCAAAAAAGTTAATTTGAGTCTTGGAAATTAAAATAATGATTTTTTATCTTTGCTATGCAATAAGAGTTTACCAAAGTCAAATCGTGCGTTTTTATTTTTTAAAACCTCTTACATCATCACTGCTATGCCTTTTTCAAACATCATTACCTCCCATATCACAGACGAACAAACCGCAGACTTCGACAACGCATTGAGCGTGCTGCAAGCCATTGCTTCTGCCTTGACTCAGAATCTAACCCCCGAAGAACGCAAACGTTTTGGCAGTATTAACGAACAAAACAAGCTATTGGCAAACAAGGTACATGATTACCACACCACCAATCCCGAACTCCAATCGCCCGATGTGGATTGGGATGAATTTGAACGCGATTTCAAAACCCGACATATTTTAGAAACCCGCGCTTTGCGAATGACAAGCATTTTAAAAATGGTCATTGATGCCAAAATCCTTCACGATTATGACAATTACCAAAACTCTTTAACCGATTACTTTTACACAAAGTATAAAAACAGCACCACCGGCGGTGGTTCTTGGTCTGTGAAAAAAGACGAATTGAGACAGCTTTTTCCTAAAAGTTAGTTACGGGTATTCTTTCTAATTCTTAAAAGCGGCAAGACTTTAAGTTTTGCCGCTTTTTTTATGTATCCGATAGCCATTTTGTACAAAAGAAGATTTAACACCTTTAAGCAAAAAAATACCCCCTTCTTGTAAAAAAATACCCCTCTTTACATAAAAAATTACGTCCTACTACGTAAAGATTTACGTCCAGAACCTAATCCATTACATCCCAAACCTAATCCATTACGTATCGAACCTAATCCATTACGTCCCAAACCTAATACATTACGTATCGAACCTAATACATTACGTCCCGAACCTAATCCATTATATCCCGAACCTAAACCATTATGTCCTGAACCTAATCCATTATGTCCTGAACCTAATCCATTATGTCCTGAACCTAATCCATTACGTCCCGAACATAATCCATTACGTCCCGAACCCAATCTATTACGTCCTGAACCTAATCCATTATGTCCTGAACCTAATCCATTATGTCCTGAACCTAATCCATTATGTCCCGAACCTAATCCATTACGTATCGAACCTAACTTACTACGTTCCAAACCTAACCCAATACATCCTTAACCAAAACGATTAGGTTTTTGCATAAAATTTTGTTCTTTTTAGGGTATGTTCCTATATATATTGAACACTTTGAGGAAATGGAATAGCATAAGATTTCATTTCCAAGGAAGGAACAAACTAACCACTCATAACTCATTGTTTCGACAAGCTCAACAACCACTCACAACTAATAATTATCATTAAGGAATGGACTAATATCGGGGCAGTTGTTTTGTAGGAGTTGGTAGAGCATTTGAGTCGGGCTTTCTGAAAAAACGGCTATGATATTGGCTTGGTACAGGGTGGAGCCGCTCAAGTGGCCTTGTACCAAGGCGAGTTTACCTGCCTGTTCCGGTAAAATGACAATTGGGGTTAATCCTCGTGCTTCCATCATCCGAATACCGGTCAGCGGCACGTCCCATCCATTCATATTGAGCACGCTTGAAACGGGGTGGAGGTCAAAGTTTACCCCCAATACCCCAATGAGGATGGGCAGTTGGCCGGATTGTTTGGCGGCTATGTTCAATATACTATCGGTGGGGTTGTAGTTCAGTTCAATCGAGTTTTGATTGATGTCGGTGATGACGGTTAACTTGTTTACATGGGGATTGTCGGATTTGGGCATGGCGGTTTGATTTTTTTTATTGACCGAACAGGCAGTTAAACACCATAGCAAACAAAGGGCAATCACTAAGGTGATATGGGGGCTTTGGAGCAGTGGCGGGTGGTATAGCACTTTAAATCTATGATGTGTAACCGACTTCGTTTGGTTCATTTGCGTATCTTTGTATTGAATAAAAAAAATAAAGCACTCAACTGCAAATTTACCCAACTTTAGCACAATTCAACCAACATGATTCACTATATCTTGATACCTGTCAATCATGAAATTGAGCTAAAACCGGTGGAAGTGGGCAACGCCAAATTGATTTTTGCATTGGTGGAGGCAAACCGCGACTACTTGGGCAAGTGGTTGCCTTGGATACAATACAACTCTGCCCCGTCTCATACCGAGCAATTTATTCGCAATGCGCTGAGTAAACACAACAGAAGCGAAATGGCGGTTTATACTTTATGGTACAAAAACCAATTAGCGGGCATGATTGACCTTCAAAGCATAGACCACGTGAACCGGAAAGCCTATATCGGTTATTGGCTCGGACAACAGTTTACCCGAAAGGGCATCATGACCCTTGCTTGTCAAAGTTTGGTGGATACTGCGTTTGACTTTTACAACCTAAACCGCGTGACTATTCGCTGCGCGACCGGAAATCATAAAAGTTGTGCCATTCCGCTTCGATTGGGGTTTACCTTTGAAGGTATAGAACGCCAAAGCGAATTGTTGAACGGTAAATTTGAAGACCTGAAAGTGTATAGCATGTTGCACAGCGAATGGAAACAGAGAAAGAAAACCCCATAATCAACAATTTCGAAACAAATGGCGGCAAACATATCGCTGCCAAAACAGTTTAAACATACAAAACCGCTACCCATGCAAGCACCGCCTTTTCAAAAAAGGATTATTCAAATCAAAAACATCACCAAAGCCACCTGCACCTTAATTGCCAAAGACGTGGGCTATGAAGAATTGGCATTGGTTGCCGGAAGGCTGGCGCAAGTGGTAAAAATTAACGGGGACGAAGTAACCCTTCAGGTTTTTGCCGGTGCCGAGAATATTTCTAACCAATCGGAGGTGATTTTTCTTGGTAAAGCCCCTTCGATTAAAGTGAGCGATAAGCTCATCGGCAGGTTTTTGGATGCCTACGGAAAGCCCATAGACGGCGGCCCCGACATTGAAGGGCAAGAGGTCGAAACCGGTAATACTTCGGTCAATCCCGTTCGCCGCCAACAACCCAACGAACCCATTTTAACCGGTATTGCCGGCATTGACCTCAACAATACCCTCGTTGCAGGGCAGAAAATACCCTTCTTTGCCGACCCCGACCAACCCTATAACGAGGTGATGGCAACGGTAGCACTTCGCGCCAGTGCCGATAAAATCATCTTGGGCGGAATGGGGTTGACCAACGACGATTACCTCTATTTTAAAAGTGAATTTAGAAAAGCCGGCGTGTTGGATAAAATCGTAGCATTTGTCAATACCTCCGACAATCCCCCCCTTGAACGGCTGCTCATTCCCGACTCTGCCCTGACCGCCGCCGAATACTTTGCCATCAACAACAAAGAAAAAGTTCTCGTCCTGCTGACCGATATGACCCTTTATGCCGATGCCCTCGCCATTGTAGCCAACCGCATGGACCAAATCCCTTCAAAAGACAGTATGCCCGGCTCTTTGTATTCCGATTTGGCAAGAATATACGAAAAGGCGGTGCAGTTCAGAGAGG
The DNA here is from genome assembly GCA_937907475.1 of uncultured Bacteroidota bacterium. Classification (GTDB taxonomy): domain Bacteria; phylum Bacteroidota; class Bacteroidia; order Chitinophagales; family UBA2359; genus UBA2359. Next base: position 16,153 of record CALCIK010000146.1, on the reverse strand, counting down.
GCGGTTCCATTACCATCATTGCCGTTACCACCCTCAACCAAGGCGACATCACCCACGCCATTCCCGACAATACCGGCTATATAACTGAGGGACAACTATTCCTGCGCCGAGATACCGACACCGGTAAAGTCATCATTGACCCCTTCCGAAGCCTGTCGCGACTGAAACAGTTGGTGATTGGTAAAAAAACGCGGCAAGACCACCCGCAGGTGATGAACGCCGCCATTCGCCTGTATGCCGATGCGATGGAAGCCAAAACCAAAATGGAAAACGGTTTCGACCTGACCGACTACGACCAACGCACGCTGCAATTTGCCAAAGCATATACCCAACAGTTGTTGGCAATTGATGTCAATCTGCCGATGGACGACATCCTCAATATGGCATGGCAACTCTTTGGGCGATATTTTCATAAAGAAGAAATCGCTGTGAAAGACGAATTTGTAAACCAATACTGGCCCGAAAACCATGCAGCTACAGTTTAAATACAACAAGGTTTCTTTGCAGCAAATCGAAAAGGGGCTGAAAATAAGATTAGCCGCCCTGCCCACCATCCGCGCCAAAGAGAGTGCCTTGCGAAATGAGGTAAAAAAACTGCGTCAAGAATTGCAAATGGCCGCCACTGCCTACCAAACCGAACTCGACCAATACGCCGCCTACCATCCTTTGTGGACGGAGTGGGACGAGCGTTTGCTGCAAGTCAAAACCATCCATACCAAGGTGGGCAGGTTTGCAGGGGTCAGTTTCCCGCAATACGAATCCACCGAATACACCGAACCATCGGTCTCTTTTTTCAACAAGCCCCTTTGGTTCTTACAAGGGCTGGCAATGATGAAGCAACTGATAGAAAAACAAGCCGCCATCGAAACACAGCAAGCTCAAGTAGCCATCCTCGAAGCAGAAAGAAGGAAAACCACCCAAAAACTGAACCTTTACGAAAAGGTTCAAATACCCCAACACGAAGAAGCGATCACCAAAATAAAACGCTACTTGGAAGACGAAGACAGCCTGTCAAAAGCCGCCCAAAAACTCATCAAGCAAAAACGAAATAGGGAAACCGAAAACGAGGGAACGGGTTAAGGCTGTATCCACGCTCGTATGTTTGCAAACATGCGAGGTTTGGAGCTAGGGGAAATGAGTAAAAACCCATCTACCTCCAAACAAAAACAACCAACCAATTCAACTCAAAACACCCCTCATAGCGATTACCACCTCCAAAAACAGAGGTAATCACCCAAGATTTACGGTTGACAAAGACCCATTGCAGGTTGACAATTCGATAAAACAGGTTGACAATGCTTCATTGCAGGGGTGTTTTGAAATAAAACCAAGGCAACAAAAACCCTTGCAAGTGTGCTTTGCCACAAAACGGGGGGACTTCGCTTCATTACAAAGGCGTTTTCGGATTAAATCGGGGGAATAAAAACTTTTACCGGGTTGATATTTTCAAAAACACGGGGGGCTTTGCTCCATTGCAGGGGTGTTTTGCTTCATTGCAGGGGGACTTTGCGTTTTTACAGGGGTGCAAGGCGTTCATGCAGGGATGCAATTTGACCTCAAAACAGTAAAACCGGAATTCTTTACGTTACCGACACCTGTCTTCATTCCTTAAGGTTAGGTGTCGGTAACATAGTTTATGGCTTACCGAACAAGCGTTTAGCATTTTACCGCAGAGTTTCGCAAAGTATTTCGCAAAGTAACGCAAAGAAAACTCTGCGTTACTTTGCGGTTAACTTTGCGCGACTTTGCGTTTAAAATTTTACTGCAAACTGCGCAAAGATTTATTCGAAGTTCGGTAAGGAATAATACTGCAAAGGATTTAACATTTTCATAAATAGCTAGAAGCCTTTCCCTTCAAGTTTTTAAAGATAAAAAGCGGGCAGAGCCATTTTATCAACAAAAATTCAGGTTTATTTATGAAATTTGCACCCCAAAACAGGAAATGCGGTAAAGGCGGCAAATCGGAGTAAATCTATGAAATAGTGGACTATCAAAAACTTATGGCACAACTTTTTTGTATTAAACAATGGTGTTTTTGAGGCAACATCTTAAAAATTGCCTTAACCACATCCGATATGCTCCAACCCAATCTATTATCATCAGGAAATCATTATTTTATTTCTCAACCTCATGAGCGACTATTCATATATTACTAATGCGCACCCGGCTTTCATAGAAGCCCTATACAAAGACTATATTGCAAAAACCGATTCGGTAGATGGCTATTGGCAAAAGTTTTTTGAAGGTTTTGATTATGCCTTGAAAAACAACGAATCTGCCCTATTAAACGGAAGTTCAAACGGGCAACCTCTTCCGGCAAAGGATAGTTCCACGTCTGTCTTGACCGAACTGAAAGTATATGCCCTCATCACCGCTTACCGTCATAAAGGGCATTTGGAGTCGACTACCAATCCGATTAAACCCCGAAAAAACCGCTTTGCCCATTTGGCATTGTCCGATTTTGGGTTGACCGAAGCCGACTTAGACCTCCCGTTTACCGTAGGCAGTGAAATAGGGTTAGAAAACGCCACGCTGCGCCAAATTATCAGCCGTTTGCGCAAGCAATATTGTGGCTCACTTGGGTTTGAATATGCCTATATTACCAATCCCGAACAACTTGCATGGTTTAAGAGTCGTATTGAAAGCCCACACGACACCTACGGCTTTAGTATAGACGAAAAACGCCGTATGCTTCAAAAGCTCAACGACTCTGCGGTGTTTGAAGAGTTTTTGCACCGTAAATACCAAGGTGAAAAACGCTTTTCGCTCGAAGGGGGTGAAACCACAATACCGGCCATGGATGCCATCATCAACTTTGCCGGTGATTTTGGGGTAGAGGAAGTGGTCATTGGCATGGCGCACCGTGGAAGGCTGAATGTGTTGGCCAATATTATGCACAAAACTTATGAGCAAATTTTCAGCGAATTTGAAAACACCCTGCCCGATGACCTGACGATGGGCGATGGCGATGTGAAATACCACTTGGGTTATTCTTCGTTAATCACCACGCCCGAAGGGAAGTCCATGCACATCAAATTGGCTCCCAATCCCTCTCACTTAGAAGCGGTCAATCCGGTGGTGGAGGGTTTTACCCGTGCCAAAGCCGACGTTGTTTACAACTCGGATTACAGCCGCATTTTGCCCATTATCATACATGGTGATGCCGCAGTTGCCGGACAAGGGGTGGTTTATGAGGTCTTGCAAATGAGCAAATTAGCGGGATATTATACCGGCGGGACTATTCATTTTGTCATCAACAATCAGGTGGGTTTTACCACCGATTTTGACGATGCCCGCTCGTCTGACTACTGCACAAGTTTGGCGGCGATGGTCAAAGCCCCGGTCATTCACGTCAACGGTGACGATGTGGAAGCAGTCGTGTTTGCCTCCTTATTGGCAGTCGAATACCGGCACCGATTCAATACCGATGTGTTTATTGATATGGTTTGCTACCGTAAATACGGTCACAATGAAGGCGATGACCCAAAGTTTACTCAACCATTTATGTACGAGATTATCGAAAAACATCCAAGTGTTAGAAAGATATACTCCCAGCAATTGACCGAAAAGGGCGAAATAGAAGCCGCCTTAGCCGAGCAAATGGAAAATGCGTTTTGGACGCAGCTTCAGGAACGGTTAGACATGGTGAAACAAAAGCCGCTTGCCTATAAATACCAAGAACCAGAGTTGGCATGGAAAGCCCTGCGAAAAGCCAAATTCGAAGATTTTGAGCAATCGCCCGTTACCGGTATTCCATTAGAACAGGTCAATATCATTATAGAGGGTTTAGGCACTTTGCCCGAAGGTTTTCAGCCCACGGTGAAGGCTCAAAAAATGATTAAGGATAGAGCGAAAGGAATCAAAGAAAAGCAAATACTCGACTGGGGTGCTGCCGAACTCATCGGCTATGGCTCTATTTTGTTGGACGGTAAGAATGTGCGCATGAGTGGAGAAGATGTTAAACGCGGCACTTTTTCGCACCGTCACGCTGTGGTTTATGACCGCACGCAGGAAGGTAAATCCTACAACCGCCTCAACCAAATCATCCCCGACCAAAAAGGGCGATTCCTGATATACAACTCACTCCTATCGGAGTATGCCGTTTTGGGATTTGAATACGGGTATGCTATGGCCTCTCCCGATCATTTGGTACTTTGGGAAGCCCAATTTGGTGATTTTGTCAATGGTGCTCAAATCATTATAGACCAATTTATTTCTGCCGCCGAAAGTAAATGGCTTCGGATGAATGGTTTGGTATTGCTCCTGCCACACGGGTACGAAGGTCAAGGACCCGAACACTCGAGTGCCCGTTTGGAAAGGTTCCTGCAATCTTGCGCCGAACAAAACATGTGTGTGGTCAACATTACCGAACCCGCCAACCTGTTTCACGTGTTTCGCCGTCAGTTGGCTTGGCCGTTCCGTAAACCCTTGGTGATTATGTCGCCCAAGTCTTTGCTTCGCTCTGCCCAATCCCCCATCTCCGATATTGTGGGCGATACGCGTTTCCGCGAAGTGATTGATGACCCCAATATTCAACAGCCCGAAATGGTGAAAAAACTGCTTTTGTGTAGTGGTAAAGTGTATTACGACCTTGCCCAAAAACAACAAACCGACCAAAGAACCGATGTGGCGATTGTGCGCATAGAACAACTCTACCCCCTCAGCCGCCCGCAAGTTAACGCCATCATCCAAAAATACGACAAAGCAAAAGTCTGTTGGGTGCAGGAAGAGCCTGCCAATATGGGGGCACTTTGGCATATCAAACACCGCTTGCCCGATGTCATCACCGACTATGTAGCCCGAAAAGAAAGCGCATCGCCCGCTACCGGATTTAAAAAACAACACGAAAAAGAGCAAAAAGACATCATCGAGCGAGCATTTACCATAGCTTAACCAACTTGCTTTGCTATTTTTGCACCGCTTACATTTTACCACCTTCAAGACCCTCTTTCATGATTATTGATATAAAAGTGCCTTCTCCGGGCGAATCGGTAACAGAAGTAACCATCGGAAAAATATTGGTTCAAAACGGCGAAACCGTAGCGATTGACCAGGTTATCTGCGAAATAGAATCTGACAAAGCCACCCTGGAAGTAGGGGCTGAAGCCGCCGGTGTGTTGACACTCACAGTCAAAGAAGGAGACGACATTGCCATCGGCACCGTTATCGGCACCATCAACACTGCGGCTAACGGGCAACAAGAAACACCCCCACCAACCGATAAGCCAAAGGAAACCACTCAAGCACCCGCAAACCTAATCGTTGCCCAAACTGCGGAAGAAGACAGCAGTTATGCCGAAGGACACCCCTCGCCTGCTGCCCTTAAACTGATGGAAGAAAATGGCATTAAGGCATCAGACATCAAAGGAAGTGGTGCTGACGGTCGCATTACCAAACAAGACATATTGCTCTATTTAGAAGCAAAAAAGAACGAACTAAAAAATACGGCAACAGAAAAAACAGAAACACCACCCCCACCTCCTGTCAAAACCGAAACCACCACTCCCATACCGGGCACTAACCGTACAGACCGGCGCGAAAAAATGACCCGTTTGCGAAAAACCATTTCGCAACGCCTTGTTTCTGCCAAAAACAATACCGCTATGTTGACCACCTTTAACGAGGTGGATTTGACAGAAGTGATGGCAATGCGTAGCCGTTACAAAGAGGTGTTTGAAAAAAAACATGGCATAGGGTTAGGGTTTATGTCGTTCTTCTCCAAAGCCTGTGCCATAGCCCTCACCGATTTTCCGGGGGTTAATGCCTATATTATAGACGATGTCATCGAATACCACGATTATGTGGACATCTCCATTGCCGTATCTACCCCCAAAGGGCTGGTCGTGCCCGTCATTCGCAACGTTCAGGACATGGGATTTAAAGAAATTGAATTAGCGGTAAAAGAATTGGCGGTAAAAGGCCGAGACGGGCTGCTGACGATGGAAGACATGACCGGCGGCACCTTTACCATCACCAACGGTGGTGTGTTTGGTTCTTTGCTTTCAACGCCCATCCTCAACCCACCCCAATCTGCTATATTGGGGATGCACAAAATACAAGAGCGACCGATGGTCATCAACGGTCAAATTGTAGCCCGCCCCATGATGTACCTCGCCCTCAGCTACGACCACCGTATTATAGACGGAAAAGAAGCAGTCAGTTTTTTGGTGCGCGTAAAAGAACTATTGGAAGACCCCATGAAGTTGTTTCTCAACCTTTGAGAGCTTTCAGTGCGGGTAAAAGATAGGAGAACACAATAACCCTGTTGTTTGAGTGTTCCTATATCTATATCATCTATAAACCAAATTAGTGACAAAGCCAAGCAGTCAAATTGCTAAAACCACAAGACTCTACCGAAAGCTGCACAGGTGGATTGCCATTCCTTTGCTTTGCTTCTTCTTTTTGGTAGGTGCTACGGGATTCCTTTTAGGCTTAAAAAAACAAACCGGCTTACTGCCGCCAACGCAAAAGGGAGCAAGTACCGATAGCAAACAGTGGATACAGGTGGACAGTTTAATGGTCATAGCTTCCATCTATGCCCAAAACGAATTGAAAAAATCGGGTAATATAGACCGTATAGATATCAGGCCGGGTAAAGGAATAGCCAAAATCGTGTATGCCGACCACTTTACCGAATTGCAGTTAGATTGCACCACAGGCAGCGTTTTGTCCGTCAAACAACGCACTTCCGACATCATCGAAAAAATACACGACGCTTCCATCCTCGACTTTCTCATCAAAACAGAAAACGAGCAATTCAAATTGGTCTATACCTTTACGCTTTCGATAGGTTTAATGCTGCTTTCCCTCAGCGGTTTCTTCTTGTGGTTCAACCCGATAAGAATTAAACGGGGGCATAAATAGCGAGAGCGTTATTACATTTTAGCCTGTATTTCGGCAATATACCTTTCCCACTCTTTCACACTGCGGTCGAATTCAAATACATCGGATATGGATTTCAGGTTTTCGGTATCGGCAATGTAGTGGTAAGCAAATTTTGCCAAATCCAGTTTCACCCGTTCAAAATCAAACAAAAACAACAACTCCTTTATTTGTGCGGCAGTGTAGCAGCCGCTGCTGATTTGTTGTTTGGCTATCCGCATCTTGTCGCTCTCAAAACTTCGTTCAGCCAATTTGGTCTTAATGGCATTTATTTTTTGAGCGTCAGACGTTGCTTGATTGCACTTCGCCCGGCGAAACCAGTTTTTTCTGATGGCAACCGGTTTTGAGTCATCGGTTAAGGTGGCGTTCCCCCGAACATTATACGATGCAATCGTATCAATGATGACGTGTTTCAAGGAGAGAGGTAAAAATGTTTTGCTGATAAACCCCTTAATCTGTTTTGGGGCTAAGTCTTCAGCTTCGTAAAATATGGCGTACTGATTTTTGTTGAACACCGTATCCACATAATAGTAATAATTCCCGCTGTTTTTGAGATATAAGCTGCGAGTAAGGGTGTCGGCTTTCGGAGTTACCATGATGAGTTGTATGGCACAAAGCGGCCCGGGTATCTCGGTAATGCGGATGCCCGATAAAGGTTTGGCATGGTATTGAATCCCGTTGACCCCAACCAAAAACTTTACATTGCTCTGTTTGGCGTAGATAATTAAATCTGAGGACGCACTTTGCGCCATAGCATGGATGCACAACAACAAAGTGGCTGTGATAAACAGGGTATGTAGGGTTTTCAGGAAATTCATGTTCGAGTACTTTTTAGGGATTCAACAAAGATAGGTAATACGGCACGGTGCGGAGGTATTATACCAGTTTTCGTATCATCATGATGCCATCTCTTATGGGCAGCATGACGTTTTCCACTCTCTGATCGTTTTGAACCAAATCATTAAACTCAAATATGGCTTGAGTATCTTTATCTTTATTTGGGTGGAGCACCTTGCCGCTCCAAAGCACATTATCTGCCAAGATAAAGCCGTTTTTTCGCAATTTACCAAACACCAAATGGTAGTAGTTGCTGTAATTTATCTTGTCGGCATCTATAAATACCAGATCGAAGGTTTCTTCCAACATCGGAATAATGTCTATGGCTTCCCCTACATGAGCGGTAATTTGTTTCTCCAAGCCGGCAGTGATAAAATACCGCTGTTGCATTTCGCTGAGTTCTTCATTATTATCTATGGTATGCAAGTGCCCGGTGGGTTGCAATCCGGCACACAGGCAGATGGAGGAGTATCCGGTAAAAGTGCCAATTTCCAAAACATGTTTTGGTTGTACCATACAGCTAATCATACTCAAAAAAGCACCTTGCAAGTGACCGGATAGCATTTGTGGCATCATCACCTTGAGATGGGTTTCGCGGCTAAGGGCATGTAGCACGCCCGTTTCGGGAGAAGTGTGCGATTCCACGTAGCGGTTGATTTCTTCGGGCAGGAAATTCATATTTTTTTATTGGTTGTTTAAACGATTAGGGGTAATTAACGGTTTGGTGAAGCACTACTTTGTCTGCTTTTGCGTTTCTTTAGTAGTAATACAGGTATATCCCCTCTCAAAAAGCAAATTGTCGAACTGAATTCTAATACAGCAGTGCAAAATTAAATAAAATCAACTCCCAATGTTGTAAATTTATTTTCTCTATTGGTGGCTGTTCCATGTTACATGACCTGTTACTGAATGTTAAAAAGTGGTGTTCATCAAAAAAACAAGGTACCAAATCAAAGATTTAGGTATCTTAGTCGCTCCAAACCTTATAGTGCATAAACGTGTTATTGCCTTACGCCTTTTTAAAGCAAGATAAAAATAAAAATATATTATGACAGGAAGCATGAGCAACTATCAACTACTCATATCCAAGCTAGATCAATTCATCAGGAAGTATTACATCAATAAACTCATCAGGGGGCTGTTATACAGTGTCGGATTTATATTGCTTTCTTTTTTGGTCATCAATCTGTTGGAGTATTACTTTTACCTATCCACCACCCTACGCAAGGTCATGTTTTATGGCTTTATCGGTGCAAGTGCTCTGTCGTTGGTGAATTGGGTATTGCTACCCCTGCTCAATTATTTCCATTTGGGCAAGGTGATTTTGCACGAACAAGCCGCACAAATCGTAGGCTCGCATTTTACCAATGTTAAGGACAAACTGCTCAACATTCTGCAACTCAAAGAGCAATCTAAAGGGGCTGCCGATGCGTCTTTGATTGAGGCCAGTGTGAACCAAAAAATAGAGGAGATTAAACCCGTTCCTTTTTCTAATGCCATTGACCTTCGCAACAATCGTCAATATGCAAAGTATGCCCTTGTGCCAATATTGTTGCTCTTAGCCATCCTCATCGGAGCACCTAACTTGCTGCCCAGCAGTGCCGCACGATTAATCAACAACAATCAAACCTACGAGCCGCCCGCACCTTTCCAATTTACTTTGGTCAATGCTGATATGGAAGTAGTGCAATTTAACGATTTCGATGTGGTGGTTACCGTACAAGGAGATGTATTGCCAAGCGAGGCTTTTATTGTGGTCAACAACTTTCCCTATAAACTCAAAAAGAACTCGGCAACGGAATTTGGTTACAAGTTCAGCAAAGTTCAAAAAGACTTAAGTTTTTACTTTGAAGCCAACGGAGTAAAATCAAAGGAATATACACTGAAGGTCATCCCCAAACCTGCTATTGTCAGTTTTTTTGCCGATGTCCAATACCCCGCTTACACCGGTCAGAAATCCGAACAACTGCGCAATTCGGGCGATATGGTCGTGCCCGCCGGAACCACAGTAACATGGAGTTTTGAAGCACAAAACACCGATGAAATCACGGTAAAGTTTGACGGTGCTGCCCCCATTGCAGCCAAAAACAATCAAAACGGGCAGTTTTCGCTGACCAAGCGTATGTTCAAAGATACCCCATACTCGGTCTATCTTTCAAATGCCCGAATTAAAAATGCAGACTCCATCAGCTATAATATCTCGGTGGTGCCTGATTTATTTCCGGTCATCAGTGCCAATGAAAGACGCGATAGCCTCGATAAAAAGTACCTCTATTTCTTTGGCGATGTTGCCGATGACTATGGCCTTCGCCGATTGGAGTTCAAATACAAAGTCGGGCCAAAGGAACAAAATTTCTCTTCCGATGCGGGATACTTTACCAAACTAGTTGACCTTGGCGGAACCGATAAGAAAGCCGCAAGTTTCACCTATATGTGGGATGCCAACCTATTAGGACTCAAAGCCGGCGACCGGCTTACTTACTTTTTTGAAGTATGGGATAATGACGGAGTCAACGGGAGCAAATCTTCGCGCTCTCAAATGATGACCTTTGAAATCCCAACTATGGAAGAAATGGAAGCCCAGGCTGACACCAAAAACAAAGAGATTAAAAGCGACTTGGAAAAAATGAAAAAAAATGCCCAAGAGCTTAAAGACGAATTTAAAAAAGTGCAGGAAAAAATACTGCAAAAGAAAGAACCCTCTTGGGAAGACAAGGAAAGAATAGAAAACCTCCTGCAAAAACATTCAGAAATGCAGGAAGACATCAAAGAAATGCAAGAGGAGTTCAAACAAAACATGGAAGACCAAAAAGAATTCAAAGAGTTTTCCGAAGACCTTCAGAAAAAACAAGAGCAACTCCAAAAACTTATGGACGAACTCTTGACCGATGAGATGAAAGAGATGCTTGAAAAATTGAAGGAACTCATGGAAAAATTGGGCAAGGAAGAAACCTTAGACCAATTGAAGGACTTTGAAATGAATAGCGAGCAGATGGAAAAAGAAATGGACCGGATGTTGGAACTGTTCAAACAATTGGAGTTTGAACAAAAAATGAATGAAACCATTGACAAACTCAATGAATTGGCCAAAGAGGAAGAAAAACTCAGTGAGGAAACTCAAAAACAACCCGAAGGCAACAACTTGGACAAACAACAAGAAAAGCAAGACGAGTTGAACAAAAAATTTGACGACCTCAAAAAGGATATGAAAGACCTTCAGAAAATGAGCGACGAGCTGGATAATAAGATGGACTTGGAAAAAGAAACCGAAAAACAACAGCAAGACATCAGCGAAGAAATGCAACAAAGTATGCAGGAAATGCAGCAGCAGAAATCGCAAAGTGCCAGTAAAAAACAAAAGAATGCTGCTAAAAAAATGCAGGAAATGGCACAGAACATGCAGCAGATGCAGATGCAGCAACAGCAAGAACAGATGGAGGAAGATATGCAAGCTATCAGACAGTTGCTCGAAAACCTCGTAAAACTGTCTATGGACCAAGAAGACGTGATGCAAGATATGCAGAGGATAGACGTAAATACACCGCTCTATACCTCCTTAGTGCGCGACCAATTTAAGTTAAAAGACGATGCCCGCTTGATTGAAGACAGCTTGATGGCGTTGAGCCGAAGGGTTTTCCAATTAGAGTCATTCATAACCAAAGAATTGACCGAAATCAACCGCAACATGGGCGATGCCTTGGATCAATTAGCCGACCGCAAACCGGCACCTGCGGCAACCAATCAGCAGTATATCATGACGAGTGTAAACAACTTGGCACTAATGCTGGATGAGGCCATGCAACAAATGCAACAGCAAATGGCGCAACAAATGCAAGGGAACCAAATGTGCCAAAAACCGGGCAGCAACCCCAAAGGCATGAAGGGGATGAGTCAACTGCAAAAACAGTTGAACGACCGCATCACCAAAATGCAACAAGGAATGAAAGAAGGCAAGTCAGATGCCAAACAAATGAGCCGCGAAGCAGCAGAGTTGGCTGCCAAACAAGCTGCCATTCGAAAAGCGATGGAACAAATGCAAGAACAACGCGGGAAAGACGGCAAGAAACTAGGCGAAGGGATAGGCGACCTTCCTAAACAAATGGAGCAAACCGAAACCGATTTGGTCAACAAACGTTTGACAGCCGAAATGCTTAAACGACAACAGGAAATTTTGAACCGTATGTTGCGTGCCGAAGATGCCGAGCGAGAACAAGACTGGGACGAAAAGAGACTTGCCGAAACTGCCCGTGAAAAAAACAGGCAAATTCCACCCGAAGTAGAGGAGTACCTCAAAAAGAAACAATCGGAGATAGATTTGTATAAAACAGTGCCCCCAACACTCAAACCTTATTACAAAACCTTGGTAGAGCGATATTTTAAAGCAATTAGTTTTTAAGTTGTAACCTTTTAGCCGGTTTAAATGTTATTATCACCCTAACAATCAGCAAACGGGCATCTTGGTAATCTTATCTGGATGCCCGCTTGCAAATCTATAAAAGCAGTCCTACTTCACTTAAATTTATCACATGCACCAATTGTTACACAACATGCAGGAAAAATGCCGGTTTACGTTAAGACTTAATTCCGTTCCGGATAACATTACCAAAGTAGAACCGTTTTTGCAACAACTGAAAAAACAGTATGACCTTAGCGATGAGGTTTACTTTAATATACTGCTTGTGCTAACCGAAGCGGTGAACAATTCCATCTTGCACGGCAATGGTGCCGACCCCTGTAAAAGGGTGGTCGTCAAGGCCAAACCCGCCAAAGCATCTCTTTCTTTTACCGTATCTGACGAAGGTTGCGGATTTAATCCCGATACCTTAGCCGACCCAACCGCTCCCGATTGCCTGTGCAATCCAAACGGACGAGGTGTGTTTTTGATGAAACAATTTTCTGATCAACTCCAATACTCCGAAGACGGTAAAAAGGTAGAGATAAAGTTTAAAATCAAAAATGCCTAACCCATAGGCGTTCGTACTCTTCCCCCCAAATTTGATTTAGGAAATAGGGTGTTCGGATAGTTTCCGAAGACTTATTGCCCAAATCAAGTCTATTTATTTTTACCTCCCCGCAAAATCTATGTTGATAGGGATATGCCTATAAGTTTCCACATCATTCCACCTCTCCGTTTCAAACTTGAAAACCGCATAAAGCTAAAACGATGGATAAAAGCTATCGTTGGCAGTTATAATAAAAGTATATGCGACATCAGCATAGTGCTTTGTACCGATGAGTACCTCTACCAAATCAATGTAGATTATCTCAAGCACAGTTTCTATACCGACATCATTACCTTCGACAACTCCGATGATCCTAACTGCATGGAAGGTGATATTTTCATCAGTGTAAACAGGGTGGCAGAAAACGCGCAAAAATACGGTGTAACCACCGATGAAGAATTGCACCGCGTGATGTCACACGGCATTTTGCACCTGCTCGGCTATAAAGATAAAAAGCCCGAAGAACAGGACCTCATGCGCCAAAAGGAAAACGAATGTCTGCAACTTTTTAACACCCTTAGCTAACGGAAGTAGTGTTGCAAATACCAATTGCCGATTCGTTCATCTGCTGCTCAATTACCTCTTACTGCCTTAACCCCTCTCCTCTTTCGAAACGGTGAAGGAGTTTACTCACTTGCGAAAGTACTAAGGCAATCTATTGTTAACAACTGCTTATTGAGTAACCTTTGGGTATATCCAAAGGAGTGGAGAAAAGTATCAGTAAGCCTTTAGCTAAGAAAATTTGCTTTTCAATAAAATTTTGTTCAGTAATTTAGTAATATTCTTTCCTAAAAAGGAACTCATAGGGGTTTCGTTTTGTTTACTCCCGACATTTAACCATGTTGATACAACCCGCCACTCTTCACACAAACCAATATAGCTATGAAATCAGTTTTCCATTTTCTTTTTTTAGTCCTTTTCAGTATCACGCTGAATGCCCAAAACAGCCTAAGCGGAAAAATTACGACCGGAAACAATGAAGATGCCGTAGGTGCGGCAGTTGTTTTGTTGTCGTTTCCCGATTCGGTGATGGTGAAAGGCGCGATTACCAACCTTCAGGGCGTTTTTGAATTTGCCGATATTGCATCCGGCAATTATCGTTTGATGGTCAGTTACCTAGGGTACGATAAGCACTACTCTGAAACAGTCTCGTTGACCGATGAAAAGCCCACTCACCAATTGCCCGACATCACTCTAAAAGTTCAATCCCAAACCCTGAATGCGGTAGAGGTGGTGTATAAAAAGCCCCTCATAGAAGTACTGCCCGACAAATTGGTGTTTAACGTACAAGACAATATTGCAACCACCGGAATCAACGCTTTAGAACTGCTTCGCAAATCACCGGGTGTGGTGGTTGACCGCAACAACAATATTATTTTGCAAGGTAAAGAAGGCGTGCAAATTTATATAGACGGTAAACCCTCGCCTCTTAGCGGACAGGACTTGGCAGTTTGGCTCAACAACCTCTCCTCCACACAGATAGACAACATCGAAATCATTACCAACCCCTCTGCCCGATTTGATGCTGCCGGTAATGCGGGAATTATCAACATCAAACTGAAAAAAGACCGTCGGTTTGGCACGAACCTCACGCTCAATACCGGATTGGCTTACGGCAAGTATCTTAAAAACGACAATTCGCTAAGTTTCAATCATCGCAATCAAGACATCAATCTTTTTGGCAGCTATGGAAACAACTTTGCCAAAAACGAGAGTTTCATGGATTTATATCGTCAACAAGTGGATACCATTTACGATCAACGTTCCATTTTTATTGATATACCACAGACACATACCCTTAAATCCGGCTTAGATTGGTACCTCAACAAACGACATACGCTAGGCATTGTGGCCAGCACTTTTCTAAACAAAAACCAATTCACCAGCCATGCCAATACCGACATTGCCCCTATCTCTACGGAAATTATAAACGCTAAGTTAATCGCTGAAAACAGAACAGAAGCACAGCGCAACAATGCAGCCTTTAACCTAAATTACCGGTTTGCCGATACACTCGGGCATACTTTTGGTTTCGATGCCGATTACGCCTTTTTCAGAAACACGAATGATGCCTATCAACCCAACTACTACAAAAACGCAGACGAAACCATTATCCTCGCCGAACGCTTCTATCAAATGAACACGTCCACCGATATTGACATCTACACCCTAAAAACCGATTATGAGCAAACACTATGGAAAGGCACGTTGGGGTTAGGTGCTAAGTTTTCATGGGTGAAAACCAATAATAGCTTTGAGTTTTACGACATCTCAAACGATTCCTTTATCCTAAATGCCGAGCGAAGCAATAATTTTATTTTTACCGAAAACATCAATGCGGCCTATATTAACTATGCCCGCAAGTTTGATAAATTTCAATTACAAGCCGGACTTCGTACAGAACAGACGAATTCGGTTGGTGAATTGACCGCCAACCAACCTAACAACAACAACAATGTTGACCGTCATTATATTGACTTCTTCCCATCGGGCGGTTTGTCTTATCAAGTCAATCAGAAAAACTCGTTGAGCCTCAATTACAGCAGGCGCATAGATCGCCCTACTTATCAAGACCTAAACCCCTTCCAAAGCAAGCTAGACGAACTCACTTACCAACAAGGGAACCCGTTTTTGCGTCCCCAATATACCAACAGCATATCGGTCAACCACGCATTTAACTACATGCTCAACACGTCTTTGTCTTACAACTACACCAAAGACTACTTTACCGAAATTACCGATACTACCGAAGGCAACCGCAATTTCATCAGTCAACGAAATCTGGGTAGTCTTCAAACATTGAGTGCCAACATCAGTTACCCGTTTCAGTTGCTCAAATGGTGGAGCGGTTACGCAAACCTTAACGGATATACCAACAGATACTTAGCCGACTTTGGGTCTGAAAAAACAATTGATGAGAAGGTCAATGCTTTTTCGGTCTATATGCAACACACCTTTACCATTACCCCAAAATCGTCTTTAGAACTATCGGGATTTTACAATTCGCCCTCTATTTGGGGTGGAACGTTTAGAAACAGGCGTTTTTGGGGAATGGATATTGGCTGGCAACAGAAAATGTTTGGCGAGCGGGGCAACCTAAAACTCAGCGTAACCGATATTTTTCAAACAATGCGATGGCGGGGTGTCAGCGATTTTGCAGGTTTATATGTAGATGCAAGAGGGGGTTGGGAAAGCCGCCAAATACGTCTCAACTTCAGTTACCTGTTTGGCAATAATCAACTTAAAAACGGAGGTCAACGCAAAACCGGATTGGAAGACGAAACGAAGAGGGTGAAATAGTTTAGAGTTTAGACTTTAGACAATAGAGTTTAGACCTTAGACAATAGATCTTAGACTTTAGACGAATGACTTTGAGTTAGACTTTGGACAAAATTTTGTTAGCTATTCAGTAAAAGAGGCAGTACAAAGTG
>CALCIK010000145.1 GCA_937907475.1 uncultured Bacteroidota bacterium | reverse complement strand
AACCTTTGATTCATAATTTACTAAAAAGGTCAACCTTATTTAGGAAGGCACACACTATTCACCATTCACCATTCACCATTCACCATTCACAACTTATAACTCATAACTAATAACTTCGTTTCACCCATTTCAATCCCTCCCGTTTACTCAATGGGGCAAGATTGGTTTGGGCGATGAAATCAATTACCATCTGTGGGTTGGTTTTGGAATATTCGCGTAGCGCCCAACCTATTCCTTTCTGAATAAAAAACTCTTTTGAAGAGGCACATCGGGTGATGTAGTCAAACAACAAGGGGGCATTGGTTTTAGCACCATATTTTAACTGAAACAAGATGGCTACTCTTTGCAGCCACATATTGGAACTGGTTATCCATTTTTCTGAGTATTCGGTAATCACCTGCGGGTGTTTTTTTAAAATTTCACCCACTAATCGGGTGGCTATTGTATCTACGCTATCCCACCAAGATTGATGGGTAATGAGGTACTCCATCAAAGGGAGATGAGTGCTATCGAGTTTTCGCAAAGATTTTTCCAACACATCCAATGCGGCGTAGTGGGCTTCTCTTTCCGGAGCATTCCAAAGCTCTATTATTATTTCCTCCAACTCTACTAAAAGCGGTATTCCCTTTTCTTTGAAGTAGGATTTCACCAATTCTATTCGTTCCGGCGATTTGATGCCAAAATATGGAAACAAAAAGCGCATATACTTCGACATGGGCTGTGCTTTTCCGGCATCGGCATGTTCGGCTAATAACTGATACAAGCCGATGGCGTAGGGATGTTGCATGGTAGGGGAGTTTAAGGTGGTAAATGTTGCGCCAAATTAGCACTTTACCCGGTGATTGTCTAACTACAATCGGTACTATTTGTAAACATTCGGGGTTTGGTAAACTTTACCTACCTTTGAAATACGGTTGCCAATTCATCCATTCCATACCTGCACACGTTAACATCTATGTTTTTAGATTTTTTCCTGTTACTGAAAAACAACGGGTTACCTGTTTCTCTTAAAGAATACCTAAGCCTGTTAGAGGCCTTAGATTACGGAATAGCATCCTTCAACACCGATGAGTTTTACTACCTCTGCCGCGTGGTGATGATAAAAGACGAGAAGTATTTAGACCGCTTTGATGTGCTTTTCGGGCATTACTTTAAAGGCTTAGACGCTATCCTGCTTCCCCCAAACCTCCTGATACCCGAAGAATGGTTGAACGAAAACCGCATTCTGAACCTCACCGATGAAGAAAAAGCACTTATCGAAGCACTTGGGGGTTGGGAGAAATTGCGTGAACGGTTTGAAGAACTGTTGAATACTCAAAAAAAACGGCACGAAGGGGGAACTCGTCAAATAGGAACCGGCGGCACTTCACCCTTTGGCGCGAACGGTTACAACCCTGAAGGCTATCGAATTGGACAACAAAACGGGCGAAACAGAAGCGCGGTAAAGGTGTGGGACAAACGAGAGTTCAAAAATTTTGACGACCAAACCGAACTGAACACCCGAAACATGAAAATGGCCTTGCGCCGGTTGCGCGTGTTTACCCGCGAAGGCATTCCCGATGAATTGAACATAGACGGCACGATCCACAAAACTGCAAACAATGGCGGTATATTGGATTTGGAAATGGTCGCTGCCAAGCAAAACAGGGTAAAAGTGTTGTTGTTTTTAGATGTAGGCGGCTCAATGGAAGAGCATACACGGCTTTGCTCCGAACTCTTTTCGGCTGCCAAGTACGAGTTTAAACATTTAGAGTATTTTTATTTCCACAACTGCCTTTATGAAAACGTGTGGAAAGATAATGACCGCCGCCACGAGCGTGTTCCCACGATGGAGGTATTGAACAAGTACAACAGCGATTACAAGGTGATTTTCGTAGGAGATGGTTATATGTCGCCCTATGAAATTACCCACCCCGCCGGCAGTGTGGAACATTACAACGACGAAGCCGGTTCCGTTTGGCTGCAACGCATCAAAGATCAATACCCCTTTACCGTATGGCTCAACCCCACCCAAGACAATTATTGGGAGTACGCCCCTTCCATTAAAATACTCCGTCAGATACTGAACAACCGAATGTTCCCGTTGACTTTAGAGGGCATTTCGCTTGCTATGAGGGCACTCAAGAATAGTAAACTGACTTTTTAAAGTTTGTTTAAGGAAGCCTTCGCTTTAAGCGAAGTCCTCTTTGGATATTGAGTTGGTTTATGTACAACTCCTTCGGAGTTGGTGTTTGGCTGTCTGTTTTTTCTATAAACATTTAACATCATCGAGGTTAGTAAAATAAGGCATTCACCTCTATTCAAGTGCTATGAACCCTTCCTTGAGTAATCTAATTGCAAGCCACTCATGCTAAACAGCAAAGCACCCATGCTAAACAGCAAGCCACCTATGCTAAACAGCAAAGCACTTATGCTAAACAGCAAGCCACCCATGCTAAACAGCAAAGCACTCATGCTAAACAGCAAGCCACCTATGCTAAACAGCAAGCCACCCATGCTAAACAGCAAAGCACTCATGCTAAACAGCAAGCCACCTATGCTAAACAGCAAGCCACCCATGCTAAACAGCAAAGCACTCATGCTAAACAGCAAGCCACCTATGCTAAACAGCAAGCCACCTATGCTAAACAGCAAGCCACCCATGCTAAACAGCAATCGTCTCTTGCTGAATAGCGTAGTACTCTTGTCGAGTGACAATTGAACCTTTTTAGGTGTAGAATTACTTTTTTTCTTAAAAGAGCATAACCACTAAAAATTTATTCAAACGGAATGGAATGGTTATAATGTTCAGCCATGTTGGGCATTTTTTGCTCCAATTAGTTAGTAGGGATAGTTATTTTACATTGCCTTTATAACCTTCGAAACTTGTTATTTGAGTTTTAAATTATCAAAAAGTTTTTTTAAATAAGGCTTGTAGCCGATTTTAACAGGAATTTTACAGTCTTCATCTTAATTAGATGGACAGGTAATTCGCAAATCAATCAAAAAAATTTTTACCCATTGGAACGAATTAAAACCAACAGGTGTTTAGCTAATTAGTAACAACAAAAAAAACTAAAAAATAATCGTTACTTTTTAAACCCTTGCAATAGGGCATAGTCTATGATAGCAAACACACAAAAAACGCATCAATATATAGCAACTTGGTTCAGAAGTAATTTGGTTAAAGATAATCAAATCCAAGTGCATCCATGTAAAGAGGCCGAAAACGACAATAAGATGATTAAGTTCCATAACAGCTATAAACAAAGTTTGCTACTGAGGCACCCCCCCTTAGAAGTATAAAGTACGAAAGTACAGGTTACTTAGGTACGCCCACGCCCGCTTTGTTTGCAGCATTAACAGCAAAACAAAGCGGGCGTTTTGTTTTTTGACAAAGCCCTCAAAAAAAATACTTTATTAACCCCAAAATTTTTTAGCCATGAAATCTTTAAGTTTGTCTCAATCAGCAGTTTTTGTTTTAGTAGCCGTTCAAGTTTCTAGTTTTGTATTCAATGCCAACCAATTGCCTTCTGCACGTTTGACCGTAGAGGCAGTAAACATCAGCCACCGTCCCAATATGGATGAGCAAAAGGCCATGAATATTAAGGCTGAATGGTTAAATCCCGATATTGCAGTGATTGGCGCAGGTTCTCGTTACGGATAGCCTTTTAGCCGGCTCATACTCGAACGGATCAACCGCAAGGCACTTACCAATAGAATCAAAGTGTCTTGCGGTTTTTTCATGCCTGCCTATCAGCGTTTCAAATTATGAACAGAATTTACGGCAGGCATCATAAGTATCCATAATAATGGTTTGCGCTCGTAGCTCAATTGGTCGAGCATCGCACTTTTAATGCGGGGGTTGTGGGTTCGAGACCCGCCGAGCGCACATTTTTTAGTCGGAACATTGTTGATGTTTTTAGGAGTAAGAATAGACACAGGCGCTATTAAATATTCCTGAATTATTTAGCTCTTTATCAGTTCAAATGTCATCATCTTGTTTTGCCCGCAGATTTTGCAGATTTTCGCAGAAATGGTTATTGAAACATCTTAATTATAGCTTTAGATAGCTTATAGGAAGTAATCCGGCCGGATGAGGAGACTGTCTTGAAAACAGTTAGTTCTGATAGTATCGGGATTGTGGGTTCGAGTCCTACTGCTTCAGCAAGTTTTTTCGTATTGGATGATTCATTAAATAGGACATCATGCTTGTATGGGGCACTGTTTAATTTAGACTTTGGACAAACGCCTCAAGCCCCCGAAGTTGATTTGGGGGCTAAACA
>CALCIK010000144.1 GCA_937907475.1 uncultured Bacteroidota bacterium | reverse complement strand
TTATATTGACCATTATTCACTTGGCTTAAAATACAAACCTGATACGTATGCCCCTTTGGGGTTGAGTATTGTGTTGTAAGGGGTTAGGAGTAAGGAGTTAGTCTAATGTCACAATTCACTGTTTCGACAGGCTCAACAACCATTCACAATTCACAATTCACAATTCACAATTCATAACTCATAACTCATAACTCATAACTTATCAGACTGTTTTAGCAATAAAAAATCGGCGATGACCAAAGCGGTCATAGCTTCGACAATGGGGACTGCGCGGGGAAGAACGCAGGGGTCATGTCGCCCTTTACCCTCTGCGATAGTTGGGTTGCCTTGATGGTCAACGGTTGGTTGGGGCTTTAGGATGGTGGCTACGGGTTTAAAGGCTACTCGAAAATATACATCCATGCCATTGGTAATGCCGCCTTGTATCCCGCCTGAATAGTTGGTGTGAGTTGCAATTTTACCTTCTTCGTTTTGATAAAAGAGGTCGTTATGCTCCGACCCGCGCATGGTAACGCCTTGAAACCCCGAACCATATTCAAACCCTTTTGCGGCATTGATGCTTAACATGGCCATGCTAAGGCGTGCTTGCAGTTTGTCGAAAACCGGCTCACCGAGTCCGGTGGGAAGTCCGGTAATGACGGCACTGACCACACCGCCTATGGTGTCGCCTTGTTTGCGCACTTCTTTGATAAGGTCTTCCATTTGCGAAGCGAGTGCCATATCGGGACATCGGACAGGGTTCTTTTCCGTATTATCCCGCACAAGTTGTTGGTAGGGGGTGGTTAACACCAAATGCCCCACTTGGCTGACATATCCCCAAACGGTGATGCCGAAATGTGCCAACAGTAATTTTGCAACTGCACCGGCAGCAACTCTTGCTGCCGTTTCGCGGGCAGAAGAACGCCCGCCCCCACGATGATCGCGAAAGCCAAACTTCTCCTGATAGGTAAAGTCGGCATGAGAGGGGCGATATTTGTCAATCAGGTGGTTATAATCTTTGGTGCGTTGGTCGGTATTTTTAATCATCAAAGCAATGGGAGTCCCGGTGCTTCGACCTTCGTAAACGCCCGATAAAATTTCGATGATATCGTCCTCCTGCCGTTGGGTTACGATGGACGATTGCCCGGGTCGGCGGCGATCGAGTTCTTTTTGTATGAAATCTATGTCGATGGGCAATCCGGCCGGGCAACCATCAATGACCACCCCAATCCCATAACCATGTGACTCGCCAAAGGTGGTGATGCGAAAAAGTTTACCGAAGCTATTGCCCGACATATTGGAGGGGATTTAATCTATGGTGAGGCGTTGGGTAAATTTTTTGTCGGCTTGTTTCAACAAAATTAAAAACGTGCCTTTTCTGTATAGGTTAAATTCGGGTATAAATTTACTGTAACTGCCCGTTACAGTTTCTGTATGTAGCATACTCCCCACCACATCATAAATCACCAAATCGGTCGGTATGGCATCGGGTAAGGTAAAGGAAAACTTGTAATAGCCCTCTTTGTAATCGGGTTTAACCGTCAATTTTTCGACCTTCAGTTCGCCGGCATTCAAGAGCGATTTGTCCCGTGCATTAAGGGTGGACAGGTCAAACATATCGCACTCGGCAAGGGTGATTTGCACCGTTGGATAAGCCCCCGTTGAATTAGAATAAGACTCGGTTTCCCAACGCAACGACTCAGCAAGCGGGGGAATAGGTTGTCCCTCCATATTGACCCAATTCCTTGTATATCCTCCATCGTCCGACAGTTTCTCTTTCTTTCCGGGACTAATTGTCGTTCGTTTGGTATAGGTTTTTCCCGAAGCATCGGTTTCTGTTGTGGTAAACCGTTTGGTGCCATCGGGCAATTCTTCGACAACCGCTCCGGCGGGTATTTTGACAAAATCTTCCGGCTTGAGGGTATTTTCATGGGTGATGCTTGGTGAAAGGTCTAAAGTAACCGTTTTCTCTGTTGACCCAAAAGGTTTACCGTCTCTGTCTTTCCAAACTGCGGGGCTTTCCATAATCTCTTCGGTGGCAATGGTGATTTGACGTTTTCCGTCAACACTTGCTTTGGCTATGGTGTTTTGGTCGTAGCCAAGGGATTTTAAAACAAGTTCAATATCTGTGCCCGATGCGAGAACCGTGTCTATGGTGGCAACACTGTTGTTGTTGGAATCGGTAATCACCAAACGAATTTTATTGGGTTGCTGTGCCGAAAGGAAGCTATATGAAAAGAACAAAACAAGGAAACAAAGAAGCGCAGACTGTTTCATAGCAGTATGTAATTGTATCAGAAAAAAATGAAAATACGTGCAAAGTTACGGTATTGTTTTTAGAAGCGGAGTAAAATGGCTAATATTGCGGTAAACTGCCTATCAGATATGCCAATACAATACACCAAAGCCGAAAAGATTGCCCGGTTTAATCCTAATGGGGTTGGCAACACGTCATCGGGCTTGTTCGGTTTGCCGTTTGAATATGCCGATGCCGAAATTGTCATCATTCCTGTTCCTTGGGAGGTTACCACCTCCTATAAAGGCGGCACGGCACAAGGCCCCGAAGCTATTTTGCATGCATCGCCTCAATTAGATTTGTTCGATTTTGATGTTGCCGATGCTTGGAAAATAGGCACTTATTTGTTGCCCATCAGTCAGGAATGGAAGCAGAAAAACGTATCCTTGCGAGAGAAGTCCGCCCATTATATCCACTATTTAGAACTGGGCGGGAAGGTGGAAAACAATATCCATTTCTATTCTATATTGGCAGAAATTAACTCGGCCGGTTTTCATCTAAACCAATGGGTAACTAGAATAGCCCTAAAGATATTGGCCGATGGTAAAATTCCTGCGGTCTTAGGCGGTGATCATAGCTCGCCTTTAGGTTTGATAGAAGCATTGGCAAAAACTTATCCCAACTTCGGCATTTTACAAATAGATGCTCACGCCGATTTGAGACAGAGTTACGAGGGTTTTGTCTTTTCTCATGCCTCCATCATGTACAATGCGTTGAAATATCCACAGGTAAGCAAACTCGTTCAAGTAGGTGTACGGGACATTTGCGAAGACGAGGTGAACTATATCAAAGACTCATCGGGAAGAATTGTGCCCTACTATGACCATGAATTGAAACGCAGTATTTCCATAGAAGGCAGCACCAACTGGGCGGCAATGTGCAAAGAAATCGTAGAACAGCTACCCGCTAAAGTGTATATCAGTTTCGATATTGACGGATTAGACCCCAAACTTTGCCCCAATACCGGCACCCCTGTACCGGGCGGTTTTGAACTGCATCAAGTCTTTTATCTATTCAATCAAGTCATCGCTTCGGGAAGGGAAATAATAGGCTTCGACCTTTGTGAAGTAGCCCCCTCTCCCACCGGCGACAGCGAATGGGATGCCAATGTAGGCGCAAGGGCATTGTATAAATTGGCAACGTTGGCAGGGATGAAGAGATTAGTGGTTAACGGTTAACTGTTAGTGGTTAATGGATTTTTGATTTGCGATTTTAGATTGGAGGCAAAAGACTTTAGACAATAGACTTTAGAGCTAAGACTTTAGACCTAAGACTTTAGATTTTAGACAATAGACTTTAGATGTTGGAGTAGAATGGGTGCTAACACATACCTCTTAGTTCGACAAGCTCACTCACCATTAACCACTTAAAAAAACTTACCACTTACCCCTTACCACTTACTACTAAACAAAGGTTTTACCCTTAACTTTGCATCCTATTCGAAGCTAATCATTTGTTGAAGCCTTGGACTTATAAAACAATAGCTATCCTTAAATCAATATTCTGTTCTTTTTAAAACCCCTACCTAATTTGAGCGAAGTAAAAATTACCGTTGCAGGTGTAAACTTGGTTGAGTTTTTTGGTGTCAACAATACCAAATTTGATGTCATACGCCGCGCATTCCCTAAATTAAAATTAGTAAACAGAGGCAATACGATACATGCCATCGGAGATGACGAACAAATCAAGATATTTGAAGAAAAGGTAAATGCCATTACCGATTTTATCTTTCAATTCGGCTCCGCCTCGCTCATCAATATCGAGGAAATCATTGCCGGAACTGCTCCCACCAACGTTCCTACCGAAAATAATAAAGACCTAATCCTATACGGCCCTTACGGGAACGCCATCAAAGCGCGCACTCCCAATCAAAAGGTCATGGTTCACCAAATTGAAGACAACGATATTGTCTTTGCCATCGGTCCTGCCGGGACGGGTAAAACCTACACCGCCGTTGCCTTAGCAGTTCGTGCCCTTAAAAACAAACTTGTCAAAAAGATAGTCCTCACTCGTCCTGCGGTGGAGGCAGGTGAAAACTTAGGCTTCTTGCCCGGTGATTTAAAAGAAAAGGTGGATCCCTATTTGCGCCCTCTCTACGATGCTTTGGACGATATGATTCCCATTCCAAAGCTCAACGAGTTTATGGCAAACAGGGTAATCGAAATCGCTCCCCTTGCATTTATGCGTGGTCGCACCATAGATAATGCCTTTATTATCTTAGACGAAGCGCAAAATGCGACTAACTCGCAACTAAAAATGTTCCTGACCCGCTTAGGTCCTTCAGCAAAGTGCATTATCACCGGCGACCTTACTCAAATAGACTTACCCAGAAACCAAAAATCAGGTTTAGACAAAGCCATCAGAATTTTGGAAGACATTAAAGGGATTGGCATGGTTTTCTTGAATGAAGAAGACGTGATACGACATAGGTTGGTGAAAAAAATCATCAAGGCTTACGAACAAGTAGAATTGGAGGAACAAGCCTATCGCGATAAAAAGCGGGAGTTAAACAACGTTTCCGATAATCCGGTCAGTAACATTATCATCACAAGAAAAGAAAGACCTGTTGACGAAACTCAATAAGCAGTCTTCGGAAAAAGGAAGCCTTCGCTTAAAGCGAAGTCTTCCTTAACATGCCTACTGACGAAACGCAATTATCCTCTATAACTAACCCTAAAATGCCAAAAAAACTATTAACTATTTTAGTTCTTTTACTGCTAAAGAACTTTTGGGTTTTTGGGGATAATGTTTGTGGAACTATGTTCGTTACTGACACGACTCAATGGGGACAAGGTGTATTATGGTTGAATAAGGATATTAGGATTAAAGTTAACAATGGAGAAAAAGGACGA
The DNA here is from genome assembly GCA_937907475.1 of uncultured Bacteroidota bacterium. Classification (GTDB taxonomy): domain Bacteria; phylum Bacteroidota; class Bacteroidia; order Chitinophagales; family UBA2359; genus UBA2359. The sequence continues at coordinate 44,399 of CALCIK010000144.1, read as the reverse complement.
ATTGTTGGATCTCTATATCGAGTTAAAGAGCGAGGCAACTATGAGGAACCCGTTATTGATGGAAAACACATAACAATTGATTACTTTGATTTAGTGCATATTGGACATTCGACTATTGCTTTGTTAAAAGTTTATAAAATGAAAGATTCCAAAAATTATTTAGTTTTTAAACAATCAGTTGTTGGAGGGCTTTGGATAAGTCAAAGCGATCTCGACAAAGCAAATGGCAAATTTTTTACCTACAAACAATTGTTTTTTGACCGTGAAGATACCTTTCCTGAAGAAATAAAATGGGGAAGATCTTATGCAAAAATTGGCATAAACTTGATTGGCATTTGCCTAAACCTTAGAGTTAAACCTGATATTCACTCCGAGAAAAAATTGTGCCTCAATAGCTTCAACAATGAAAACGAATCTCATACACACCTAAAAATGATAAAGCATAATGGTAACTGGGCTTACGTAGAAGCCACATTATATATTATTGACCCTGCTAAACCTTACCCGCCAGAAGATTGCGTTTATATGATAAAAAGAAAAGAAACCGGTTGGATAAAGGCAATTGCTGATGACGGACATCCTAATATTTGGTTTTCTGTGAGCAATTACTGACCCGCACATAAAAGTATAGCAGAATATTAAATAAACTTACTTAATGCGGATTTGTTGTTGCATCTTCAACCAACTTCACAGTTGAACATTTTTCGGGTATTGATAACAGCGTTCTTATAATAATCTATCATCTGAACATCTACAAAAGCTGTAGTCAGCCTTTACACTCAATTCCTCCCTTAAATAATATTGTTGTACTTTTGTGGTAAATTCCAACCACATGACTGCACACTCCGTCGTTCCGCACAAAGGCCAGATTAAAACAGACTTAGAGCAATTCTTTTCGCCTTTTCGCCAACAAATAGTGGGCTATCAGCAAACTTTCCAAACGCCTTATGGGCAGAAGCGAATCCTTTATGCCGATTGGACAGCGAGCGGTCGTCTTTATGCTCCCATAGAACACCGTTTGTCCGATGAACTTGGCCCTTACGTTGGGAATACCCATACCGAGACGACCGAAACAGGGAAGGCCATGACGTTGGCTTATCACAAGGCGCAAAAGATTATTAAGTGCCATGTCAATGCCGGTAAGTCGGATGTGTTGTTACTTGCCGGAACGGGTATGACGGGTGCGGTAAACCGGTTGCAAAGAATTCTTGGTTTGCGATTGCCTGAAAAATGGTCGCCTTTTTTAACGATACCCGACAATGAGCGTCCTGTGGTTTTTGTAACTCACATGGAGCATCACTCTAACCATACGTCTTGGTTAGAAACGATTGCCACTGTCGAGTGTATCTTACCGGACGAGCAGGGGTTGGTTGACTTAATGTATTTGGAACAATTACTGGAAAAATATCAAGACCGTCAGGTTAAAATTGCTTCCGTTACTGCTTGTTCCAATGTTACGGGAGTGCAAACACCTTATCACGAAATAGCGCGCATCATGCACCAACACGGGGGTTTGTGTTTCGTTGATTTTGCCTGCTCCGCACCTTATATTGGCATAGATATGCACCCGCAAAATGATGAAGAGGCAAAATTAGATGCCATTTACTTTTCTCCACACAAATTCTTAGGTGGCCCCGGCACTCCCGGTGTTTTGATATTCGATGCCAAGCTCTATACAAACAAAGTACCCGATTGTCCGGGCGGTGGTACGGTTGCATGGACAAATCCTTGGGGTGAACACCGGTTTTGGGAAGACATCGAGGCACGTGAAGATGGCGGTACTCCTGCTTTTTTACAAACCATCAAAGCGGCAATGGCGATTCAACTCAAAGAGCAAATGGATCCCGATAAGATGCTTTTGCGCGAAAAGGAATTGTTGCAAATCCTTTTCTTTGGGTTGAAAAAAATAGAAAAGCTACACATTTTGGCCGAAAACATAGAAGACCGATTGGGTGTAGTATCCTTTTATATAGAAGACCTGCATTACAATTTGGGCGTAAGATTACTGAACGACCGCTTTGGCATTCAAGTTCGGGGAGGTTGTTCATGTGCCGGTACTTACGGTCATTTCCTGCTCAATATTCCCGAGTCCATTTCGCACCATATTACCCACCAAATTGACGAGGGCGATTTGTCGAATAAACCCGGTTGGATTAGAGCCTCCATTCATCCGGTCATGACCGATGAAGAGGTCATTTTTTTGGTAGATGCCATTGAACAATTGGTAGCCAACTCTAAAGAATGGGGTAAAGATTATACTTACGATGCCCATACCAACGAGTTTCACCACAAATCCGAACCCAATACCGTCCAAACGATTGTTGACAATTGGTTTGAGTGGGAGTAGGCTAATGGTTAATGATAAATGGTTAAGGGTTAATGGACATTTGCCTGACAGATTCTAAATGATGCAATGTATGGTAAGTGGTGAAAAACAAAAGTTCACGAAGCGTTAATTTCCCCAGCAACGGATGAGGCAATTGAATACTATCAAATTCTTGTTCGGATAACGCCTCTAGTTTACCCTTTAACATAAGTAACTGTTTTTGGTAAGATTGCAACAAACTTTGCTTTTGCGCTTGTGTAACTAATTTGGGAAGATATGCACCGGTTGCCACCGCACCTTCTGCCAATACCTTTTTGTAATGCGCGACTACCAAGTCGTAGGTTTTGCTTCCCCCTGCTCTTTTTCCAAACATCATGCGAAGCAACCAATGCGGCAAATTCAATGCGAGGTTTACCGGTTTCACACTTTTAATCAAATGCTCTAATTGTTGGCCGGGTGTCCATTTACCGTTCACTGACTTGGTAAAATTTGCTTCGGGCAAATGAACGATATGATCTGCAAATTGGGTAAAGGCATCGGTCAATGTTAGTTCTATTTCGGGTTTGGTGTAAGGTGGCATGTGTTGGGTGGTTTGGTTGTGAAGCATTACGTTTGTTGAGTTCTATTCATTGTTAAAATTTACGGAAAGTCCTTTTTCACCTCGTTCCAAATCTCATCCATTTCTTGAAGGGACATTTCCGATAATTGTCGTCCTTGTGTACCGGCTATGATTTCCATTTTTTGAAAACGGGAGATAAATTTCTTGTTGGTTTTTTCCAAAGCTATTTCGGGGTCTATTTCCACAAACCGCGCGTAGTTCACCAAAGCAAACAGAACATCGCCAAACTCTTTGGTTTGTTCTTCGGGCGTTTGGTGGAGCAAGGCCATTTTAAACTCACCCAATTCCTCCTCTACTTTATCCCAAACCTGTTCGGGTGTATCCCAATCAAATCCCACTTTCCTCGCTTTTTCCTGAATACGGATGGATTTGATAAGGGCAGGTAAAGATGCGGGAACACCCTCTAAGGCCGACTTTTTACCTTCGGCAAGTTTGATTTGTTCCCAATTTCGTTTCACTTCCTCCTCGCCCGATACCTCAACGCCTCCGTAGATATGCGGATGTCTGCGTACCAACTTATCGCAAAGGGCGGTTAGCACGGTTCCTATATCAAAAGCGGACTGCTCCTCTCCTATTTTCGAGTAAAAAACAATGTGCAACAGCAAATCCCCCAGTTCTTCTTTGATGGCACTCATATCTGCTTCTATAATGGCATCGGTTAACTCGTAAGTTTCTTCTATGGTCAATGGGCGAAGTGTTTCAAAGGTTTGTTTTCTGTCCCAAGGGCATTTTTCCCTTAAATCGTTCATGATGAGCAATAACCGCTCAAATGCTGCCAGTTTTTCTTGCATGGGTATCTATCGTTTTAGTAGTTAAAATTTGGAGCATTTCGGGACACTTCGCATCTAATTAGAAGCAAAAGTACATTATTTTAAACTTATCGCAACCGGCAAGCGTTCTTATGCGAAAATCAAGATTATGTTTCTGCCTACTTTATTACTTACCCTTGGATTGATGGTTTTAGCAGTTGCCGGTTTAGGTATGCGGTTATTGCTGATTAAGGGCGGACAATTCAGAGGTTCTTGTGCCAATAATAACCCGATGTTGGAAAAACAAATAGGGAAATGTACTGTTTGTGGTCGCGACAGTGGCGAGGCCTGTGGAAAAGATGATGTAAAATAAGGAGTCGTCGATTTAACTTTCTAGTGCTCAACTTTGCTTCTGAAAGACCTACTGTTATAGCAATCAAAAAATAATACCCCCTAAAAACAACAGTTTATAGGGGGTATTGCTATATTTGCCGCTTAAGTTCTTAATTTTGTATTCCAAAAAAGTTAAAGCATATTTTCTTTCACCAATCAAACACTATGCGGCCAAAATTTACCCTCGGAATTGAAGAAGAATATATGGTCATTGATCCCGAAACCCGTGAACTAAAATCACATGACCAACGAATTGTAGAAATGGCTGCGAAAACCTTGGACGACAAAGTCAAAGCCGAAATGCACCAAGCGGTAGTGGAAGTAGGCACTACGATTTGTGATGATATAGAACATGCGCGAAGAGAAATCACCCATTTACGCCGTGCAGTTTCGGACATTGCACAAAGTTTGGGGCTTCGTATCGGAGCATCGGGCACTCACCCTTTTTCGCATTGGTCCACTCAACTCATTACCCCCAACCCCCGATACGAAGACATCATCAACGAGATGCAAGATGCCGCTCGTTCTAATCTTATTTTCGGGTTGCATGTTCATGTTGGCATTGCCGATAAAAACCTTGCCATACATATTGCCAACACCGTTCGCTATTTCTTGCCTCACGTTTATGCCCTTTCCACCAATTCCCCTTTTTGGGAAGGCCGAAACACCGGTTTCCGTTCTTTCAGAACAAAAGTGTTCGATAAATTCCCCCGCACCGGTATTCCAGATTTTTTTAACAGCTATGCCGAGTTTATCAGCTATGTCAACCTGTTGGTAAAAACGGGTTGTATTGATAACGCTAAAAAAATATGGTGGGATTTAAGGGTTCACCCTTTCTTCGATACGATTGAGTTTAGAATTTGCGATATCCCCCTTCGCGTGGAAGAAACGATTGCTATTGCCGCTATTTTTCAGGCCTTGGTTGCCAAGATTTACAAATTGCGCAATCAGAACCTCAATTTCATGATTTACAGTCGCGCCTTGATTAACGAAAACAAATGGCGCGCCAGCCGGTATGGGATTGACGGCAATTTGATTGATTTTGGTAAAGAAATGGAAGTGCGCGCCCGTTCGCTCATTATTGAGTTGCTCGAATTTATTGATGATGTAGTGGATGACCTCGGCAGCCGTGAAGCCATTAACTATGTGCATACCATCTTAGAACATGGTACCGGCGCAGACCGTCAATTAGCCGTTTTTGAAGAAACGGGCAGCTTAATTAAAGTAGTAGATTATATTTTGGAACAAACTTTGCACGGAGTATAACTAACCATACCAAAACCCCTCCTAATTAAAACCAAACCACAACTTGTATGCCTATTATACATGCCTCCCTACTTTCTTTCAAAGCGCGAAAGGCATAGTAACTAATGTGTTCAGTACGAGTCTAACCAAACGTAATTTGTTAAATTAACTTTTATGCCTGCTCCATATTCGAGAGTCGCAATTATTGACATGTATGACGGATTTGCCAATCAAGGCATGAGAAGCATACTAGAAATTATTGACATCTACTCTTTGCAAAACGATGCCGATATAGAATACCAAGTGTTTAATACAAGAGGTAACGCCGAAGTACCTGGATTAGACTTCGACTTATACATTTCTACCGGAGGTCCCGGAAGTCCTTTGGATAGCGAAGGCAGTTTGTGGGAAGAACGTTTTTTCAAATTAATGGATGCCATTATGCGGCATAACGAACTCTGCCCCGACAATAAAAAAAGTGTCTTCCTCATCTGTCATTCTTTCCAGCTTTTTTGCAGACATTATGGGTTAGCCCATGTGTCGTTGCGCAAATCCACCTCTTTTGGCATCATGCCCATCCACAAAACGGAAACCGGAAAGACAGAGCCCCTTTTTGAAGACCTCAATAACCCCTTTTGGGCGGTGGACTCCCGCGATTACCAAGTAACCAAGCCCAACACTGAACGGATAAAGGCAATGGGCGGGGCGGTGCTTTGCATAGAAAAATTTCGCCCCCATGTTCCGTTAGAAAGAGCCATCATGTCCATTCGATTTAATGATGCGATTATCGGCACACAGTTTCATCCCGAAGCAGATCCTTATGGTTTTGCACATTACCTCCAAATCGAAGAAAAGCGAAATCTGCTTATCAAGCAACATGGCGAACAGAAGTATTTCGACACACTTATTCACTTGGAAGACCCTGATAAAATTGTGCAAACCCGCAATACTATTTTACCTAAGTTCTTGGATATGACCATACGGGCAAGTAATGAAGTGCTTGTATTTTAAGTAAACCGGATGCCCATTCATGGGCAATTGTTGTTTTAGTAGTTGTCTTTCCCACAAATCCCCTCCATATTTATATGATACCAGCATTACGCCGGCAATTCAACGAACAGTTTAACGAAGAAAAGTATCAACACTTTTTAAACGACTTGAATGATACTTATCATTTCCCTATCAATTTTAGGGTGGCAGAGTCGCCGGTTTTTATTCCTTCTGAATTAAAACAACACCTGTTTACTGCTTGTGATGAAATCATTGATTTTTTAGTCAGTACCGACATTAAACAATTGACGGTCAATGCTATTCCGCCCCATTTGAATGTTCCAAATGAAGACGAACATACCTTGTTTTTAGGGATTGACTTTGCTATTTGCCGCGATGTACATGGTCAGTTAGTTCCTCAACTCATCGAATTACAAGGCTTTCCGTCTTTATTTGCTTATCAGGATTTTTTGACGGCTAAGTATCGCGAGCATTTTCCAATTCCGGATAATTTTACTCACTTGTTTTCGGGGCTAAACCCAAGTACCTACCGCGAGCGATTAACCAAAGTTCTGCTCAATAACCTTCCTCCCGAAAACGTCATTCTGCTCGAAATCGAGCCGTTCAAACAAAATACTGCCATAGATTTCATCGTCAATGAACACTATACGGGCATTAAGCCTGTTTGTGTCACCGAAGTGATTAGGGAAGGGAAAAAGTTATATTATATGCGAGATGGGGTAAAAACGCCGGTGCTTCGCATCTATAACCGCGTTATTTTCGATGAATTTGTGCAACGAACCGACCTAAAATGTCAGTTTAACCTTACCGAAGACGTAGAGGTGGAATGGGCGGGACATCCCAATTGGTTTTTGCGCATCAGCAAATTTATCATGCCATTTATGAAAAGTCGCTACATTCCCGAATGTAAATTTGTGAGCGACTTCGAGGAGTTTCCGAAAGATTTGGACAATTATGTACTCAAGCCCCTTTTTTCTTTTTCGGGGTCGGGAGTTATTTTTCACCCAACTCAAGAAGATATTGATGCCATTCCACAAGCGGAAAGACCAAATTTCCTGCTGCAAAAAAAGGTTCGCTACGAGCCGGTTGTGCAAGCATCCGATGAGGGATTGGTCAAAACGGAGGTGCGTATCATGTATTTTTGGGAACCCGGCCTGCCGCGCCCCGATAAAATCATCAGCCTTGCCCGATTTAGTCGCGCCGATTTAATCGGGGTGAAATACAACAAAAACAAAACTTGGGTGGGCGGTACGGTCGCTTTGTTTGAACAGGATTAACGCTTTGCCCTCTCCTCTCTATTTCTTAGTTTTGAGCAACAGCAATCTTAGTAATGATGGGTAATGTCCGATGTTTATTGTTTTATACCCTTATATGCTTTGCTGCGCTAACGGCATCAACGGTCTTGGCCGGAGAACCTCCAATGAAGGAGAAACCTTTAACAGCGAATTTTTTAACTCCATGTGAGTTGCAAGATTATTCCACTCCTGATTTACGAACATTTGACGAGTCGGCATTAGGTAAATACCAATCCAATTCCGATTACCAATACGACCGCGCACCTGAAAAGCCCTCCTATATTAGTCGCTTTTTTGAATGGCTGACGGAATTGTTGAAGGAAATACTGCCCGAAACCGGTGTTGATACTACTTTTGACCTCTTAAAGTATGTGCTCATTGCCTTGATGATTGCGATTTTGGTCAGCATGTTGATGAATGTGCCGTTAAATAGTTTGTTTTTACGCCGTTCTGCTCGTCCCATTGCGCCGGCTTATGAAACAATTGACGAGAATATCCACGAACTCGACTTTGATTTACTCATTACCGAGGCGGTTAGTCAACAAGACTACCGCAAAGCGGTGCGATTGAATTACCTCAAAACCTTAAAACTGTTGAGCGATAGGGAAGTGATTGCTTGGGAATCGAATAAAACCAATCAGGATTACCAATCCGAACTAAAACGCAGCCCCTTTTACCAACCTTTTACAAATATTACCCGCGCTTTCAACTACGTTTGGTACGGCAATTTCTCTTTGAACAGCCAACAATATCTCGCCATCAGTCAGGCATTTGAGCAATTTGGTTCCACTATTCAAACTGCCAAAAGATGATGCGCAACAAACTCGTATTATTTACCATTGTTGCACTCTTTGTGCTGTTAATCGTCTCGGAACTGAACAAGCCGAAGCCGGTCAACTGGGATTTTGTATTGACCTCCTATTCAAAAGACCCTTTCGGCTGCAAGGTTTTATACAATTTACTCGACCATGTTTTTCCCGATGAAGTCATCAGCAAAGTATCTGTTACTTTGTACGAACAGATCTTTTTATCTCCACCCGATGATATTAGTGTTTTGGAAAACGCCAATCCCAGTAACTACATCATCATTTCCGAAACGTTTACCCCCGATGATTTAGACCTGACGCAGCTATTAAATTATGTAGATAAAGGGAGTAATGTTTTTATCGCCGCCATTGATTTCGGTCAAAAATTGGAGGACACTCTTCAATTTAAATTGAGCTACAATTACGCTTTCAACGATACGCTGATAGGGTTGAATTTTACTGACCCTTCTTTGAAAGCAGCTAAGGATTATCAATTCAGCACTCATTACAAAGGGGGCAATTATTTTGAAGACTTCAACCTAGACAGTGTGGTGGTGTTGGGAACAAATGGCAATCAGGACGCAAATTTGTTAAACATTAAATTTGGTAAAGGCAATTTTTATTTAAGTTCTGTGCCGATAGCTTTTACCAATTATTACTTAGTCAACGGCATCAACCACCGTTATGCCGAAACGGCATTGTCTTATCTGCCCGTTGCCAAGGTTTATTGGGACGAATATTACAAACCCAATAATGAAGGGTTTGGACGCAAAGGGGAATCGCCGCTTCGCTATATATTATCTATCGAGGCTTTGCGTTGGGCTTTGTATCTTGGAATAGCAACGATGTTGGTGTTTATTTTCTTCCAGGCAAAGCGGCGGCAACGCATTATTCCGGTCATCAAACCCTTGCCCAATACGACTTTGGAATTTACCAAAACTGTCGGACGGCTGTACTATCAACATGGCGACCATAAGGATTTAGCGAAAAAGAAGATTACCTATTTCATGGCCTTCCTCCGAGCTAAATTGTATTTGAAGGAAGTATCGTTCAACAAAGCGACTTATGAACATATCGCCTCCAAAACGGGTATTTCGCTCGAAGACATTTACCGCCTATTCAACTCCATTCAAGACATCGAAAACAGAACGGCTATTTCGTCTGACGAGCTGCTCGTCCTTAGCCGCAATATTGACCGGTTCTACAAACAGTTGGAGTTGTAGTAGAGGGTTGATGGTTTATTAAAACAATTCACCTTGCTCTTTTTCTTCGGCAGGGGTAATTTTTACCGTGGGCACGGGGGCGGTTTCGGCTTGTGCTTTTTTCCTTGCTTCGGTGCTGTTTACTTCTACTTTGGTGATTTTGTACGAAGTGATTTTGTTGCCTAATGTTTTCCAGCCCTGCACATTGACCGCTTCGGCGATGTCCAACACGGTGTGTCCTTTGGTTTTGGTTTTATCGGTGATGTAGTGATAGACAATGCTGACTTCCGGTTCTGTGGTAACAAACAGGAGTTCGTATTTTTTGTCTTCCCCGGTAAAGTAGTACTTCTGTCCGGTTTTCATCAAGTCTATTTGAAAACGTTTGACGTAGTATGCCTTTTTTTCGAGGTGGTAATAAAGGGCAGACACCACCGTTTCGGGATGGTATTTTTCGACCAAAGAGATGGTAGCCATTTCGTAACGGTTGGTCAACTCGTAGTCGGTCAGTTCAAAACTTCCGTCTTTGTGAATGACCACAATGCGTTCACCGGTGTCAAACTCGCCCAATAGTTTTCCGCGCCCGTCTGTATTGAGGCGACCGATGCTTTCATCGAGCCATATTTTGCGCCCTCCTTGTGTGGAAGCTCCAACTCCTTTTTGGGTTATTTTTCGGATGGGGTGCGGGGTGAGGGTATTACCTTTGGCATCGCGACCCTTGATGGCCAATTCACCAAAATCGTATTCAAACTCCTTGATTTTGGCTTTGCTCGATGGGTGGAGGTTAATGGTCACTTTTTCTGCTTCGCTGTTTGGGTGAACCGAAAGGTAGAGCAGTTTAGACCCTTTCCCCGCGCCCGATGTCATGTCGTACTCCTTGTCGCGCGTGATGGCCGTAACGGCAAACCGTTTGACAAAGTTTTTACCGGCCGGTGCATCCAAATAAATGGCGTGGTAAATGCGCCGTTCATCGTTTTTGCGCCATACATCTATATGCACGATGTCTTTTCCTACAAAGGTTTTCTCGGTTACTTTGGACACTAAAAAACGTCCATCGGCACGAAACACGATGATATCGTCAATGTCGGAACAATCCGTAACATACTCGTCTTTTTTTAACCCATAGCCCATAAACCCATCTTTCCGGTTGACGTAAAGTTTTTGATTGGCTTGGGCGACTTGCGCCACAGCAATGGTATCGAAATTGCGCAACTCGGTTTTGCGTTCCCTTCCCTTTCCGTATTTTTTCAACAGGTCGTTGAAATAGTTCACGGCATATTCGGTCAGGTGATCGAGGTTGTATTTAATGGTGGCTATCTCTTCTTCTAAGGCGCGGATGGCATCTTCTGCCTTGAAGGAGTCGTATTTACTGATGCGTTTGATTTTGATTTCGGTCAATCGCAAAATATCTTCGCGGGTTACCTCGCGGATAAAGTTTTTGGTATAGGGTTTCAACCCCTTGTCAATCGTTTCGATGACCGCCTCAAAGGTTTCGCACTCTTCGATTTTGCGGTAAATGCGTTTTTCGATAAAAATCTTTTCGAGCGAAGCGAAAAACAGCCTTTCCAACAGGGTCTTGAGCCTAAAAGCCAACTCAGCTTTCAGGAGCAGGAGGGTATGCTCGGTCGAGAGTTTGAGCAGTTCGTGGACGCTGATAAAACGGGGCTTTTTGTCAATTATCAAACAGCACGAAGGGGAAACGGACACTTCGCAATCGGTAAAAGCATAGAGGGCATCAATCGTAACATCGGGCGAAATGCCGGGCGGTAGTTCGATGCTGATTTCGACATCCTTGGCGGTGTTGTCAATCACCTTTTTGATTTTAATCTTCCCTTTGTCGTTGGCTTTGATGATGGACTCGATCAGGCTCGATGTGGTGGTGCTGAATGGAATGTCCTTGATGACCAAGGTTTTTTTGTCTAGGGTTTCAATTTTTGCCCGCACGCGCACCCTTCCTCCTCGTTGCCCCTCGCGGTAATCGGAGCAGTCGGCCATCCCACCGGTTAGGAAGTCGGGGAATAGGGTAAACTCTTTACCTTGTAAAATAGCGATGGAGGCTTTGCAAAGCTCCTGAAAATTATGGGGTAAAATGCGGGTCGAAAGTCCGACTGCGATGCCGTCCACGCCTTGCGCCAAGAGCAACGGGAACTTCAAGGGCAGGTTCACCGGCTCTCGTTTCCGACCATCGTAAGAGAGTTGCCACTCGGTAATGTCGGCATTGAACGCTACTTCGAGGGCAAATTTGGACAAACGGGCTTCGATATATCGGGCTGCGGCGGCACTGTCGCCGGTGCGGTAATCGCCCCAATTACCTTGTGTATCTATGAGAAGGTTTTTTTGACCCAAGTTGACCAATGCCTCGTAAATGGAGGCATCGCCGTGAGGGTGGTACTGCATCGTTTGCCCTATCACATTGGCCACTTTGTTGTAGCGACCATCATCCATCTCTTTGAGGGCGTGCATCAACCTGCGCTGAACAGGCTTTAACCCGTCTTCGAGCGTTGGAACAGCGCGGTCTAAGATGACATAAGAGGCATATTCCAGAAACCACGTCTTGTACATGTCGTTGACGTGGGTAACTTCTATATTGCTATTTGGGATGGGATTGCCGTTTTTTTCAGACATAACAGGGTGGGTTATTGATGGGTGGGTGGCTTTTATGGTTGCTAAAGTTGCCGACAACCAATGGTTTTGTTTTTGAAAAAAAGTAATTATTCAGCTCGCCGGCATTGCTAAGGTCATCATTTTGAGTAGCCCGCAGATTTCGCTGATTTACGCAGAAAGTTGTTTCTTATTTTTAAATAGTTTTGTTTGAATGGGATGTGCTAAAATTGGACAATGCCGGTATAATTTGTATTGCCCGCAGATTTCGCTGATTTTCGCAGAAAGAAGTCTATTTAATTTATTACGGTTAGTTTGTAAGGTATGTGCTAAGATTGGAAAATGCCGGTATTACATGGTGCCTGAATAGTTTGGGGGAAATAACGCATCGGTTCGCCTAAAATCTTACGCATCTTCCTAAGCGGTTTCTTCCAACTCCACTTCCAAATCAGCTTCCTGAAGAACGACATCGGATAGTTCTTCTTCTACTCTAAGGTTTTCGATGATAAATTCCTGGCGGTCGGGCGTGTTTTTACCCATGTAATAAGACAGGAGTTTGGCGATTGTCGAGTCTTGATTGAGCAATACGGGTTGCAAGCGGATGTCGTTGCCGATAAACTTACCAAACTCATCGGGCGAAATCTCGCCCAATCCTTTAAAGCGGGTGATTTCGGGTTTACCGCGCAATTGACCTATTGCCTGTTGTTTTTCCTGCTCGTTGTAACAGTAATACGTTTGCTGTTTGTCGCGCACCCTGAACAGCGGGGTATCTAAGATAAAAACATGCCCGTTGCGGATTAAATCGGGGAAAAATTGGAGGAAAAACGTGAGCAACAACAACCGTATGTGCATTCCGTCCACATCGGCATCGGTGGCCACCACTATTTTATTATAGCGCAAACTGTCCAAACCGTCTTCGATGTTCAGGGCGTGTTGGAGGAGGTTGAACTCTTCGTTTTGATAGACAATTTTTTTGCTCGACCCGAAACAATTCAAGGGTTTACCCCTCAAACTGAACACCGCTTGGGTCTCCACACTGCGGGCTTTGGTAATCGAGCCGCTTGCCGAGTCGCCCTCGGTAATAAACAAGGTGCTGTTAAAGCGTTTTTCTCCCCCCGCATCTTCGTTGAGGTGGTAGCGGCAGTCGCGGAGTTTTTTGTTGTGCAGGTTGGCTTTTTTGGCTTGTTGTTTGGCCAATTGTTTGATGCCGCTCAACTCTTTGCGCTCGCGTTCCGATTGCATGATGCGCTTCAACAGGGCTTCGGCTACGGCGGGGTTTTTGTGCAGATAGTTATCGAGGTGCTCTTTCAAAAAGTCGGTTACAAACGCCCGAACCGTTACCCCGTCCGGACCCACATTGGCCGAACCGAGTTTGGTTTTGGTTTGCGATTCAAAAATCGGGTCTTCAATTCGGATGCTGATCGCGGCAATCACCGATGACCGTATATCCGATGTATCGAAACTTTTGTTGTAAAACTCGCGAATGGTTTTCACCAATGCCTCCTTGAACGCCACCAAATGCGTGCCTCCAAGCGGCGTATATTGTCCGTTGACAAAGGCGTAATACTCCTCGCCGTATTGGTCGCCGTGGGTCAACGCCACTTCCATATCATAGCCCTTGAGGTGGATGATGGGGTAGCGCAGGTCATCCACATTGGTTTTGCGGCTCAACAAATCGAGCAACCCGTTTTTGGACAAATACTGTTGCCCGTTGAGGTAGATGCTCAAACCGGCATTGAGGTAGGCGTAATTCCAGATTTGGTTCTCGATATGCTCGGCAATGAAGTGGTAATTCTTAAATATCTGCTCATCGGGTTCAAACGAAATAAACGTGCCGTTGGGTTCTTTGGTCGGTCCGATGGGCGGGTCTTTCACCAACTCCCCCCGCTCAAATTCCGCCATTTTCATTTGCCCGTCCCGAACCGCGTATATCTTAAAATTCCGCGCCAAGGCATTGACCGCCTTGGTGCCCACCCCGTTCAAGCCGACCGACTTTTTGAATGCCTTTGAATCGTATTTGCCCCCCGTATTGATTTTCGACACACAATCCAACACCTTGCCCAACGGAATGCCGCGACCGTAATCGCGCACCTCGATGCGCTGACCGTTCAGTTTGATGTCCACTTTTTTGCCAAACCCCATCACATATTCGTCAATCGAGTTGTCTATGATCTCTTTGATCAGAATATAAATCCCATCGTCCGCCGAACTGCCATCGCCTGTTTTGCCGATATACATCCCGGGACGCAGCCGTATATGCTCTCGCCAATCGAGCGAGCGGATATTGTCTTCGGTATATTCCGACACGAGGGTGTCTTGAATGATGTTTTTATCTTTTGACATAATGCCGTTTTTGTCGTGTGGTTTTGTAGGATTTGTAATCTTCGCGCTTTTCAATGGTGGTCAAACCAATGTGCAAATCTAACCAATTATCTTGAGTATCGCACAGCAGGGGCAAAAATACCAAGTTTCTTAGCTTTTTACAACCCTTTTGAACTTTTTTTTTGAAAAAATACAAAAAATATTTGCAAATCCTCCCCAATTACCCCAATTTACCCTCCCGATAACCAACCTCACACAGAAATTGCAAACCACCTTCAATACATAACAGACTTCCCTCAACCCCACCCTTTCACCGTTCAACCCTTCCGCCTCGCCTTTTCTGTTTTTTGGGTGAAATGCGAAGGTGTTTTGCAGCTATTTCTATTTCCTTATTGAAAAGCAGATTAAAAAACATGGATACATTTGCCCCAATAGGTCATCAAATTACCTGTGAATTGCATGTATAGAGCCGAAATCTTCTTATTGGTACTTTGGAGCTACATTTATTGGGCTATTTATTCAATAAACTGACTTTATAGGTCAATAAACTGACTTAATATATCAGTAATCTGACTTTGTATATCAGTAAACCGACTTTATTGGTCAATAAACTGACTTTTCATGTCAGTAAACTGACCTTGTATATCAGTAAACTGACCTTATTTGTCAATAAACTGACTTAATAGGTCAGCAAACCGACCTTGCCTGTCAATGTACTGACTTTATTAGTCAGTACATTGACCTTATAGGTCAGTAAACTGACTTTTTAACTCAATTTATTGACTTAAAGCAACACTTTACCGAGTTTTTACGTTATTTAAAGAAGATAATTAGCCGGTTGAGCGGTGTTTTAAGTCTTTAGTAGAACTAAATAGGCTTGTAGAAGCAGGAAAAGACTTGAAAAAAGTATATTCGGGCCGGAAAAATGGACTTTGGTGATACTTAAATCGCATTATTGACATACAAAATCAACTTTAAATTATGCCTTACGAAAATCTAACCCCCGATTTTGAAGAAGCAGATTTGGAACTTTGTAAAGAAGACATCAAAAACGTTATTGAACGGTTGCCTTTTGCAGTCAATCTGACCTCTAAAGATAAAATGGGGTTTCTGCGCATGGGTCGCGGGACTTACCTCTTTGTACAAAAAGCAATAGAAATGTATCGCACACACACAAATTTGCGCGTGGATTACCTCAAACTAGAAGAATGGGAAAATGATTTTGCGGTCTATAATCGGTTGAGGTATTTGCAAATGATGGTCAAAGGCTTAGAAGAACGCATTTCCGATACGCTTATCGCACTTGGTAAAGAAAATACCAATGCGGCACTCATTTTTTACAATAACCTAAAAAAGGCCTCGCAATTTAATGTGCCGGGAACGACTAATATGGTGGAAGATTTAGGTTCTTTCTTTGAAAACCAACGCAAAAAACCGAAAAAAACCAAAGAGGCAGAAAAAGTGGAAAAGAAGGAAGAAGGTGGGGAATAATGGTTAACGGTTAACGGTTAATTTCTAACATCTTAAATCTATTGTCTTAAGTCTAATGTCTAACTCATAACTCATAACTAACCGCTAAGTTACCTGCTTATAAAACTTGGTAATATCTTTTGGCTTTCCGCTTAAATAGAGCACGTCGTGTTGCAGGATTTTTAGTTCGGGGGTGATATTGGAAATCACCTCTCCGTTGCGCGAAATGGCGAGGATATTGACCAAATGATGATGCCGGATATCGGATTCGAGGATGGTTTTTCCGACAATATCGCCGCTATCGGCCAACACGCGCACACATTCGATATTGAAGTTTGGCAGGTTTTCGAGTTCGGGCAACGGGTTGATGGCGCGAATGGGTCGCAACATCTGATAGTTGTCGGAGCGAATATCTTGCACCAGTTTGTCCAAATCGTTGAGGGGCACTAAAAACCGCGTGAGGGTGCGGGCAAAAATTTCGATAGAGGTTTCAAACTCTTCGGGTATCACCTCGTCTGCCCCCAGATTGAGCAGTTCGTCTGTTTCTTTGACAAAACGGGTGCGCACAATGACATAGACCGTAGGCGACAGGTTTCGGATATTGGACACCATGGTTTTGGTGGCTTCGGGGTCTGAAATGGCAATAACCGCCACCCTCGCACTTTCGAGGTGTACCTCGTGCAGGATATGTTCTTGGGTCGCATCGCCATACACCATTCGCTCGCCCTTTTCTTTACCCTCCACCACGGTTTCCATATTCAACTCCACAATAATGGTCGGGATGTTGGCATACCGGGCGGCGCGCGACACGTTACGCCCATTGACCCCATAGCCGATGATGACCAAGTGGTTATCCATATCGGCATTATCGGGCGACACCAAATGGGAGGGTTGGGGAGTGGCTTTGTTGTAAAACTGTTTAAAGACGGGCAGCTTGGTCAAAAAGCGGAAGATTTGCTCGGCATTGACCAATATAAAAGGGGTTACGCCCATGGTGATAATAGACACCGACAGGAAATATTGGTTGTGTAATTGACTAAGCAGCCCGTTTTTGATGCCCACCTGCGACAGGATAAACGAAAACTCGCCCACCTGAAACAAGGCCAAACCGGTGAGGATGACCACCCGGAAGGGGAAGCGCAACACCGCCGCCGCCACGCCCGCAAGGATGGATTTAATCAACATGACCACAAGCGCCATGAGGATGATGGCCGGAAAATGGGACAAGAGAAAGTTGAGGTCGAGCAACATGCCGATGGACACGAAAAAGAAACTGGTGAACAACTCCCGAAAAGGGATGATATTGCTCGTTGCCTGATGACTATACTCCGATTCGGAAATGATTAACCCCGCCAAAAACGCGCCCAACGCCAACGACAACCCGGCAAACGAGGTGAGAAAAGCGACCAAAAAGCAAACGGCAATGGTGGTGAGCAAAAACAGGTCTTTGCTGCGGGTTTTGGTTACGAGGTAAAACAGTTTAGGAACAATATACTTGGCTCCCAAAAAGGTGATGAACAACACCCCTGCGGTTTTGAGCAGTAACAGCCCGATTTCCAACATAACATTATCGGATTTGCCGGCCATGATGGGGGTAATGAGCATCATCGGCACCACCACAATGTCTTGAAAAATGAGTACGCCCAAAGCAATACGGCCATGCGGGGCATTGATTTCGTTTTTCTCCTGCAAAATGCGAAGGACCACGGCGGTACTGGAAAGCGAGAGCAAAAAACCGATGAACACCGCCGTTTCCCAGGGGATTTGGAACAACAACAGGACGATGACGGTGGCTAAAATGGTACACCCTACCTGAATAGACCCGCCAATGAACACCGTCCGCCGGATGGCGATGAGTTGTTTGAGCGATAGCTCCAAACCGATGACAAACAACAACAAAATGACCCCGATTTCGGCCAATATTTCTACCTCGTGGGTGGCATGGATAAGGCTAAAGCCGTTTGGGCCAATTAAAATGCCGGTGGCCAAAAAACCGATGATGGAAGGCAGTTTAAACCGGTGGAACACCAAAACCACCAATACCGAAAGGCTTAAGATGACGATGACATCTTGCAGAAGAGGGATTTGCATAAATAGAAACGGGTTACAGTTGGTCGCCTGGCCAAAGATATGACAATAAACCATGCCGTCAAAGGGGTAAGGATGCCCGATGCAAACCCAACCCGCAATAACAGCCCCCGCAATTGATCAACCGCCTTCTTTGAACAAATCCAATGCCGCTTTATAAGTTGCCAATGCCCGCAAACGGGCGAAATTGTGCTCTACGATGGGCTTTGGATAAGTGGGTTTAAGGACATCGGGAATCCACATTTTAATATAGTTCATATCGGGGTCGTAGGCTTTGGCTTGGGTCATGGGGTTAAAAATGCGGAAATAAGGAGCGGCATCACAACCACAGCCTGCCGCCCATTGCCACCCCCCGTTATTGGAAGCCAATTCATAGTCAATCAGCTTTTGGGCAAAATACGTTTCGCCCCACCGCCAATCAATCAGTAAATGCTTGGTCAAAAAACTTGCGGTAATCATTCGTACCCGATTGTGCATGAACCCGGTGGCGTTCAACTCCCTCATTCCGGCATCCACCATCGGGTAGCCGGTCATCCCGTTGCACCAAAGTTCAAATTCCTTCTCGTCATTTCGCCATTCAATGGCATCATATTGCGGTTTAAAAGAGCGATTGACCACATGCGGAAAATGATAGAGGATCATTTGGTAAAAATCCCTCCAAATCAATTCGTTCAACCATTTAGTACTGAGCGCATCCCCTCGATGTGCCATTTCCCGAATACTGACAGAGCCAAATCGAAAGTTCATACCCAATCGCGAAGTTCCTTTTACAAAAGGGAAGTCGCGAAAAATTTCGTATTGCTGCATCGCTTTATCGGTAAAAATTGTTTCCGTAAAATGGTAACTTTTTGATTTGAACCCCATCATTTCCATACTTGGTAAAATGAATGGTGAGTATGGGAGAAAGTTATTCAATTCAAAGGCATTACCATAAATGGTCGGCGGGTTTTTGGCATACAGGGCTTTCCATGTTTTGCTGTATGGGGTAAAAACCGTGTAGGGCTTCCCCGCCCCACTCAACACCTCGTCTTTTTCAAAAATCACATGGTCTTTATACCCCTTGAAAGGAATGCCCTTTGAGGTGAGTAATTCGTAAATCTGACGGTCACGCTGTTGGGCATAAGGTTCGTAGTCGCGGTTAACATAAACCGCCCCAACATCATACTCTTCGAGCACTTCTTTCCAAACATCTATGGGAGTGCCGTATTTGATTAAAATGTTGGTATTGTTTTCGAAAAATTTCCTTCGCATCCAAACGAGCAAATGAAAAATATACCACACCCTTTGGTCGTACTCGTCGGGTAATTTATCTAAAATGTTTTTATCGTAAATAAAAAGGGGCAAAACGGGTAAATCGCCCGATACGGCGTGCCAAAGTGCCGTATTGTCGTGCGTGCGAAGGTCTCGCCTAAACCAATGTATCGCTATTTTAGGTTTCATAGTCTTGAAATTTTATCCACCAATGTAATACTTTTTTAAAAAGGCTGTTTGCCAATCATCAGAAACAGAAATTCCATAACAGAAAGAGGTCTTGCAAAATCAACCTTGTCAGTATTTCCACAATATCCTTAAAATGTTGAAATAATTGGCCTGAAATAGGTAAAAAAAGCGGTAAAGAAGTGCCATATTTGCATCGTTTCGTCCCTCAATTACCAATTTTCAAAAGAACAACCTTACGATGAAAGAGTTTACCCTCCACGAATTGCGTTTCCCGATTGGTGAATTTGTTTCCCCATCGCAGTATTCCCCAAAGTTAATCGAAAAATGGACAGATGAAATAGACCTGCTTCCTAAGCAATTGATAGAAGAGACTATGCATTTGTCAGATGAACAATTAGACACGCCCTATCGCCCCGAAGGTTGGACCCTCCGCCAAGTAGTTCACCACATTGCCGATAGTCATATCAACAGTTTCGTGCGTTTTAAGTTAGCACTCACCGAAGACAACCCCACTATCAAACCATATTGGGAAGAAAGATGGGCTAAGTTGCCCGATTATGCCATGCCCATCCATTCATCTTTAATGCTAATCACCTCACTACATGCCCGATGGGTGCATTTGATTGAATGCTTCTCGTCCGATGATTTACTTCGCACCTATTACCATCCCGAAAACGAGCGAAATTTTTCATTGCGCTATGCCATAGCCCTCTATGCCTGGCATGGTAAACATCACTTGGCACAAATTCAATCCCTCAAAAAACGAATGGGTTGGTAATCAATACGCAAATCATGAACCAGAAAACCAACCCCAACCCCAATCGTGTCCATAACGCTCGACAAATCCTGCTTTCATTGATGATGGTTGGGTTGGTGATGTTGCAAGTGTCATGTAATTCCGGTCAGCTTTACAAGCGCGCCATTACCCTGCCCGATAGCGTTTGGAACAGCGGCGACCGAGTGCGTTTTGTCATTCCGGTCAACAAACCTCCTGAAAAGGCCGCGCTGCACCTTTTTTTCAGATATGCCACCGCCTTCCAATACAACAGCCTTCAAGTAAAATGCACTATTTTTTCACCTGATAACTCTATCCTTGTAGAAGATACCATGGATTTGCCCTTCAGAACCGAAGAGGGAGAGGTGGAAGGAGTAGGCTTCGCCAATGTTTGGGACATTGACTTTGTGTTGCTCAAGAGCACCGACATTTTTTCAAAAAAGGGTCATTATACCATAGAGATAGCCCATGCCATGCCCGAAAAGCAGGTGTTTTTTATCGGTGAGGTGGGTTTATTGTTGGAGCGGGTTGAGTAATGCGGAACGAAGAAAGACCCAATAGAGATGGGGGTTGGTAAAAACAGCTTAAATCTGCTCCAACAGTTCCTGTTTTTTAGCACTAAATTCTTCATCGGTAAGGATCCCATCTGCATGAAGGATGCTCAATTCTTTGATAAGTGCGAGGATTTCCAATTTTTTGATGGCGGTATTGGCATCGTCCATGTTTACCAAATCCTTGGCTGCAGAAGGAATGTCGGTTTCCTTTTCTAATTGGGAAGCCAATTCTTTACCGGTCTCAAACTCGGTTTGGTAGAGTTCTTGGGCTTCGTCCAGGTCAATATCTTCCAATGCCTTACCTGCCTCCAAATTATGTACAAATACCCTACCCATCGCATAAGTAGAAGCCCCCGATAAAATCACCGCCGAAACGCCGCCTATAATCGTGCCAAAGCCCGGAATTGTTTTCAACAAGCTGGCACCCATTCGGGCTAAACTATTACCGGCCACTGCGGTAATGATATTTTGTGCCACATGCTTTGAATAAGGCCTTTCATACAAATCGCATAATTCTTTCAACATCCTGACCTGCAAAGTGGTCAATGCAATGATGTCCGCCATTGGTATAGGAATGATGGCAGTCCCCATAGCCAATATAACATTGTGGGTAATCAAATCGGTGGCTTTGCGGCTGCGTTTCAGTTCGTCTGTCATAGATACAGCATTTAATTTCATTAAAATAGATAGGGAATCGGTGAGGGGGTTAACCGTTTGTTCTTGGGTGCAACATACAAAAAAAGCATCGAGTAGAAGAACTACCCGATGCCTAATATTTTTTCCTCAAAACTTAAAAACCTTATGGCAATATTAATTTTCGGCTTTTTTGTTTTTGCAGCAGCCTGCTTTTTTAGCACAGCTACCTTGTTTTTTTTCTGAAGAAACGCCGGGCGATTCAATCATTTTGGTACTACCTTCTTCGGTGTTGTTTTCAACACTGGCAGATGCTTTTTTACCTGCACAAGCGGCGGGGTCGCATTTTTTACCGTTAGCAGCATTTTTAGAAGCACAAGTTGCACCGCTTTTGGTGGCATCACCTTCAGAAACACCTGCGGTTTCAACTAATTTGGTGCTACCTTCTTCTGTATTGTTTTCAGCACTGGCAGATGCTTTTTTAGCAGCACAAGCGGCGGGATCACATTTCTTACCGGTAGCATCTGCTGTTCCTGCTTCCCCTTTTTTGGCAGCGCAAGAAGATTTTTCTTTTTGATCGGTATCAGCAGTCGTTTGTGCATAAGCACTATTAAAGGCTAAAAACGCGATGGCCACTACTAAAACACTAAATAATTTTTTCATGTTACTTATAAATTTAAAAGTGAAAATTTTGAGCTAATCAATTCGCTTGACAAGATAAGGCAAAGTGGCCGAAATCTATCAATTTTGGGAGTTAAAAATAGTTAATAGGGGATTTCTTCTCTCCATTTAATACTGCAACCAATGCTTGGATATTGTTTTTCGGCAATTTTTGTGCCATTGATTAAGGCATCGAGCGCATTTCTGACATCTTCTCCGTTTGACGGAATTTGGTTCCCCGGTTTAGACCCATCCAATCGCCCGCGATAGACACATTTCAATTGGTCATCAAAAATGCTGAAGTCCGGTGTACAAACGGCATGGTAATCCTTGGCGGTTTGCTGTGTTTCGTCATACAAATAGGGAAACGGATATTCCAATTCCAATGCTCTTAGTCGCATATTCTCCGGACTGTCGGCGGGATAGCGGTCGGTATCGTTGCTGCTGATGGCAATAAATGAAATGCCTTGGGGGATATAATCATTTGCAAGGCGGACAATTTCGGGATTTACGTGTATCACGTAAGGACAATGATTGCAGATAAACATCACCACTGTGGCTATTTCTCCTTTCAATTCATCTAAGCTTAAAATTTGCTCGCTGACCGTATCGGGAAGCGCAAAGTCGGGAGCAACAAACCCCAAAGGAAGGGCTAACGTTTCTAAAGCGGGCATTGACAGCGTTTTTTATGTTTGGTGTAATTTGAAGCAGACACCCCTTACAAACTCATACCGCAATAGAAATGTTTAGTACATTCGTGGTTAAAATAGCAAACCCAACCGTAATTAGCAGTATTTAACTTTTAAATCGGTCTTGTATCATTGTTTTGCAATTGCCAGATCGTTCCAATTCCCGAGCAGCCCATTAAATAGAAATCAATGACGGTAAAATTACCCCTTTTGTTACTCATCTGTTTTGTTATTCTTGCTCAGGGCAGCAGTTCTTTTCTTGCTGCACAAACGATGAATGTGGGATTTGGACTGACCTCCTCCTTTCGAAAATCGGTGCGCATTCCCATCGAAATACACCACAACCTCATTCTCCTCCCCATCAAGATAAACAACACTTTTGAAGTCAATTTTATCTTAGATACCGGCTCGCGCACGACTATCTTAACCGAACCACTTTTGCTGGCTTTGGCCGGGGTGAAAGACAATGGGCGCGATATTCAAATACAAGGTTTAGGAAAAGGCGAAGCGATTACCGCCCGAATGTTGGAAGGGGTGCGAATGAGTATGCCCGGTGTGGAGGGAAATAATATGCAGATGGTTGTACTTCCACCCGATTTGATTTCCTTTTCTGAGATTTTTGGAAAACCCGTCTATGGCATCATTGGTTACGATTTGTTCAGCAGATTTGTAGTCGAAATTGATTACCGTCAAAAATACATTCAACTGTATGAACCGAAACATCATCGCAACAAAGGAAAGGGGGAAGTGGTGAAAATTTCTCTGCAACGAGGTAAACCTTATCTGCCCGCCACTATTATCACCACCAATAACGATACCGTTACCTTGCAACTGCTCTTAGATACCGGAGCTACTCAAGCACTCACCGTGTTCCACCGGAACATAACTCCTCCCGAAAAACAGATTGATGCCTTTCTGGGAAGGGGGTTGAGTGGTGATATAATGGGAAAACTCGGACGAGTCGCCAGCCTTAGTCTTGCAAATTTTCAATTGACACAAGTGATTACCGGATTCCCGGACGACGCTTCGTTGCAATTTGCGGTCAATCAGACCAACAATTGGGATGGAAATCTTGGTGCCGATGCGCTGAGTCGCTTTAAGGTTACGATTAACTACCCCAAAGAAGAAATGTACTTGGCAAAGAACAAAAACTTTAACAAACCTTTTGATTACGACCTCAGCGGGGTACAATTAGAGGCGAAAGCTCCTAATTTTAAACATGTCTTTGTGAACTATGTACGGCCAAATTCGCCTGCTGACTTGGCAGGTGTTGAGGTGGGAGACCAAGTGGTGAGCATTAACGGAGAACTCGCATCTACTGCAACGCTTGGTGAATTGTATGACCGGCTCAACAATAAAAGTGAGGGGAAGATAAAAATGAGAATTCACCGTAGCGGTAAATTTTTAACCATTGTCTTTAAAGTACAAGATTTACTTTAAGAACTCGAAAGCCGGAGTTTACCTTTTACCCTGCTCTTTTAGTTTGGACATTCCATTTTTTGATGGTGCAACAGCAGTCTGAAGCGTGATAAACTCATGTGCTTTTTGCAGGGTTTTGTCAATGTCTTGTGAAACGAAGTAAAAGCCCTCGTAATTCCATTTTTGTTTGGCGATATAGGATTTGATGTAATTCCTGATTTCTGTATCGTTTCGCGACATTTGTTTTTCATCCACAAAACCCAACTTGTTTTTAACAAACCCCTTGAATTGTTGAAACAGACTCGGGTCTATTTGGTAGTTCGATTTAAATTCGCGGAGGTCGGTGTATTTGGTAAACTCTGCGGTATGGTTGCTGTAATAATTATAGGTAAATTCGGGAATAATTCGGCGCACACTGAGGGTAAATGGGTCTAATCCTGCCGTGTCTAAAGGCACAAAGATGTCGGGCGAAATGCCGCCACCGCCGTAAACAGTTCTGCCTTCCACCAATGTTGTGTAGGCAATGGTATCGGTGCGGTGGGGATTAACGCTTAAGGTGTCGCTACCGGTCAGTTCCCCTTCTTCAAATCGGGTGCTTACCTCTTCCTCATAACTGCGATAACCGTTGCTATATGGCTTTTGAATGCTTCTTCCTGTGGGCGTGTAGTAGCGGGCAATCGTGAGCCTTAACCCGCTTCCGCTCGACAAATCGTATTGCTCTTGAACCAAACCCTTGCCATAAGTTCGTCTTCCTATCACGGTTCCTCTATCCCAATCCTGAACGGCACCGGCAAGAATTTCACTCGCAGAAGCCGAGCCTTCGTCAATCAATATGACCACTTCACCGCTTTCAAACTTTCCGGTTCGGCGGGCAGTAGCTCTGTATTCTTTTCTGGGGTAAGTTCGCCCTTCCGTATAAACCAATAGTTTATCGCCATCTATCAACTCGTCTGCAATGGCTACTGCGGTATGAAGATAACCACCCGGGTTTTGTCGAAGGTCTATAATCAATTTACCCATCCCTTTTTCTTGAAGTGCAAGCAGGTGGTCCATAAACTCGTTGTAAGTGTTTGCACTGAAACGGTTTACCTTAATATACCCCACCTCTTTATCCAACATAAAAGCGGCATCTACGCTCACCAACGGAATATCTTTGCGGGAAATGGTATAGTCCAATAGTTTTTGCTCGCCAAAGCGCGCGATACGAACATCCACCGTGCTGTTTAGCTCTCCCCGCAGTTTTTCGATGACCGCCTTGTTGGTGATGCCGATGCCTGCCACATTAGTATCGTTGATGGCTACAATTTTATCCCCCGAAAGAATGCCTAATTTATCGGAAGGCCCTCCAATCACCGGTGTTACCACGACAATCGTGTCCTCTACGATTGAAAACTCAATACCTATTCCCACAAAATTCCCTTCGAGCGACTCGGTTACTTCCTGCATATTGTCTGCTGCTATGTAGGTGGAGTGCGGGTCTAAATCTTGTAATGCTTGTTCAATCAACCTTTGAATGAAGGATTGGCTGTTGATGGTATCTACATAGCGGCTATCAATCAGGCTTAACACTTCCTGCAATTCGGATAATTGACCGCCTTTGACCACCGACATTCGGGGTTTTCCCTTCAGGTTTTCGTAGAGTTTAAAGCCCAGTTGCATCCCTAAAATAAGGATGAGGGAATAGACGACCGGCATGTAAACATTCCAACGACTCTTGGGAGTATTCATAGGGAAAGGGTTGCTATAAAAATAATAGAGTAAATAATACCTTTGTTAGGGTTTAAGTTCGTGGAGCGGTTGCAAAAACACAATTACCGCGTAATTTCCTTTAACAATATCATGGGTAACGGTTAATAGCGCACGATTGAAAGACCGATAGCTCCGGCTCGTTGGCTGTAAAAATCGAAATCAGAAAAGTTCACAAATCCGTCTAGGTTAAAATCCGATAGGAAATAACCGTTGCTCTGCCCGTTTTGTAAAATGAATTGGTTATAGTCTTGGTAATTGACTACGCCATTGGCATCGGCATCGGCAGCGCGAAGTGCATAGTTGCCATTACCGACATCGGCCAACTGTTTCGTTCCTCCATCCACATTGGCTGGGAAGGTGAAGTTGTAGGGTGTGTTGGTGTTTGGCAAGACAACTGTATTGCTACCTACCACGGCTACATGATTGCGGTGCCGGACGAGCAGACGGTAGGTATTGCCAATAGAAAGACCGGAAGTAAACAACACTCCTGTGGTGCCATCGAGGTTTAAGACGGTGCCGTTGTTTTGGAGCAATGCTGCCTTGCGTGCCATTAAATTACCATTCACATCGAGCACATCCATCAACACCCAATCCACGACATTGGGGGGAAAGGAAACCACGCTTTCGGTGCCGCCATAATTCCAAGGGGCGGCGTTAAAGGGTTGGTTGAGGGGCAGCCAATTGTTGGCACTTAGGTTGGTGTTCATGTTTTGATTACCATTGTTGTAAGCACCTTCGAGAAGAAGAACAGCCTCTACCCTTACCCCAACTGCGGCACTGCCGCTAACATTTACATTGTCTATAAACAGATTATTACCAAACCCATTGATGGCGACAAAGCGAAGCATGACCGAGTTGCCGACATAAGGACTGAGGTCTATGCTTTCGTTGCGCCATTGAGAACAATCGGTAGGTGAAAAGGAAGTGGTCATGTCGGGAGCAGTTGCTAAGGTATTGCCGCTCTTGTTGTAAATAGTCGTGAAGTTTTGTCCACAATCGGTCGAAACTTGGACTTGAAGCGCATCGAAATTAAAAGCGTCATATCGGGCATAAGCCACATCGAAAGCAAAGGTTGCGTTAGTAAGTGCATCCAAATTATAGAGCGGTGTAACAAGAATGTCTTGTTGACCAACTGTCGGGTAGTCGAAAAAGTTGAAGTACGCCGAATGGAGATAACAGGGCGTGGTTTGAAGCCCCCAAGTAATATTTGCATCGGGGTTTTGAACCGACCAACCCGTAGGAGGGAATGACCCGCTAAATTCCTGAACATTGGGAAGGGAAACCTCCTGCAAAACCGTAACAGGAACTGCCGCAGATTGGGCGGAAGCACAGGCATCGGTATAATAGGCTTGGACGGTGTAGCTTCCTGCTAAAGATACGGTTAACGTGGCATTGTTTTGACCTGGTATGGGTGTGCCGTCTTTCAACCATCGGTAGGCATGATTGGGAAACATGGGGTTGAGGGCAGAAGCCGTTAGGATGGCATTGTCGCCGGGACATAGATTGACCGTTGCCGGTAATACGGTCAAAGCTGCGGGGGCTGTTTGGGTAATGCTCACAATAGACGACTGTGCGGTAAAACATAACCCATTCACCAACAACACGGTATAATCACCACTCTCGGTTGGGGAATAGTTTTGTGAAGTTGCCCCTCCAATCATCGTTGCGTTTCGATACCATTGATAACCATAACCGGGGAAACCGCCGGGTAAGTTGGAAGCCGTCAGGGTAATGGGAGCGACACAAAGATTAGTGTTCGAGGGCGCATTGATGGTGGGAGGAGAAGGCAAGGCGCAGGAAGCACCCGGCTCGACCGTAACCGTAACAAAATTACTGCTGAGTTGTCCGCAATAAACCAAAAGGGCAAGATTGTTTTGCAGGGTTTGAATCGACGATCCAACGAGCACACCGATGATGGGTATCGTGGCGGTTTGGTAGGAGAACCCATAAACGCTGTAAGTGGCCGCAGTAAAAGTATTGGCATCCGACAAATCGGAACTTCCATTGACCCCTGCGATTAACCCTGTCCCATTGCTTACCATAATATAGGTATAGGCATATCCCGCCGGAGGGGCTGGAGTGCCATTAAAAATTCCTCCGCCACCGGGCGGGGTAAAGTTGATGGTGTAATTGGAAGGTAGCGTAGCCGGTAAAGAAGCATTGAAAGTGCCCACCACAAAAGTATAGGCAATGTTTGCCGAAAGCGCAAGGGTAATGCTGGAGGAGATAATGGTGGTCGAAGTATTATAGCTGGTGGCTATCCAATTGGTGCAAGGCGATTGGGGGTTAAAAGCTCCATTGTAAACGTGCATGATGATGTAATTACTGGCTCCGGCGTTGCGGGTAAAGGTGTAGTTACCACTGACACTGACCATGAATGGGTAAGCATCATAACGGGTAGCATTGCCGGCAAAGGAAGTGCAAGTATTACTGCCGGTGGTGGCTGCTAAGAATGATTGAGGGTCGGTATTGGAAATATTACCGCTAAAACTTGGATAAGCACTCCCGTAAGTAGGCGTAAGGTTTAAATCAAGTGCCGGATTACCTGCCTGTGCTGTTACCGATGTGGTGGGTGTAACCGAAGCGGCATTGGCAGCACAGGGCGAGCTGAGGTTTATGGGGGCATTATTGATATCGAAAAAGATATTGTTGGCACATTTCACCTTGACCCGACCGACTGATGAGGGGTAACTTGGAATGACAAAAGTTTCCGTCCCATCATTGGGCGTATTGGCAACAAGTGTGTAGGGGAAGGTTTGCCCTGCATCGGCCGAAAATAAGATATTGACATTGGCACAACTGACCGGAGCCGATGTGGTGCCGGCTACATTCCAAGTAACCGTAGCGGTGTTTACCCCATTGGCGTTCCATGTAACGGTACTGTTTTGCGAACTGACGGCAAACGGGCCGCTACTGTTGCTAACCGTAACAGACGTGGCATCGCAATCGAATGCTCCTCCTAAAGGATTGTTGTCGCGAACGGTAAGCCGGAAATTGATGGTGCGGCTGACGTTGGAAAGTATTTCCCCAATGGTTTGCGTGTTGTTGAGGATGTCGGACAGTTGCGGGAAGGTTCGGTTGGGGTTGGTGGTGGGGTAAAAGGATCGGAATAAAGGAGCGGTCGTGCTGTTGGCGGCATCGTTGGGCGCACCTCCGGCAGAGCCGTCACTGTCATATTCATCCCAACAATAGGTGATGGGGTCGCCGTTGGCATCGGTGGCGGTGCCGGTCATTTCAAAGGGGGTTTGGATGGGGATGGTGTAAGAGCCGGCATTGGGATTGGCATTGGCAACCGGTGGGGTATTACCTGTGGCAATCGTAGTGTTGCATGAAATACCGTTGATAAAGGTGCGTATTTGTTGCAAGCTGATGGCATGGAAATAGTCTTCGCGAACAGAGCCGATGTTTTGCGAGCCGCAAATGCCCTGATAACTCATAATGGTGGTTCCGCTTCCGGGTTCATAAGCACTGCTGGCCGTTCTGGCAGAGCAGTTCGACTCCGTACCGTAAAAGGAATGTGTTGCTCCAAATTGATGCCCTATTTCGTGACAGACAAGCAATACCCAACGGGCAAAAAACAGGTTATTGTAAGAACTCCAACCGCGCCCTTTTGAACCATTAGTGCAAACCACGCCAAGACCGGCAATGCCCGAATTGGATGTTCCGCTGTAATGAATGACGTGCCCAATGTCGAACTGTGAGGTATTCAGCACGGTAACAATACCGGCATGAGCGTTGTTGGGCAGGTTTGCGGCGGCGGGGTCGAACGGGTCGGTTCCCGGATTGCTAAAGATGATGCTGTTGTTTTCGGCAATGAGGGTTAACCTGACTGCAAACTCGCGTTCCAAGATTAAGGTCATGCCATTGAGCGTTGCTACTATAAAATCGGAAGCCGCAGAAACGCTGCCGTATTGTGTGGTCAGTTCCCCCGTTCCGGCAATGGCAATGCGGAATTGACGCATCGAGCTTCCAATATTACCACAACTGCCCCGATAATCCCCTTCCTCCGGTAAATGTCCATGACCGGAGTGGACTACGCCGCAGGTAAAATCGGTAACATTCAATTCATTGTTGGCATAGACAAAGTGCATGTTTTTGGTAACGCTATGGCGCATCGGTTCGATGGCTATCATCCCCAAAGGGGTACTTAGAAGTGCGTAAATGCCGATTCCGGTAACAGTGAGGCGCATGGTACTTAGATGATCATCGGTCGAAACCCCAAAATAGGTCTTTGTATCGGGCATTTGAGCAGCCAATGCCGCTTCCATGATGGGCGACTCGGTCATGCGATAGGTTATTTCACCTCCCGATGGCATCGGCAATATTAAGACCGGAAGTTGATTGATATTGCTTGCTGCATCAGTAAATTCTAAAGGCGCATTTTCCAATATCTTTTTCAACTGAACAATATCAAATTCGATGGGGCGATATCGCAAGGGAAGGGTAATGCTTTGGGGATTGTCCAACGAAAGCCTATCGGAATAAATAGCGGTATCACTTGTTTTGGCATTACCCTGTGCCATTATCGGATGACTAAAATGGCTACCAATCAAGGTTAAAACAAAGGTGAGTATAACAAATCGTTTCATGGAATAGAGGTGTTTATAGGTTGGGAAATCATAAGAACATGGTTAAGATTGACAAACTCATAAAGTAGGAGTATGCAAGATACTAAAACCGTACAAAAATAGAATTGTTTGATGATAGTTTCACCATTATCAGATTTCGCCATTTTTATAAGATACTTTGTCGGTATCATCAAAGAATACTAACTTTAAGCCGAATAATAGTGGTTAGTGGAAAAGACTTAAGACATTAGACTTAAGACATTAGACAATAAACAACTCATAACTAACGTAAAGAAATAACCATGAATGCACGAATAAATACAAAAATCATTCGTGCATTCGTAGCACAACTCACAACTCACAACTCACAATTCACAACTCACAACTCATAACTAAAACCATGATTGACGCTATTCGAATTTTTG
Source organism: uncultured Bacteroidota bacterium (assembly GCA_937907475.1). Taxonomy (GTDB): domain Bacteria; phylum Bacteroidota; class Bacteroidia; order Chitinophagales; family UBA2359; genus UBA2359. The sequence goes on along the minus strand of CALCIK010000144.1, from coordinate 13,363 downwards.
TAACCGGCGGTACTTTCGACAAAGAGTACGACATGATTAAAGGTCAGCTTTATTTCAAAGACACTCATCTTCCCGAGATATTTGACCTTAGCCGTTGCACGTTAGATATTAATATCCGAACCTTGATGATGATTGACAGCATCGAAATGACTGACCAAGACCGCGAGGTCATTGCCAATAATTGCCAGAATATCCCCGAAAATTTTATTGTCATTACCCACGGCACCGACACGATGGTGGAGACTGCAAAAGTGTTGGCAAATTTGGACATCCCCGAAAAAACGATTGTCCTTACCGGTGCAATGATCCCCTATAAATTTGGCAGTTCCGATGGGTTTTTCAACCTTGGCAGCGCACTTGCTTTTGTACAAGTCTTGCCACCGGGCGTTTATATTGCCATGAATGGCAGGTATTTTAATTGGTACAATGTTCGGAAGAACCGCGATACCGGTGTTTTTGAAGAACTGAAAACAGCAGATGCCAAGCATTGACAACCTTTGAGATTGGGATAGCTATTTGTGTTTTTCGCCTAAGTCTATTCCTTTTTTTTAACCCCATCTCCATTCCTTTTCTAAAGCAAATTGGTAACGACCTGCTTGGTTTAAAGGCAATTTTGTTGTCTGATTTGTTTCAGAGAACGGGGCAAGACTTTCTCCGCTTTGCCAAACATGCAATAACATGGAGGGTTTATTTCAAGATTTGCGGCCTTCATTCGTGAAAGGTAAACGTCTTGATGCCATGTGATTTTGCATTTAATTGTTTAAAAATGAAATTACTTGAACTAATTTGATGGTCTGGCCGATCGGAAAGGGCATCACTTTAATTCCAGGGATGGTCTGGCCGATCGGAAAGGGCATCACTTTAATTCCAGGGATGGTCTGGCCGATCGGAAAGGGCATCACTTTAATTCTAGGGATGGTCTGGCCGATCGGAAAGGGCATCACTTTAATTCTAGGGATGGTCTGGCCGATCTGCCAGAGCATCAAATTAATGTGTAAAAATACAAATCAACTTCTTAAAGCCTTTCTAAATAAACTTGTAGAAGATTTTAATGCCCCCCTCACGTTAACTTATAACTCATAACTCAAAAAGTTTTTCCGGCTTACGGCTTCAACAATGGCAACAACTCGGTTTCCAATTGTTCGAGGGTGAACTCGCGCTCGTAGAAGCGGCGGTAATTGTCGGAGGTTCGTAAAATAATAGTGGCAGGAATGGCACCGGTCCATGTAGGTTCGATACGGTCAATCCACGCATTGGGGTTATTGCCGCCGTTGAGTATCAAGACCTCTGATTTTATGGCTTTTTTTACAATAAATGGATTGACCCGCTTGTCGAGGTCTTCAAAAAAATCGAGGCTTACGAAAACAATTTTGAGTTTTTTATCGGCATATTTAGCACCCAGTGCTTCAAAATGTGGCATTTCTTCAATGCACGGTTTGCACCATGTTGCCCAAAAGTTATAGACTATTACCGTATCGGAATTTTGACCGAAGCGCGCCAGCAACTGTTCTACCGTAACGGGTTTTGCGGTTGGGGTGTCAGTATTACTTGTGGTTGAGGAATTTGTTGGGGGAATGCTGTCGTTTGTGGAAACAATCGGGGCGTTTTTACCCGATTCAGATGACAAATTGTTGCCGTTTTGCGGGTTACAAGCAAACATCGAAAAGATGGTAGAAACAATGACATAACAAAAGGCTTGGGTGGTCATGTGGATTAGAAATTTTAGAGTAAATAAAATATCGGATAGCTGTTTTCAAGCATCAACAAGCATGGAGTAAACAAATTTACCTCGAAAAGGTGTAATTTGGCAGCAAATATGGGACAATTCATGTCCATTGTCCTACAAAATTGCTCAAAAACCATTCGATATAAACCATGATACTTCCCGAACCGCAAGAAAATAATCGAGATATAGCGTTCATCACCGGAGCCACTGCCGGAATTGGTCGAGCCACCGCCGTTCTGTTTGCAAAACACGGTTGGCAGGTCATTATTGTAGGCAGACGTGCCGAAAGATTGACCGAACTGAAGCAAGAATTGGAAGAAAAATATGCTGTTGAAGTGTTTCCCATTCAAACCGATGTGCGGGATTATGAAGCCTTTGGTAAAAGCATTGAACAACTGCCCGAAGGGTGGAAAAACATCCGTGTTTTGGTCAACAATGCCGGCTTGGCGATGGGTCGCGATGCCATTCAAGACGCAAACGTGGCAGATTGGGACACGATGATAGACACCAATATCAAAGGCTTGCTCTATGTAACCCATTTTATAGTGCCTTTTCTAAAAGCACGTCAGCGGGGAGGCCATATCATCAATGTGGGGTCAATAGCGGGTAAAGAAGTCTATGCCAACGGGGCGGTTTACTGTGCCACCAAGTTTGCGGTAGATGCTTTGAGCAAAGGAATGAGGATAGATTTGTTGACATCGGGCATTAAAGTAACGGTTGTTCACCCGGGTTTGGTCGAAACGGAGTTTTCGGTCGTCCGTTTTAAGGGCGATGCGGACAAAGCGAAGGTGGTTTACCAAGGTTATCAACCCCTCCTGCCCGAAGATGTTGCAGATGCCATTTACTACGCCGCAAGTCGCCCGCACCATGTCAACATCGGCGAGATAACGCTCACGCCCCTTGCCCAAGCAAGCGCACATTATTTGGTAAAAGAGTGAGTTGGGGAGAGGAGGAGGTTGTAAATAACGAATCTAAATCAACAACAACCAAAGAAACCCCACCAAAGCGGCTGCCAACACCATGCCATACCCAATGGTGAGCAGTTTTCGCAGTTCGGAACTTCCAAACCATAGGGCGATGGCCATTTTCACTGCCGTATTGCTCATCGTGGCCAGTAAAATGGCTATTTGCGCTGTTCGCATAGAGTCGGAATTGCTGCTTAGTTTTGACAAAGAGATGGTAATGGCATCAATATCCGACAAAGCGGCAATGGTACTTGCGAGGTAAATCCCGCTACTGCCCAAATAGTCTTTTGCCGTGCTGACCAACAACAAAATCCCGCCGTAAAGTATGCCAAAGAAGAGCGCGTCTTTCAAAGCCAATGGATTTCCTAATGGCACATCGGTTTCGGGTTGTAATTTTGAAACGGTTTTTCGATACCAAAACACAATAATGCCCACACTCGTGAACAAAAGCAATAACAACGGCAACAGCATTTTGGGTAAAATGGCGACATTGAACAAATATATCCAAAAAGCCACCCTCACAATCATCACCAACGATGCCGAAATGATGGCAATGGCACAATGCACCGTATATTTAGGCATCTCGTGGCTCTTTTTGGAAAAATTCCACGTAACGGCAGTGCTCGATACCAACCCTCCGAAGATGCCCGTCAGCAAAATGCCTTTGTTCGGGCCAATAAATTTGACCAAAAGATAACCCACAAACCCAATGGCAGAGGTCAGCACCACCACCCACCCGATTTCACGCGGATTTAGCACCGAATAAGGGCCATAAGTTTCGTTGGGAAGGAAAGGCAGGATTAAAAGTGCGATGACCACAAACTTCAGGAATGCAAACAGCTCGTCGTTGGTTATCTGCCCGACCAAAGACTTTATTTCCCCTTTCAAAGAAAGTACCAATAACATGATCACGGTAACAATCAGCCCCAATTGAATATAACCCAGCAATACAACTGCCCCAAGCAGATAGATGACAATCAAAGCCACCTCTGTGGTGCCACCCGAATGTCCGTGTTTAAAGTTAAGGATGTAAGAAACAACGGTAAAAGCTATCAAACCAAGCAACACCACCTCGAAAATCCAATTGGAAAGGTAAAATTTGAGGAAACAAGCTAATAAACCCAACACCGCGACTAAGGTAAATGTCCTCACCCCTGCAAAAACTTCGGTTTGTTGGGGTAAAAAAGACCGCTCGCGCTCCAATCCAATCACAAACCCGATGCCTGCTGCCACCATCAGCCGTATAAAAAACTCGTATTGGGTCAGCCCCAAACTCTCTATCGCTGCTTTTTGAATTATTTCGTCCATACCTTATTATATATAAGGTACAATATAGGAGGTTATTTCTGCTTTATGTCTTGTCCAAAACAAAAAATGACAAAGCAGGCGGCAGGTTCATCAATGATTAGTCGAAACAAGCCTTGATTTAAAGGGTTCTCCCCTCCCCTTTCCGGTTTTCTTCATCCCATTAACAGTAAAGAAAACCAAATACCCCATATCAATTTACCAACATTCCGTTATCTTTGACCGTCCGAAAATACTTTAAGCACTAAGAACACCGTACATCCCTATGAAAACGATACTCCCCTTTCTCCAACTCATACTTATTTTCATGTTATCAAATTGCAGCACTCCGCGAACAGTCGAAAAGACAGATTTTTCGCATACAGACTATAAATCTTATCCGGTCTATGGCGGAAAAGATTTGGGTCTTACCTACTCCCCCAAAAGTTCCTTGTTTAAGTTGTGGGCACCCACTGCCACACAGGTAAAACTTAAACTCTACGATGCCGGCATCGAAGGCAAACCGGTAAAAGAAGCCGTCATGGCCAAAGCCGGCAACGGCGTATGGGCAGTAACCTTAGACGGTAATCAAAAGGGTAAATTCTATGCTTTTCAGGTAGAAGTAGATGGGAAATGGTTGGCAGAAGTGCCCGACCCTTATGCAAAAGCAGTGGGGGTAAATGGCCTACGGGGCATGGTAACTGACCTCAAAAGCACCAACCCCAAAGATTGGGACAAAGATAAACGCCCCATACTCGCCAGCTATTCAGACATCGTGCTTTATGAATTGCATCTGCGCGACCTTTCCATCCATCCCAATTCCGGCATCACCAACAAGGGTAAATATCTCGGCTTGACCGAAAAAGGAACTAAAAGCCCACAGGGAGAAAAGACAGGATTAGACCATCTTGCCCAACTCGGCATCACCCATCTACACATCCTGCCCGCCTTTGACCATAATTCCATTAACGAAACCAAATTAGACGAACCGCAATACAATTGGGGCTACGACCCTCTCAATTACAACGCCCCCGAAGGTTCGTTTTCGAGCAATCCGTATGACGGAAGTGTCAGGATTAAAGAGTTTAAAGAGATGGTAAAAGCCCTCCACGCCGCCGGGATAAGGGTGGTGATGGATGTGGTTTACAATCATACCGGATTAACTCACGATTCATATTTCGAGCAATTAGTTCCGGGATATTATTACCGTCAACGCCCCGATGGTAGTTTCTCCAACGCTTCCGCTTGCGGCAACGAAACGGCATCGGAGCGGCCTATGGTCAGAAAGTTTATCGTGGAGTCGGTAAAATACTGGGCTTCGGAATATCATATAGACGGATTTCGTTTCGACCTCATGGCCATTCACGATATCGAAACCATGAACCAAATCCGAGCCGCCTTAGATGAAGTCGATCCCACCATCTTTGTCTATGGAGAGGGCTGGACAGGCGGAGATACCCCCCTTGCGGAAGAACTAAGACCGACCAAACACAATGTTAACAAAGTCCCCCGTTTGGCAGCCTTTAGCGATGACCTTCGGGATGGGTTAAAAGGCAGTGTGTTTCAAAAAGACGAAAAAGGGTTTGTCAGTGGTGCATCGGGCAAGGAAGAAAGCGTAAAGTTTGGCATCATTGCCGCCACCCAACATCCACAAATAGACTACAATAAGGTCAATTATTCCAAAGCATATTGGGCAGGCTCTCCGCAACAGTGCATCAACTATGTTTCGTGCCATGACAACCATACTTTGTACGACCGCCTGCTCAACTCCAACGCAGCCGACTCTGACAAACAACGTCTTAGAATGCACCGGTTGGCAAACACCATTGTTTTAACCTCACAAGGTATTCCATTCCTCCACGCCGGCGAAGAAATGACCCGAACCAAGAACGGAGAAGAAAACAGTTACAAATCGCCCGATGCCATCAACCAAATAGATTGGCATAGAAAAACCCAATTTAAGCAATTGTTTGACTATCATGCTGCACTCATCGCCTTGCGAAAAGCACATCCGGCTTTTAAGATGCCCACCACCGAAATGCTTGCAGAACATTTGGTGTTTTTAGACATTGACGAGCCAAATGTGATTGGTTATTTGTTAAAAAACAACGCCAACGGCGACAAATGGAAAAACATTCTCGTCATCTTTAATGGAAACCAAACCAAAGAAGTGGATATCCGCCTGCCAGAGGGAGAATGGAAAATCGTAGTAGAAGACTGGCTGGTAGATTTGAGGGCAAAAGGCAAGGTAAAAGGTAAAAAAGTAGAAGTCCCGCCCATATCCGCGTTAATTTTAGCTCAAGAATAGATGGAATAGTGTCTATAAACCCCGAAAATGTCCACAAACAAGATCAATTTTCGCAAAGTCCGCGACATGGGTGAAACCATCAGCGCAACAACTGCCTTTGTCCGCCAAAACCACAAAATACTATTCAAAGGAATAGCCTATATTGCGTTGCCATTTATCTTATTGGGGTTGGTTTCGTATTCCATTTCCATCGCTTTTTTCATAGAAGAGCTATGGCCGGAGGATGTCAGTTCAAGTTTTAATAGTTATACCGATATAGCGTCTGTCCTTTCTATATTTTCATTCTTAGGTTCGATTGTGTTGATTGCGGTCATCTACGAATACCTCATCCTCTACATCAAAAGACCCGACTTCGAGTCCATTACCCTCAAAGAAATCGGTCAAAAGGTACTGGAAAACATAGGACTATATCTAAGCACTACCATTCTTTTGTTCCTCACTTTCTTAGTTGCCCTGCTCCCGATGACTTTTATCATGGGTATTTGGGTTTTTATGGTCGGTTCCATGGTAGAAGAAATAGCTTTTCTCATTGTGTTTGCCACTTTAGGCATAGGGCTGTTATTCACCTACCCCATCGTAGCCGTTTCCTTTATCTTCATCGTCCGCTTGGTCGAGGGAAAGAGTTTTGCGCCGGCATTATCCCGTTGTTTCAGTTTGATAAAAGGGAATTGGCTGTCCACCTTGTGGCTTTACTTGGTAACGGTGCTCATTACCATTTCCATCATCGGGTTAATACCGGCATTCCTCACCGGCAGCATCGCCATGCTCATCAATCTGTTTTCGTGGGAACAAGCCATGTTTCTTATTCCCATTACCGGCTTGGTTTACAGCCTCATCACCATCATCGTGAACGTCATCACCCTGATAGTAGTGGCTTTGCGGTATTTCAGCATTGTGGAACAAAAGGAAGGTATCGGCCTGATGCGCAAAATAGCCTTGATTGGCGAAGAAAAGGCCAAATAAAAAAAGGGGAAGGTTTAAGAAGAACTGCCGGACAGTTCCATCAACTTGTTGGTCACTTGTTCAATCACCCGTTGAAGCCCTTCTTCTTCGTCTGCATAGTTAATCTCATCCACGTTGATGATTAACAGCGGGCCGGCTTTGTATCTGTCAATCCAGTTTTCGTAATAATTATTGAGGCGGGCGAGGTAATCTTCGCGAATATTGGCTTCAAAATCGCGCCCGCGTTTGTTGATTTGTTTGACAAGTGTTTCGGTCGAAGCCCGAAGGTATATCAGCAAATCCGGTGCGCCAAAGGTTGCGCTCATGGTGCGAAACAAGGTGATGTAGTTTTGGAAATCGCGTTCCGACATCAAATCCATTTCATACAAATTAGGGGCAAAGATGTAGGCATCTTCGTAAATCGTGCGGTCTTGAATGACGGTTTTGCTTCCCTTTTGTATCTCCCTGATTTGGTTAAAACGGCTATTGAGGAAATAGATTTGGAGATTGAAAGACCATCGGGTCATGTTATCGTAAAAGTCCTCCAAATATGGGTTATGGTCAACGTCTTCGTAATAAGTGTCCCATCCAAAGTGCAAACTTAACTTAGTGGTAAGGGTAGTTTTACCTGCCCCTATGTTTCCGGCTACAGCGATATGTTTAATGCCCGATTTTTCTGTCATGTTGAATGTCTTTCTAACTGCTTAAAAATAATTTAACCCCACCAATTCCTTTGCCCCGTCCAAAGTAGCTTGAGCACTTTCACAAGCGACTTCGGCCCCTTGTTTTGCTACCTTTTTCAGATACACTTCGTCATGCAACACGTCTTGTATCCTCTTTCTGATGGGAGAAACCATCGCAATGAGGTCTTGTGCCAATTGTTTTTTCAAATCCCCGTAACGGATATTGCATTGATTGTACTGTTCGTCAAAATAAGCAATCGTTTCTGCACTGCTTGCAAGGTCAAGCAGGTCAAAAAGATTTTGAATCACCTCCGGTTTAGGTTGGTTTGGCATAGTTGGGCCGGAGTCGCTCACTGCCCGCATAATCTTTTTGCGAATGACTTCATCCTCGTCTAGTAAATAGATGGCACTGTTGGGATTCTCGGCCGATTTACTCATCTTACCGGTTCCATCCAAGCTGGGGACTTTCAACAATTCCTCGCCATAGTTAAATCCGTAAGGTTCGGGAAAGTAAGTTTCGCCATTATTGAACATAAAATTGAAGCGATTGACAAAGTTGCGCGCCAGCTCTAAATGGGATTCTTGGTCTTTGCCCACCGGCACTTTGGTTGCCCGATGGATGATAATATCCACCGCCATCAAAACGGGATAGGTCAACAAACCCGCATTAATGCTCTTTCCCGATTGCTCTTGCGCCCGCACTTTTTCCTTAAAGGTGGGCACTTTTTCCAGTTCCCCTTTATAGGCCAGCATGTTAAAGAGCAAATACAGTTCGGGGATTTGCGGTAAATGGCTTTGGATGTAGATAGTTGCTTTATCGGGGTCTAACCCGCAACCGAGATAAATCGCCAAGGCACTTTTAACGTTGCTCCGCAACTCTTTTGCATCTGTATGGGTGGTTAAAGCATGGTAATCGGCTATAAACGTGAACATTTTATACCGAGAATCATCTTGCATTCGCACAAAATTGCGAATAGCACCCAAATAATTTCCCAAATGTACCACGCCCGTTGGGCGGATACCACTAACGACTGTTTCCATAGCGCAAAAATAGAAAAAATTGCCCGATGTTTTGGCCAACAAAAAAGGTTTATTCCCCTCCTCAACGACAGAAGGAATCAAGAAGCATTAACGGATGAGTGTAACGTTGCCTTTTGCAGTGGTTTGTTCGCCACTTTCGTTGGAATAAACGGCATACCAAACATATACACCCAAAGGCATGAACGTACCATTGCTCGAACCATCCCAACCATCATCGGTCTCGTCGCTTTCAAACATCATATTGCCCCAACGGTCAAAAACCTTGAACTCGTAGGTGTCAATAAACTGCGCAACGGGAACAAATATGTCGTTCCGACCATCGCTGTTGGGAGAAAAGGCAGTAGGGAAAAGCAAAACAGATTGGCAAAGCGACTCGATGCTTACCGAAGCCGAAGCCGTGCATCCAAAAGCATCGGTAACGGTTACGGAATAGGTTCCGGGTTGAGCAACGGTTAATTGTTGTGTGGTTTGACCATCGGGAAGCCATGTATAGGTATCGCCAAGGCCTGCATCTAAGGTAATTGTTTCGTTTAAAACCGGGCAAATGGTCAACTCACTTCCAAGATTAACCGCCGCAGGGGTGCGCAGCACGACATCCACCTCATCTTGCAAAGTACATCCGCCGTTGCTGACCGTTACTACATACAATCCGCTACTGTTGACGGTGGTTTGTTGGGTAGTCGTGCCGTTGCTCCATGTATAAGTGGCATTGGCTACCAAACCGGCATCCAAAACGAGATCGCCCCCTTGACAAATATCTTGGTCGCTGCCCAAATCGAGGGTAAAGGCGGGACTAAAAGCCACCTCCACCGAAGCATTGACCGAACAACTCCCCGCCGAAACCGTAACCGAGTAAGTACCGGATTGCCCGGCAGGAATAGTCAATGTTGGCGTATTGTCAGTGTTCGACCAAAGGTAGGTAACTCCTGCAACTGAACTCGTAGCATCTAAAACCACCGGCGAATCATCGCAAGCGGTGATAGGACTGCTTCCTAAATTGGGAGCAGTTAAGGGGACAATGGTCATGTTGATATCATCGCTATCCGAACAACTGCCCAAAGAAACCGTAACGGCATAGTTTCCCGATTGGGTAACGGTCAAGGTGGGGGTTGTTGCCCCGTTTGACCAAAGGAAAGTTAAACCCGAAGTCGTTAGACCCGGGTCAAGCACAGTACTTACGGCACAAATGGTTTGGTCGAGTCCGAAGTCAACTACGGGCTGTGGTAAAAACTGCACCGTTACTGCGTCATTGCTCACACATGGACCAACGGTTACGGTAACACTATATAAACCACCGGTAGTGGTGCTGATAGTCGGGGTAACGGCTCCGGTTGACCATAAATAAGCCGTAGCACCCGTTGTTGTGGCATCTAAAAGTGCCGTTTCTCCCACACAAAAGTTCAATTCGGGAGTTGTCCAAATCTCTTGGCTTCCGGCACCCGGGTCAACGACTACATAGATGCTATCCCTTTTGGTACAGCCGCTCAAAGAAATATCTACCCAATACCAAGCGGTAACGGTTGCAGTAATTTGAGTATTAGGAGAGCCGGTAATCCAAAAATAGGTGGCTCCGGGAATGTTTTGCGCCGTTACAACACCTGTACAAGTGGTCAATGTATCGGATGGAAAGGCGGCACTGGGAGCAGCCACAATCGTAACAGTTTGACTACTACTGCTAATACCGACACATCCCCCAACATTGAGTGAAACGGTAAAAGCACCGGGGGCACTAAACAAATGAGTAGGGTTTTGATCGGTCGAAGTGTTGTTGACACCCGAAGCTGGGTCGCCAAAGTTCCATGTCCATTGTGTTGCCCCGATGCTTAGATCGGTAAAAACGGTCGGTTCTCCTTGACAAGAATTGGTAAAGGAAAAATCGGCCACCGCTTGGCAGGGAACCGAAGCGGTCAGATTTGTCACGGGAAGTGGAAGTACCACCGGAGGGTTGATGTTTGCTGCATTGAGTGTGCTGACGGTATAAAGCAAGAAATTACCGGCAGTTTGTTCCGCCACAAAGAAATACCGGTTTGAAAAAGGGTCCAAAGCCCCGTTGTTGACAGGAAGCGCAAAAGGCGAAGCGGCCACCACGCCCAATAAATTGGAGGCACCGGAACCCGGATTTATATCAACCAATTGCAGGGTGGCTGTAAAAAGGAGTAAACTGCCGGTAACGGGGTTAAACTCGACATCAATCGGTTCGAAAGGTAAAACAGAAACTGTTGTGGCAGCCGCTCCATTCAGGGGAACGACATGCAACGTATAGATCCCACCATTGCGGCTAAAGAAAAAGTAACGGTCGTTCACCACATCAATCGTAGAAATATCGGGAGCAAAGACATTCCCGACAGGGAGGTTAATAATTGCTCCGATTGGGGTAAGAGTAGCAGTAGCGGGATTAACTTCTACCACGCGATAACTTGTGGGCGATAACCGATTAAGTCCATACAGTTTATCGTCATTACAATGATATTCCAATTCGAGCAAATTGGCGATATTAGGAGATGAAACACCGGGATTACCATTTAAAGCATTGACCGATTTGATATTGGTATTCACTCCGGTAGATTGTAAGAATATAAGCTCTTGCGCCAGACTATTGACGGTAAAACTACCCGGCACGACCGAAATAGGTGAGCTGCTGCTGCTGATGTTTGTAACGACAGCCAAATCACCATCTAACGTGTCCACTCTAACCGGTGAGATGATATTAGGCGTGGGGGCGGTCATACCAAAAACGGTTACGCAACTTTGTGCATAACCGTTCAGTAAACCAAAAAAACTTGTTAGAATAAAAAGAATACAAAGTCTGCGATAAAAACAAGCGTACATGAAAAATGGATTTATAATGCAAAACGTGAAGAAACAAATTAGAACAGGGAGATTATACAACAAAGGTAAGCCACACAAAGTAAAACAAGCAATAAAAACCAATAGGAATGTATAATTGTTGCAAGAATGACATACAAATGGCAAAGGGGTAGAAATAAAAAACCTCCGATGAAGAGGATAAACCTAATCATCGGAGGTTTTGATGACGAAAAGTGATGTCAATAAAACTACTTTAGTTGCTTATTCGCACTCCAAATAGCTTAAAACATATTCGCCATCCCCAAACACGTCGTATTCCATGGTAATATTGCCATTACTATTTACGGGCGCAATATAACCGGAGTTGTTAGTGCCACCGGCAGTAGGGGTAGATGAGCCTTTTACTTTTGCATAGAACTCTACTTTTATGACAGGTGCTGTGGTTTGGTCATCGGTGAGCTTTTCAACCAAAATGAAGTTGATGGTGATATAGCCATCTTCACCTACCTTTTTGTCAGAAGACCAATGGTCGAATAATTCGCAAAGGTTAAATTCCATTATTCCATCGCCAATAGCTGAAAACAAGTACTTGATGGCCAATTTTCGGACTATCTCAATAGGGATTTTGCGTATGTCTTTTTTGGACTCTTTAGCTGCGTCAATGACTTGGTCAATAATAGACTTTTTAGCCACTATCACTGTACTGATACTGTTGGGATTTGTAGTCCCGGTTGGCGGTGTTGTGGTTTGTTGTGCATTTAAAGGCATTGAGTACATACCAACCACCATTAACATAAAAAGCATAGCTGTTTTCATGGTAATTCAATTTAAAAGTTAGTAAATAATGAAAGTATAGAAGACCTAAAATTTAGGTTACTCTTTTGTGAAAGCGCTGTGAATTTGCGAAGAGGCGCAACAGTACTTTCTTATTATGTATAGAGTGGTGGTGGTTTTGTTTTGAAAGGTTTTGTAAACGCAAAAAGTATGTTTACAAAACCTAAAGGTAAACAAGGAAGTGATCCCGATTGGATTCGAACCAATGGCCTACTGCTTAGAAGGCAGTTGCTCTATCCAACTGAGCTACGGGATCAACTTATTTGTTGTATCGGGTGCAAAAATACATCTTTTATTGACATAAACAAAGGCCTATAAGGGTAAAAAAGTTCCGTTGTTTTTTAGTTATGAGTGGTGAATTGTGAATTGTGAATTGTGAATGGGGATTGGTGAATGATTTTTGGTGTTAATGTGGTTTTTTGGGGGGGAAATATCTGATGACTTTGTGTTAATCTTTGGTTTGTGGGTTGTGATTAAGGGGTAATTTGCATTAATGTGCCTCGAAGTGGTATTAATGAGGCTCGAAGTCGTATTAATGTGTATCGAAGTGGTATTAATGAGGCTCGAAGTCGTATTAATGTGTATCGAAGTGGTATTAAGGAGGCTCGGAGTGGTATTAATGTGTATCGAAGCGGTATTAATGAGGCTCGAAGTCGTATTAATGTGTATCGAAGTGGTATTAAGGAGGCTCGGAGTGGTATTAATGTGTATCGAAGCGGTATTAATGAGGCTCGAAGTCGTATTAATGTGTATCGAAGTGGTATTAAGGAGG
>CALCIK010000143.1 GCA_937907475.1 uncultured Bacteroidota bacterium | reverse complement strand
CCCAACCCCAACCCCAACCCCAAACCCCAACCCCCAACCCCACCCCCTTTTTTTTACGTCAAAAAAAAAATTTCGTTTAATTTAAAAATTTTTTTTTTTAATGTTTCAAAAAAAAAAAAAAAAAACAAAAAAAAAAATAAAAAAAAACACCACCCCCCCCCCCCCCCCCCCCCCAAAGAACTTTATACACATAGCAAAATATGTTCAAAAAGGGTTAAAAATGTTATGAATAAAGTCGAAATAAAGGACTTTTTCTTCGACAAAAAGGACTTCGGAAGCAATTTAAAGGTCTTTATTTTTGAAAAAAGAGCATTGAAAGCAAAATAAAGGTCTGTTTCTTGGACAAAAAGGTCTTTGGATGCAATAAAAAGGTCTTTATTTTTGAGAAAAGGACTTCTGAAGCAATTTAAAGGGCTTTATTTCTCAAAAAAGGCCTTTAATTCCGGCCTAAAGTCAACAAAAATGCGTTTGATGACCTTTTTTTGAGGTTTTAAGCCTTGAAAATGGGCAGGTTTTGATGCTTAAATTAGGGTTTAGGCATCAAAGCAGGGGTTTTGTTGGAACAACCCCAACCTCTTTGAAACAAACCCGACACTAAAATTTATGAAATGTTGACTTTGGGTTTTTAAGCCTTTGGAAGAGATACATTCAGGTTGCAAATCGGCTAATGTTCTTGATTTTTTTTGCCCTTGTGAAACTTTTTGCTTGCTAAATTGATTTATTTCGTAAATTTGCGTCCTTGATTAAATGGTACCCATAGCTCAGCAGGTTAGAGCATCAGATTGTGGTTCTGAGGGCCGTGGGTTCGAACCCCATTGGGTACCCTTACAAAAAATCCCCTTTGCTTCCGTTTTGGAACAAAGGGGATTTCGTTATTTAAAGCCGACCCAAATAAATTGCGTTGCTATTGCCTCATCACTAAATAGATAGTATAGCCAACAAACAACAGCAAAAGAATAGCTGCCTGCCATCGGTCTAATATGTGTCGTTTGCCGGTAAACATGGTTCCGAAAAGCAGAATGTTTCCGATGATAAACACAAGACAGTCCACATTAAAGACAACGTTGTAGTCTAAAGGATGGATAATTGAACTCAATCCCAGTACAAAAAAGACATTGAAGATGTTAGAACCCACGACATTACCTACTGCTATGTCGCTTCGCTTTTTTAAGGCGGCTACTGCTGATGTTACCAATTCGGGCAACGATGTTCCGGCTGCAACAATAGTAAGTCCAATCAGTTTCTCACTTATCCCCATAAAACGAGCAATGTCAACAGCACTATCTACCACTAATTTGCCTCCTAATATTAGGATAGCAAGCCCGCCAACAGTATAAACGATTGACATCTTAGTACTCATTTCCGCTATCTTGTGAACAGTAGGTTCTTCAGTTTGAATGCTTAAAAAGGCATAGTATAAAAAGGCAAGGAAAAAGAGCAGAAGCATGACCCCATCTGTTCGGTCAATGGTGTTTGGCAATCTCTCATTGACAAAAACATCGTTGGCTATTAACAAAATGACCAACCCACTAAGCAAAGAGTAGGGGATTTCGCGAAAAATGGTACTTCGTCCTACTGAAAGCGGGTAAATCAATCCGGCAATACCCAAAATGACATAAGTATTGAAGTTGTTACTGCCTATAATATTGCCCAAAGCGATATCGCTCGAACCTTTGAAAGCAGCTAATACATTCACAATCAACTCAGGTGAGGAGGTGCCGAATGCAACTATAGTCAGCCCTATGACCAATTCAGAAACATTAAACTGCTTTGCCAAAGCCGATGCCCCTGTTACTAACCAATCGGCACCTTTTATCAACAACACAAAACCAACGATTAAAAGCAGTGAACTTAACAGCATGTTTATCGTGCTTTTTAAAACTAGTTTTAAAATTAGCAAAATGGAAAGTGCATAACAAAGATGCTTACTTTTTTACGAGGAGCTACTATTTTTAGTTCCTGATAATCAAATAGGCGGTATAAAGGATAAATATCAATAAGAGTACAACAGCTACCCACCTCTCTAATAAATGCTTCTTACCTACAAACATGGCACCGAACAGCAATACCGTTCCACCGATTAACAACAAAACGTCTGTATTAAAAGCAGTATTATATTGAATAGGGCCTATCACTGCGCTGATTCCCAATATAAAGAAGATGTTAAAGATATTAGAGCCTACAACATTGCCTATTGCAATGTCGCTTCTTTTTCGGTATGCTGCCACGCAAGATGTGGCCAATTCGGGTAGTGAAGTTCCTGCGGCAACAATAGTTAACCCGATTAGTTTCTCGCTTATCTGCAAGCTAATCGCTATTGCTATGGCATTATCAACCACTAACTTCCCTCCTAATATCAGCAATACTAATCCAAGTAATGTAAAACCACCGGATTTAAGTCCGCTCATTACTTTTGTCTCTTCTTCTTCTTGCGAAGTGTCTTCAGATTGTATGCTAAGGTAGGCATAATACAAAAAGGCTACGAAAAAAAGGAGAAGCATTATTCCATCTGTGCGGTCAATAATATTGTTGTCATTTCCATCTAAAAAGACATCGTTTGCCATTAACAATACTACTAAGGCGGCAAACATGGAGTATGGAATTTCTCGCCAAACCGTATTTCGATGAACAGCTATCGGGTATATCAAACCTGCTATTCCAAGAATGAATAACAGGTTAAAAATGTTGCTGCCTATGATATTACCTAAAGCAATGTCATTGGCTCCTTTAAACGATGCCAAAACGTTTACTACCAACTCGGGGGCAGAGGTGCCAAATGCAACAATAGTCAACCCAATGACCAATTCAGAGATGTTGAACCGCTTTGCCAATGAGGATGCACCGCTGACCAACCAATCTGCACCTTTTACTAACAATACAAAACCTACGATTAACAGCAATGTACTTAACAACATATAAACAGGGTTTTAATTGTATAATTGAATTCAGTGCAAAGATGATTACTTTTTTGTGAGAAACAACTATGCTTAATTCTTGACAATCAGATATGCCATGTAAAGCAAAAATACACCTATCAGCACGATTGCCACCCACCTTTCCAACAAATGCCGCTTTCCAACAAACATTGTTCCAAATAAAAGCACCGTTCCAACAATTAACAACAGAATATCTATATTAAAGGAGGTATTATATGGAATGGGGTTAATCACGGCACTGGTTCCCAGTATAAAGAAGATGTTGAAAATATTTGACCCCACCACATTACCAATTGCGATATCGCTTCTTTTTCGGAATGCTGCTACGGCTGATGTTGCTAATTCGGGTAGTGAAGTGCCGGCAGCAACAATGGTTAGTCCGATGAGCTTTTCACTGACTTGAAAGCTAACAGCAATTTCAATAGCATTATCAACGACCAATTTACCTCCCAAGATCAATAAAACTAAGCCAATTAATGTGAAACCTACAGACTTTAAGCCACTCATTACTTTTATCTCCTCTTCTACTAAATCGGTTGCATCCTCGGATTGAATGCTCAAGTAGGCATAATATAAAAATGCCACGAAAAAAAGTAGGAGCATGATTCCATCGGTTCGGTCAATCCTGTTACCTACTGTTCCGTCAACAAAGGCATCATTGGCTATTAACAACACCACAATTGCAGCGAATAAGGAGTAAGGTAATTCTCTCCAAACCGTATTCCGATGAACGGTAATCGGGTAAATCAAACCTGCTATTCCTAGAATAAAAAGCAGATTAAAAATGTTGCTACCGATGATATTACCCAAAGCAATGTCATTCGCCCCCTTGAAAGATGCCAAAACATTGACCACCAATTCAGGGGCAGAGGTGCCGAAAGCTACAATCGTAAGCCCTATGACCAATTCAGAGATATTAAACCGCTTTGCCAGAGAAGAGGAACCGGTAACTAACCAATCTGCTCCCTTGATAAGCAAAACAAAACCTACCACTAACAAAAGAATACTAATATACATCTGTGTAAATTTTTTTCAAGAATTTAAAGTTACTCGCCTTGGATTTCTTCATAAAAAACAAAAACACCTTAGGATATATGCGGGTATCCTAATGAAATAGATGATTTTCAAAAAAACCGCTCTTACATCGGCTGGTATGTAATAGATAAGAAACAACTGAATAACAGGATGTTGTTCATAGATTCAACATAAAGCATTGAATTTACTTCCTTAACGCAGGTGAGTATTTGGGATTTAGAAAGGATTTCCTAAAATCATTAACTTAAATCAAAATCCCCGACAGTAGTTTGAGACTCTGTCAGGGATTATTTCATAGTTCAATGATGGAAGAGCAGATTATCGGGCGAAAGAAATGGCTCGTTTTTCACGGATAACCGTTACCTTGATTTGCCCGGGGTATTGCATTTCGGTTTGTATCTTTTGCGAAATGATGAATGAAAGTTCATCGGCGCGTTCATCTGCAACTTTATCACTTTCAACAATAACACGCAATTCGCGTCCGGCTTGAATAGCATAAGCTTTATCGACTCCTTCATAAGACATCGCCAATTGTTCCAGTTCGTTGATGCGTTTTAGGTAGGTTTCTAAAATTTCTCGGCGAGCACCGGGGCGAGCACCAGAAATAGCATCACATGCCTGTATGATGGGAGAAATTAGGTATGCCATTTCAATTTCGTCGTGGTGAGCACCAATTGCGTTAACAATAGCGGGGTGTTCTTTGTGTTTCTCGGCTATTTTCATGCCTAACAAGGCGTGAGAAAGTTCTGTTTCCTCTTCAGGAACTTTACCAATATCGTGCAACAATCCGGCTCGTTTAGCCAACTTGATATTGTTTGCACCCAAGCCTAGTTCTGCCGCCATAATGCCGCAAAGTTTGGCTGTTTCAATAGAGTGTTGAAGCAAGTTTTGACCATAAGAGGAACGATAACGCATACGTCCAACCGCTCGTATCAATTCGGGATGCAAACCGTGTATGTTCATGTCAATAACAGTTCGCTCGCCAATTTCAATAATTTGCTGTTCTAATTGTTTGCGGGTTTTGGCTACCACTTCTTCAATCCGGGCAGGGTGGATACGTCCGTCTGCGACCAAACGTTGCAAAGATAACCGAGCAATTTCACGTCTTACCGGATCATAGCCTGAAATTACGATGGCTTCGGGGGTATCATCCACAATAATCTCCACTCCTGTGGCCGCTTCTAATGCTCGAATGTTACGACCTTCTCGTCCAATGATTTGACCTTTGATATCATCCGATTCGAGGTTAAATACTGAAACCGTGTTTTCAATAGTATGCTCTGCGGCGGTTCGTTGAATGGTTTGGATAATTATCTTCTTGGCTTCTTTATTGGCTTTCAGTTTCGCTTCTTCCACAATGTCTTTTACAAAAGCCATCGCCTCGGTTTCCGCTTTCTCCTTCATCGAATTGATGAGTTGTTGCTTGGCATCTTCAGCACTTAGACCGGCCAAAGTTTCAAGACGGCGCGAAAATTCAGTATCTAAACGAATACTGTGTTCTGCCAACTCAGCAACCTTGGTTTGTATCATTTCGGTTTCGCGATCTAACTCTTGTTTTTTGTTGTTTACCGTTTCTAATTGCTTATTTAAGTTCTCTTTTACTTTTACGACTTCGTCGTTGTTTTGAGCTAACTCTGCTAATTTCTTTTTGAGCGCATCGGCGTTTTTGGTCAGTTCGTCTTCCGTTTCCTTGATTTGGTCAAGTCTTTGTTTGATGCTGCTTTCCTTTTGTTTTAGTTTTGTTTCAGCTTCTTCTACTTTTTTCTTATTATTGGCAACATGCCGGTCTGATTCGGTTCTTAACAATAGCGCTTTTTCTTTGGCTCTGTTTAAGTATGCTTTTTTCTGCTCTTCGCCGTCTTCATTGGCTTTAAGTATAATTCGCCGGACTTCTGTTTCAGCATTCGAAATCAGTTCTTTAGCTGCAATGCTTGCCAATTTTTTTCCTGCATAAAAACCTACCCCTGCACCCAGTATTGCTAAAATAACAAAGGTTAATATTTCCATAAAGATGTTTGATTGATGAAAGGTAATGTAATATAAATATCTAAATGATCGTCTTTTTGAATTGATTTGCTGTTAACATTTCGTTTAGCTTCTTGTTTGAACGAAAATATGCACACTATAACCATACCAATTGGTTCATTAGTTCGGGCAAGCGCGATAATCAGCAAATGTAAACGGGTAGGCATCGTTTCCAACGTAATGGGAAACCGATAATAAAGAGGGGAGGAGCGTGATAAAGTTATTCTTTCGTCATGAAATCGGTCAGGATTTCATCCAATTCTGACAACTTATTACCTACATCTAAAATCTCCTGCTCTGAATGCTCTTGTTTTTCGAGCAATTCCACACAAATAAGCAGAGCGGCCATTGCTAAGTAATCATATTTATCCTTAGCTCCGTAAGCATCTTGTAATTCACGCATTCGGTGTTTAATCACCTTTGCTGCTTGAACTACCCTATTTTCGTCTTGAGGGAGTACCTTTAGTTTATAGGTTCTATCAGCAATAATAACCTTTATGTCTTTTTCGCTCGTTTGCTCCATTGTTGAGTTTGTTTTATGAACAGGTAAACTAGGGGGTTATCCCTTATTCACCCTGCCAAGTTTAAGCATCTAAGGTGTTCAGACACTTATCAACCTCTTTAATCACATCGTTTATGGCTGCTTTCAAATGTTCGCGTTTGCGCTTTGTGTTGATGGTTTCTAATTCAACTTCTCCGTTTCCCAATTGCGCATTTTGCTCCAATAAAGTATTAATCGTTTTCTTTTGTTCTTCTATTTGTTTGGTGAGGTGATTGCGCTCATCGCTTAATAGCAGGTATGCTTGCTCTAACTGCATATAGTCTTCGAGCATGGCAGTCATTTTTGCAACTATTTTGTCAATTTGTTGGTGAAGCCTTTGCATATTACTACTTATAGAGGAGTGCGTTTCTTAGCTCGTAAAGATAAATCAATTTGTTTAAATAATGATAGACTTTATTTAACTTTTGAGTAAAATTTTGTTCCACGCATTTTTTTCAGCAGATAACAAAGACAAAGCCCATCAAAGAAAGTAATAAACAGTTGATGTGTAAAGATGTTGGTTTTTCCATGCTTCGATGCTAAAACTACCTTAATTCGGCGTTCAATTGTTGTTTGCAAGCATCGGTTATTCGGGACATGGTTCGCTCAATGTCTTTATCAGTAAGCGTTTTGGTTGTATCTTGAAGGATGAAACTAAGTGCATAAGACTTTTTGTTTTTACCCAATTTCGTTTCATCTTCATAAACATCGAACAAATTGACCGTTTGGAGCAAATTACCTGCGTTTTTCACCGCAATGTCTGCTATTTGGGCAAAGGTGATGCTATCGTCTAAAAGCATGGCTAAATCACGGCGCACACTTGGGTATTTGGGAATGGGGGTAAACCCTGTTTTGTTTTTTTGCAATGCCCATATCAGATTATCCCAATTGAGAGAGGCATAGTAAACCGGACTTTTTAAATCAAAAGAGCGTTGTTTGGGTTTACTAACCTTTCCTATTTCGGCCAAAAGTCGTTTGCGGTGATGATATTGCAAAGTGTAATCCAAAGAGGAATCGGCAGTTTGGCTGATACTTATTTGAATGGCTTGAATGCCAAGCCGCTCTATGATTTTATCTGCGATTTCCTTGGCATCAAAAAAGTTTACCTCCCTATGTTTTCCCCTCCAACTTTCGAGATGATAAACACCACTAAGAAACAAGGATAGATTTGCCGATTCGGTGTAATTGTCAACGGTAGATGCTTCGTCAGTAGTTGGTTTTTGAAGATGGTAGGTTTGACCAAACTCAAACAAGCGGAGGTCTGTATTTTTATGGTTTTGATTGTGTGCGATCACCTCTAAGCCGGAATAGAGCATGTTTTTTCGCATGATATTGTAGTTGACATTCACGCTACTGAGCAGACGCACTAATCCTTCCTGATCACTTTCGTCGTAATAGTTGACATTGGTAATAGAGGTGGTCAGGATTTCCTGAAAACCTAAGCCGGTCAGCAAATTGGCGATGGCATTTTTGACCGCTTGAACATCGGGCTTTTGAGTATAAACGATGGCAGATTTGATGGAATTGGTAAATGGAATATTATTGAGTCCAAAAATCCTAACGATTTCCTCAATCACATCGGCTTCGCGATGAACGTCCACTTTGTTGGTCGGAACTGCTACCAATAATCCTTCTAACGTTTCTTCTAAAATATCCATCTCCAAAGCATGAAGGATGGCTTTTACCTGTTCGGCCGGAATACCGATACCCAATAGTTTTTTCAAATGACCGTAGGTAAGGGGCACTTTCAGCTTTTCAATGGGTGTGGGATAGAGGTCGGTAATATCGGACGAGATTTGACCGCCTGCTACTTCTTTAATGATCAATGCAGCGCGTTTCAGGGCATAAACGGTTTGGTTGGGATCAACTCCTTTTTCAAACCTAGAAGCGGCATCGGTTCGAAGACCATGTCGGGTTGAGGTTCTGCGAATGTGTCGGGGACTGAAACAGGCACTTTCCAAAAATATATTCTTGGTATTGACAGTTACGCCTGTCGAACTGCCTCCGAAAACACCTGCTATACACATCCCTTCGTCTTGCCCATTGCAAATCATCAAATCTTCTTCGTGCAATGTTCGGCTTACTTCGTCAAGGGTGGTAAACTTTGTTCCGGTTGGAAGGTTTTTCACCACTACTTTACCACCTTCAATATGGTCTGCATCAAAGGCATGTAGCGGTTGACCAAGCTCGTGGAGAACAAAGTTGGTGGCATCCACAACGTTGTTGATGGGGCGAATGCCGATGGCAATCAAGCAGTCTTTTAACCAATCGGGCGATTCTTTGATGGTTACACCGCTAATGGTTAGTCCGGCATACCGGGGGCAGGCATCGTAGTTTTCAACGGAGATGGGTATTTGTAAATCTGTATTGTCTATGGTAAAACTATTGACGGATGGTAAACTGACTTTGACAGTACTGCCATAGTTAATCATTAAAGCTGCCGCAAGGTCTTTGGCAACGCCGATATGACAACCTGCATCGGAACGGTTGGGTGTCAATCCAATTTCAAACACATCATCTTCCGGCAAATTGAGGGCTTCTTTGGCAGGTATGCCGACTTTGGTATTGGGAGGGAGTATCATAATGCCGTCATGACTGTTGCCAAGCCCAATTTCATCTTCGGCACAAATCATCCCTTCGGAGGTTTCGCCCCTTATTTTTGATTTTTTAATCACAAAAGGCTCACCTTCTTTGGGGTAAAGGGTCGTGCCAACGGTTGCGACAATTACCTTTTGCCCCTCCGCCACATTAGGCGCACCGCAAACGATTTGTAAAGGTTCGGAACCACCTACATCAACGGTGGTAAGGGTGAGTTTATCAGCGTTTGGGTGTTTTTGGGCAGTGAGTACTAAGCCTACTACCAATCCTTCCAAACCACCGGCGATGGCTTCGATTTTTTCGATGCCTTCTACTTCCAAGCCGGTATCGGTCAGTATTTCACCTACTTTTTTAGGGGGTAAATCAATGGGCAGATATGCTTTTAGCCAATTGTACGATATTTTCATAAAGAATGACTTTCTGGTGAGGATGTTTTTTAAAGGGCGTAAAGATAGGTAAAAAGCAGTGGATTGTTAATGTGGTCAACCGTTGACACCGGTTGAAGAAATGAGATTAGAAATGGTAAAGAAATTCATATTGAAATTGACCTAACCGAAATATTCCTATTTCAGATACTTTTCGTACAGCTCTAATCCAAATTTTAAAAATGATGGAAGCGGTAAAGAAAAAGGAATAGAATATTAATCGTTTATTTACGATAGATTGTAATCTAGTCTTCCCGGAACTATTCCGGCGTTAATAATTTGTAGTCTAGTTTTTCCAGAATAGTTCCGGTATTAATAGATTATAGTTTAGTCTTCCCGGAATAATTCCGTAATTAATAAATTGTAGTTTAGCTTTCCCGGAACTATTCCGGCGTTAATAATTTATAATCTATCTTTCCCGGAATAGTTCCGGTATTAATAGAATGTAGTCTAGTCTTCCCGGAATAGTTCCGGTATTAATAGTTTGTAATTTAGCTATCCCGGAATAATTTTGATATTAATTGATTGTAGTCTAGTCTTCCCGGATTAGTTCAGGCATTTATAAATTGTAATTAAGACTTATTGTAGGGTGTATGTATGAAGTTGCGTTACCTACACCTTATTTTTAAGGTATTAAAAAAGCTGCCGGTTTGTAAAGGTGTCGGTAACTTCTACAAAATTTGCTTGCCATTAAAGGCATCGGCAACGTCTATAAAATTAGGCTAACTTTGTGCCTTTGTTCCATCCTTCATGCCCCTGCTTTTGCTAGATATAATTTGCTTTTTGTTGGTCTTTGCCGTATTGGTACGCTGTTGTTATTGTATTTTTTGCGTTATCCCTTTACTGCGATTTGCAGAAAAGGGTACTACAAATAATCAGTCCAACATTCAGGTAGTCTTACCTCCAATATCGGTCATTATTTGTGCAAAAAACGAAGCCGTTAACCTCAAACAGTATTTACCGCAGGTATTATCGCAACAGTACCCACATTTTGAAGTGGTGGTGGTAAACGATGCCTCGACAGACGAAACCCTAAATGTTTTATCCGATTTTCAAAAAAAGCATGCACATTTAAAAGTTGTTACTATTTTGCAAGCCGAAAAAACAACTATGGGCGGAAAGCGTCAGGCATTGCAAAGGGGGATTGAACAAGCACAACACAATTTTTTGCTGCTGACCGATGCCGATTGCTATCCGTCAAGTAATCACTGGATAGAATTGATGGCAAAACATTTTGCAAACGGTAAACAGATTGTATTGGGCTATGGCCCGTATCTTTCGGAAAAGGGTTGGTTGAACAAGGTGGTTAGTTACGAAACATTGCATACTGCCATGCGATACCTTTCTTGTGCATTGGCAGGGATGCCTTATATGGGCGTGGGTCGAAACCTTGCTTACACTAAGCAACTGTTTTATGAATCAGGCGGCTTTGACGGTCAAACCCATCTCACTTCGGGCGATGATGATTTATTGATCAACAAGGCTGCAACGGCCACAAACACAGCGATTGAAGTTCATAGAGATGCCTTTTGTTATTCACCGCCGCCGGCAAATTGGTCGGCATGGTATAGGCAAAAAGCGCGGCATTTGGGAGCGGGTAAAAATTATTCTACTCCACACTTACTGGTTTTGGGTGGATTAACAATGGCTGATGTCTTGTTTTATGGTATGATAATTGCGTCCCTTTTTGCTGGACATGCCCCAAAACTTTTAACAGGGCTTTGTTTTTTCTCCATACTTCTGAACTATACGGTGTATGCCGTAGCAACTCGTGTGTTCAATCTGAAAGGACTGTTTTGGTTTATCCCTTTGTTCGATTTTATCTTTCCGATTTATTATTTAGTGTTCGCCCCCTTTATACTCACAGCTAAAAAGATTTCATGGAATTGACAGACCCGATGATTATCAAAGGTAAGGTTTTAGATGCCAAAACCAATGAAACCATCGTTGGGGCAAACGTCTATTTGAAATCGGACAGAACCAATAGTGCATATACGAATTCATTAGGGCATTTCACCCTAACCATTGACTCTCCCGATCCAAATCCTGTGTTGGTGATTACGGCTGCAGGTTACGAACGTTTCAAAGAACCGATAACACCGGCTAAGGTTCTCAACTTTAAGATTGAACTCTTTAAACGCGCCATTTCTAAAGGCGACCGCGATGAAAGTGATATTTCATTGGTGGACAAAGCATTGGCAGGCGACCAAAAGGCTTATGCCGGTTTGATGGAAAGATACAGGGATTCTATCTATTTCATTATTCAAAAAATGGTTAAAAACCCCGAAGATTCCGATGACCTTACGATGGAAGCCTTTGGCAAGGCTTTCAGTAAATTGGCCTCCTATAGTCCTCAATTTGCTTTTAGTACATGGTTATACCGCATTGCTATCAACAATTGTATTGACTTTGTTCGGAAAAAAAGAGTTGAAACGTTTTCGTTGGACGAAGACCCTATTGAAGAAGAGGGAAATAACAACAGCAACTTTGAATCGGATTTGCTTGACCCCGAAGCGGCGTTAATTAAAGAACAACGAATTTTGCACATGCGGGCGGTTCTTGACCACCTCAATCCCAAATATCGCCGTCTGATTGAATTGAGGTATATGCAGGAACTGTCTTACGAAGAAATTACCGAAGAATTAGGTCTGCCTTTGGGTACGGTAAAAGCGCAACTTTTTAGGGCAAAGGATTTACTGTCCAACATCATGGGTATCGGTAAAAATATCTATTGATTTCCAGAGGCTTTGTGAATTACAGCTCTATCTTTTTACCAACCTTAACATGCCGGTAAGCAGTTCCAAATTCTTTGGCAAACTGTTCGATAATTTCATCGCTGCTGTCGTGACCACCAACCCCAATCACTTGTATGTTCAAGTCTTTGAGCAGTTTGATATTGGCATCCACATCTTTTTGTGTCAATTGGTCAAATGGCCCATTACCCGACCCAACCCTTTGTGCGTCAATTAACCCTCCAGCCATCATTAACCTGCCTTCCGGAATTGGGAAATGAAGCCCGCCTATAATGGCATAAATAGGTTCTGAAAACACATCTTGAGTGCGTTTAATGATTTTCGGAATGGTTTGATGGCTGCAACCCACTATTAATAATATCCCCTTGCCTTTTATATTGATGGCCAATGACTGCTCATCTATTTTCCCGATAATCAATTCAGCCGGTATCGTTCCAATCGTTGCGATACCTGTCTCGAGTATTTGAGGGGTTTGAGTGGTAATTGGTTTTTGACCCGGATAGGTCATGTCAATTGGGGTAAATATTTTTTTGGTGCCAAGATCGGTTTGAACGTTGCCTAAAGAAAAAGTATTGGCATTCATCCACTGATGACCACCCACATGGTCAAAGTGATTGTGTGAAATCACAATCATGTCTATAGAGTCTAAGGTAATGCCCAACTTAGCCATATTCTGTTGTAAAGGTGATGGATCTTGCTGCTCTGCATTGTAACCAAGGTCAAAAAGGATAGTGTGATTGTCGGTTTGAATTAAATAACTGACACCCGCTTCGGTTTTCAAATCCGGGGTTTCAGAATGCCAGTCAATCAATGGAATGATAGATACTCGCTCAGTACTTCCCCAGTCCGAAATCTTTGGCGGAACATAGTTTGCAAATGCTGCATCAGCTTTTTTTATCGCTTTTTGCAAATTGTAGTTCTTCCAATACACCAACCCGCTAACGATGACAAGCAGGCTAACTAAAACAAGTAGCAATTTTTTCATGAAATGGAGTGTTAGTATTATAATTGAAAACTATTAGCCTATAAGAAGAACAGATAAAGTTCATTCGTTACAATAAGAATAAAGAAACGGAAAACGCTTCAAAAACACAGCAGGATTAGCAAAATACAAAGACCTTAATCAACTTTTTGAAGTGCGTAATTTGATGAGATGAAAAATTAGAGATGCTATAAAGGCACTAAATCTTTAAGCCGTTAGTTTTGTGTCAATCAGATACCAAATCAGCAAAACCAATAGAGGAAGAGCTACTGCGCCCAATGCCAACAATACTTTTTTGAAAACAAAACGAAGCAGTAAACCACCAATAGTACTGCCTACAAGCACAGCCGGAAACCAAAGGTTAATGGCCGATGCACCATAACTTTCTCGAAAGCCCTTTCCCAAAAATGTTAATAGAGTTATTAACAGGTCAATAACCAAAAACAGCCAGAAGAAGAAAGTAACCATACAAGAAGGGTAGTTTGAAGTAAGGATTATGGTAAAAAAAGTGACAAACTGTACTAGAATTAGCTCTTAAAAGTCATAAGGTCAATTCTTTTGCATTCAACTTATTGAAGAACCTTTACTGACACTTATATTTTACATTGCCCGCTTTTTGTACATTTATTCTGCTATGAAAGGCGCAAAGTTTTACGTACAGTAAACAAAAGGATAATTATAACACAGGAATTGACAATCTAATATTTAGGCGCAGCTACAATCATTCTGTTGGAAGAATGTATTCAATTCCAAAAAACTTGGCGTATTCTTCTAAAGGCATCATTCCTAACTCTGCTCTTCTGATGTTTACGTTTTTCTCATCTTCTATCGGATAAAATTCTTGCCCTCCTGTATTATTAAACACAACCTGCGAACCATAGATCTGTTTTTTCCCTTGCCGCATCAAAATTCTGTCTTGCATCAATGCCAAGTTGCTTGGCCGGGCTTCTCCTATCTTAACAGATTCTTGTAAAAGTGGAATATACTTTAATTGAGTCTCAAGGTCGGAATGTTGTATGACCAAAAAAAGGGCACTATTCCCTTTATCGCCAACAAAACTTCTACCCATCCAACCATACTTCGCAATCAATGTTTCAATCTGTACTAAATTAGTACTATCAATCATTTGCATGAAATCAACAGAATCGATTCCCTTCCTTGTCTTTTGGTCGCGGTCAAGAATCATTTCCAACTGTTTTACGATTGCAACCGTGTCCACATGGTTCTGTGCAAACAGATTGCTGCAACATAAATTGGTCATCAAAATAGCCCAAAGTAAAATTCTTATCATATCGTTAAAACCGGAAAACGGGTAACAAAAGTAAAGAAATAGGTAACGGAAAGCGTAAAACAAGTGATAAAAGTCAAGAAGTAAATAACAAAAACCGGAAAAAAGACAACAGAAACTGGAAAAGAAGTCAAAAAAACTGACCCAAAATTGGTCTAATTCACCTTGAAATAGACGAAAAAAAATTAACAGGATTGCTCTTTACCAACGGCACCACAAAAGCATTGTAACTCAACCCGTAAAGGTCGTTATCAGTTTGGGGTTGGTAAATACCTCCAAAATTACAATTTACTACTTTGGTAGAATCGGCCACTTCCTAAGCAAAGAGCCGTATCCGTTTTTCAAAAAGCATATTTGTTGAAAAGGAACAGATTTAACGGGAGCAGGTAATTGATATGGAAACTTGCATAAAGGGTGAATTGGGTTTGGTTGATTTTTATCGTCATTTAACTGTAATGTGGATTATTTTTTGCAGTTTTGCCTATTAATTGTATTTAAGAGACTAAATAATACCCATAAACAAACAGGGTAAGTTAGCCTCCTTTCACTTTCTCAAACAAAATCTGATTATGCAAAATTACGAATTGGACAGAATTGATACTAAACCCCCCAAGGATTTAAATAAGGACGACATCAAACAAGAAACCATAGCCCTGCAATTAGAACTGGGCGAGTTACAAAATATGATGTATGCCGAAGGTAAATGGGCGGTATTAGTGGTGTTGCAAGGGCCGGATGCGAGTGGAAAAACAGGTGCAATTAAAGCGTTTACCGATGTGCATCCGATGGGGTTGAATGTGAAAAGTTTTAAAAAACCGAGTGTAGAGGAGATGTCTCACGATTATCTATGGCGTGTTCATCAGAAATTGCCCGCCAAAGGGATGATACATGTTTTTGACCGTTCGCATTACGAAGAGGTTTTGATTACACGCGTAAATGGATGGATTGATGATGAAACTGCTAACAAAAGATTTGGACATATAAACGACTTCGAACGAATGTTGACCGATTGCGGAACCGTTATCCTTAAATTTTACCTCCATGTTGAGGAGGAAGAACGGCAAGCCCGCTTTTTTGAACGTCTGTCGGAGCCTAAAAAAAACTGGAAATATAGTGAGGAAGATTTAGCCATTTTCAAACAATGGCCGGCATATAAAAAGGCTTACGAAGACGTTTTGAGTAATTGCGGACCCAAGATACCTTGGATAGTCGTGCCATCTGATAAAAATTGGTACAAAGAATATCTGATAGCCAAAACGACCGTTGAGGCGATGCGAAATCTGAAAATGTCCTATCCAAAACCCGATATTGATATGGAAAATCCCGATGTAATGGAGTTATTCCGAAAATTTGGGAAGAAAAAAGAGGATTAATATTTGGAAGGTCAGCATTATTTAACACTATCTCGCAACGTTATATTTTGGAAAATCCGCAACAAAACCAGGAACACACCACAGAATTACCTTCCTTGAATACTCAAGAAAAGGAGGTGATTACTTTGCGCGATGCGGTGATTTACCAAAATCGAAACGTTGTGTTATCCGATGTAAACCTCAGTATCAAGGAAGGTGAGTTTGTTTATCTGATTGGACGTACCGGCACAGGTAAAAGCAGTTTGTTGCGAACCTTGTATGCAGATCTTCCTTTGCAACAAGGTATTGGTCATGTTGTCGGGTTTGATTTGAACAAGTCAAACTGGCGAACTGTACCCTATTTAAGACGCAAATTGGGAATAGTTTTTCAAGATTTTCAATTGCTGATGGATAGGAGTGTGGACGACAATCTGCGTTTTACATTAGAAGCCACCGATTGGCGTAACGAAAACGAAATTGACGAACGCATCAGGATTGTTTTGATGAATGTGGGCATCGCCCAAAAACGTTACGCCATGCCCTATCAATTGTCGGGTGGCGAGCAACAAAGAGTGGTCATCGCACGCGCTTTGCTCAACAACCCCGAATTGATTTTGGCAGACGAACCAACCGGTAATCTCGATCCTCAAACCTCAGAAGAAATCATCCGTTTGTTGTACAGCATTAACCAAGTGGCAAAAACAACAGTCCTGATTGGCACACACGATATTTTTACCCTAAACAAATACCCTTCGCGCATCATAACCTGCAAAGATGGTAAATTGCTCGAAGGCAACTTTATGGATTGGTAATGCGATCGCGAGTTTGTGCCAATTATTAGTTTTGGATGGATGAACAATTCTTGCTGCTCGCTATCCTAAAGATATTGGAATGTTTTTGTTCCAAAACTTTTAACCTGCTAACCATTTCTGTCCATGCAAATAGACATCATTACCGTTTTACCCGAACTGTTGGAAAGCCCCTTCCAACATTCCATTATGAAACGTGCTGAAACCAAAGGGCTGCTAAAGGTAAATCTGCACCAACTACGGGAGTATGCAGTTAATCAGTATGGCCAGATTGACGATTACCAATATGGCGGAGGTGCCGGTATGGTCATGATGATTGAACCCATTGACCGATGTATTCAAACTCTAAAGTCTCAACGGCACTATGACGAGGTGATTTACCTCAGCCCGGACGGGGAATTGCTCACTCAACGATTGGCAAACCAATTGTCGTTGTGTCAAAACATCATTTTGATCTGCGGTCATTACAAAGGTGTTGATGAGCGCGTCAGGCAACATCTTGTTACTCGCGAAATATCCATTGGTGATTATGTTTTATCGGGAGGAGAGTTGGCAGCTGCCGTATTGGTGGACGCTATCGGACGGCTCATTCCGGGAGTGTTAAACAACGAAACTTCTGCTTTAGAAGACTCGTTTCAAGACGATTTGGTCGCTCCTCCTGTCTTTACCCGACCACCCGAGTACCAAGGCTGGGAAGTTCCCGAAATTTTACTATCCGGCCATGAAGCCAATATTAAACAATGGCGTTTTCAGGAATCCTTGTTACGTACTAAAATGCGCCGCCCCGAATTGTTTAAGAAATGGAAAGAAGAATCTTAAGAAATTTACGATTTTTGATTTACGATTTACGATTGGAGAGGCAAGACTTAAGACTTTACCCTTTAGATTTACGATTGATGAACGTGGGTATGTAGACCTTTTTCGAAAGCAACTCAAATAGAAGCGAAGTCTATTAGTGTTAAACTTTCTGCTTGTCTTTTGAAACGTTCTTGCTCATAAATGAAACGTTCTTGCTCATA
>CALCIK010000142.1 GCA_937907475.1 uncultured Bacteroidota bacterium | reverse complement strand
ATCGATTATTCTCTCAAATAAATCGATTATTCTCTCAAATAAATCGATTATTCTCCCAAATAAATCGATTATTCTCTCAAATAAATCGATTATTCTCTCAAATAAATCGATTATTCTCCCAAATAAATCGATTATTCTCTCAAATAAATCGATTATTCTCTCAAATAAATCGATTATTTACCACCCATTGATAATCGTTCTTGATACCATAGAACATGAAACGGAGGGTAGTTCAAAATTTTTTTTGCCCCAAAAATCTTCACAAAGCCTTTTCCAATAAGGCTTTGTGATAGTTGGCGACTGGGGTCTCAAAAAAATATTTTGGGGTTCAGCCAACCGAGATAACCTGTTTTGCGTCTTTAGTATCAGAAGCGCGGGAAGTTAAAACATTAAACTTACAAAACAAAGCATTTCCTTAAAAAAGGCTACTCTAAAATTGCACTTTTACATTTGACATATTTTTTTAACCCCAAAACCTTTTAGTTATGTACATTTACAAGATTTTATTAAGTTTTGTCCACTTTAAACACAACGATTTGTTGGCCTTTGTTTACAGGGTCATATTAGCCCTCACCGACAATCCCGATTTCCTTGTTACCGTACCTACTGTTGCGCATGTTACTGCGCGGAAAGATGATTTTGAACTTGCAGTTGCCTTGGCTACAGACGGTAGTAAAGCAGCACGTATCGTGAGAGACGAAAAACGAGCATTGTTGGAAATTGATTTGCGCCTTTTGGCAAGTTATATCGAAGACCATTCTGCCAATAACAGAGCCGTTATGCTAAGAACAGCATTTAGTGTTTTTGGAGGCAACAAACCCCCCAAAGCCTCACCCGACACTCCGGTAATTTTGAGCCTAAATTATGGCAAACTTACCGCTACGGCTGATGCTAAAGTTGAGCCGGTTGACAATGCCGATGTCTATGAATGTCGTTATACGGCTGATGAATTTGGACCCGATGCCAGATGGATTCATTTACCCGTCAGTACTAAATCTACCATGACTATTACCGGTTTAACCTTGGGCAGTAACATTTGGGTGCAAATTCGTTGTATCAACAGCAGAGGTATCAGCAATTGGAGCGACCCCTCACATTTGACTTTTATCCACTAAAAAAAACAAAAGTTAAGAGTTTTGCCACGAATGCACGAATAAATTAAAATTTACTCTTGCATTCGTGGCTTTTTTTATTCAATATTTTTTTGCCACGAATGCACGAATGATTATTGTCTTTATTCGTGCATTCGTGGCAAACTTCTTTCATAAAAACTCTAAAAATAACGTGAAGTTGGGATTGTGATAGTCCCAAACCCTTTGTTTTCAAGATGTTTTTACTTCCAGCCATCTAAAGCCGGGGGCTATTGATGGAATTGGCTATTGAATAGCTATTGGTTACTCCCTTTCCCCCATCTAAAGTTGGGGCTATTGATGATTATGCTAATGAATTGCTATTGCCTAATGAACTAAAGTTGACCACAGTAACAATCAATTCCTTTTCTTTCTTACAATTCACAATTCACAATTCACAATTCACAATTCACCATTCACCATTCACCATTCACCATTCACCATTCACAATTCACAACTCACCATTCACAACACCGGCAAAAACAGCCCCAACCTATAAAACTCAGAAGAAAAGCCATTGTCTTTGGTAAAGTTATTACCGGCCGAAAAACGGAAGAAATAACCCTTGGGAAGCGTAAACTTGACGTAAGGCCCCAACCAACGATAAAGGTTTTGGTCTTCACCGCCGGTAATGCGAGTGATGTCGAACTGTTCGTAGTGCAATCCAACCGATACATATTGATGCAGCACGGCACCCGCATACAACCAACCCAAAAAGTAATCGGTTGTAACGGGGCCTTCTTTGCGAAGGGATTTATAATAAGCGGCGTAAAACTCGGTCTCCAAACGACCTTTGTTGTAAAATGCGGCAAGGTTGGGAACCATGCCATCGGCAATCACCCCTTCTGTCCCACCCGACAGGAGCTTGCCATGTGTAAAACCAATTGAAGGATTGAGCAATAAACCTTCGGCGGGAAAAAAACTAACCCCGGCACCTGCTTCTAAAAACCAATCGGTTCCGGCAGGAAAAGCATTGGCAAAGCCGGGATTTGTCCAATAGATGCCGTAAAAAGTGAAGCTAAGATTGGGCTTCAGTCCAAAACTGCCGGTAACGACTGGGTAAAACCCAAAAGAAGGGTCGTGTGGAAGGGTAAAAGCAAGTGTGGGTTCGGGCAAAGTGTCTTGAGAAACGGCTTGTTGGACGGAAGGTAAAATCAGAATTTGAAGGAACAACAGATAAAGCAGAGATTTTTTCATAACCAAGTAATTCAAATGGGTGATTAAATAAATAGTGCCCAAATGTAGCGAATAAATTGAAAAACCAATGTTAGTGGTTTGAACGGTGTTGTTTTTGGTAAATTAGTTGTTAATTTGCGGTAAATAAAAGACCACCCACCCACCATCTCAATATGCTCGTAGTAGGAATTGCCGGAGGAACCGGTTCGGGAAAGACAACCGTTGTGCGCAAAATAGTGGAATTACTGCCCGAAAATCGGGTGATTGTATTGCCGCAAGATAATTACTATCGCGACAACAGCCATTTACCATTAGCAGAACGCCACTTGTTGAACTTCGACCACCCCGCTTCCATCGAATTTGAATTGTTGGTGGAACATGTAAAGCAACTCCAAAGCGGGAGGCCTATCCACATGCCTTTCTATTCCTACCTGACCTGTACGCGGCAGCACGAAACCATGCTCATCCAACCAACGGATGTACTCATTGTAGAGGGCATTTTAATCATGACCGATGCCGCTTTGAGGGATTGCATGGACATCAAGGTGTATGTAGATGCCGATGCCGATGACCGATTGATACGCTGCATCAGCAGGGATATATTGGAGCGTGGGCGCAGCATCAAACAAGTGCTGGACCGTTACGAGAAAACAGTCAAACCCATGCACCAACAGTTCATCGAACCCACCAAGCGTTTTGCAGATATCATTGTGCCCCAAGGGGGCAATAACGACGTAGCCATCAACGTCATTTCATCCATGATACGCCTCCACCTGCACAACGGCATTTAAAAAGTGTTTTTCCACATCATGCTTTCCACCGGTTTAAGGGTGCGCTTGGTGTATTTGGCATTCATCTTTTTGTTGTACGGATTGTTGATTTCACCTTCAATGGAAAAGTAAATCAACTGACCGACCGGCATTCCGGCATAAACTTTGACCGGCTGAACACAGGAAATTTCTAAAGTCCAAGTGTTACAAAATCCAACGTCCCCCTTGCCTGCGGTGGCGTGAATGTCTATTCCCAATCGTCCGATACTCGATTTACCTTCCAAAAACGGCACATGCTCATGGGTTTCGGTATATTCTTCGGTAACCCCAAGATACAGCGTTCCCGGTTGCAACACATACCCTTCGGGAGGGATAATCAGCTCTTCAATTTCATTGTGTTTCCGTGCATCTAAAACGCGGTGTTTATAAACGGCTAAATATCTGCTCAAATGAACATCGTAAGAATTGGTGCCCAAACATTCGTGTTTAAATGGTTCAATAACGATCGAGCCTTTCTTAATAGCCTCCATAATCGTTTTGTCGGAAAGTATCATGCTTGTATTGGGTTCGGGTGATGAATTAAAGTAGGGAGTGGTGGATGAAGGACTGCCAATATCAGAAAACGTGTTTAAAATATTAGAGCAATTTTATTGTAATTCGCCTTTGTAAAATCGCGATAAAGTTTGAAAATTGATTCACAGTTGAAACCTTCTTACCTTAGTAACCGAGTGATAGCATATCTTCGCAACCTTATTACCTTATTAACCCTTTGATAATAAAGTAATAAGGTCTCACAACCAATTTTTGATTAATTGTATTATTGACATCTCTGTAAGTGATAGTAAATTGCCTAAAAATCACCCCAAAATCTTTGAACAATTATCTTTGGGGTCTATTTCTGCTTAATTCTTAGTAACCTATTGTTAACGGAAAACAAAAGTAATACATTTACCAATGTTACCGACTCCTTTTGAAATTATCTTTGGGCAAAGCAAGACAATTATTCTTCTATCTGCCAAACAAAAAGGTTTCGGTCATCGCCCCCCGAAACAAGCATTTGTTCTTGTGGCATCCACAACAGACAGTTGACCGAGTTTTTATGTGCTTGCCATTCGTCCGATTTAGTGTTGTCTATCACTTTCAACAGTTCAAAATTATCGGAACGCCATATTTTTACCGTCTTATCTCTCGATGCAGTAGCAAACAAGCGAAGGGGTGGGAGGTAGGTGATGCTGTTGATGGTAAATAAATGCGCAGGTATAGTGTGTAATAAAGCGGCAGGTTGTCCGGCGTTGATTTCCCAAACAGCCATAAAAGCATCGCGCGAACCACTCAACAAATAACGCCCATCGGGCGAAAAGCGAACCGAAAAGACCGAGTTTTGATGATAAGTTAACTCCTCAATGATGTCAAGTGTTTCTGCATTGACCAAGTAAATCAAGTGATTACTGCAACCCAACGCCAACAAGGGTAGGGTAGGGTGCGGGTGAATGCTCCTGATGCTTTGATTACAAACCGATAACGTTCTTTTGACGGTTAATGTCAACGGGTCAATCTCAATCAATCCACCTGTTCCCGTTCCTACGAACAATAGATTTTGATGCGTTTCGATACTATACACCGATTTCTCGAACTGCAAAGGAGGCTCTAAGACTTTGTTTTTGTCAAGGTCAATAAAGTATAAAATTCCCTGCATACTGCCCACAGCCAATAGTTGTAAAGAAGGTAAGTAACGCAGGGAAAAAACATTAGAGGGTACTTGTGCAATAGCTTGACCAAAGTCTTCCTGCCGCAAATCCCATTTAACCACCCACCCATTCCCATCGGCACTATAGAAACAATCAGGTTCTTCTGCCCTTGCAAGTGCAAAGATGGAGGCATTATGTCCGCTAAGTTGGCGGTAGGGTTTGATGGAAAACATGAAAGAAAGTGGTTTTAAGGATATTTCCCGCAAGGTACTGAATTTTAGTTATGAGTTATGAGTTATGAGTTGTGAATGGTGAGTTGTGAATGGTGAGTTGTGAATTTAGACTTAAAGCATTTGACCATTCACCATTGACCATTGACCATTGACTATTGACCATTGACCATTGACCATTGACCATTGACCATTCACTATTGACCATTCACTATTGACCATTGACCATTCACTATTGACCATTGACCATTCACCATTCACAATTCACCATTTCGCACGTGTAATACCTTTCACTCCCATTTATCAAACAAAACCCTTACCTTTGCGTTTCTTTAAAAAAATCAAATTACTACATGTCAATACAATATAGAACCGAGAAAGACACTATGGGCATCGTGTTGGTGCCTGCAAACCGGTATTGGGGAGCACAAACACAACGCTCTTCTCAAAACTTTACCATCGGCGGGCAGCGAATGCCCATCGAAATCATACGCGCTTATGCCATTCTGAAAAAAGCCGCCGCATATTCCAATGTTACCTGCGATCATTTTAGTGCAGAGAAAGCCAATTTGATAGCCACCGTTTGCGATGAAATTTCGTCAGGTAAATTAGATGAGGAGTTTCCGTTGGTGGTTTGGCAAACCGGCTCCGGCACGCAAACCAATATGAATGTGAACGAGGTAATAGCCAATCGGGCGCATGTCTTGACCGGCGGAGCTTTGACCGATGAAAAGAAAGTTTTACATCCCAACGACGATGTAAACAAATCCCAATCTTCGAACGATACTTTCCCCACCGCCATGCACATTGCGGCTTATAGCCTGATAGTAGAACACACTATCCCCTGTGTCGAACAACTGCGAAACGTGTTCAAGGAAAAAAGCGAAGCCTTTATGAAGGTGGTCAAGATAGGACGCACCCATTTTATGGATGCCACGCCGCTCACGCTTGGTCAGGAGTTCTCCGGTTATGTGTCGCAATTAGATCACTCGCTTCGAACCATCCGCCACACTTTACCCCATTTGTCCGAGTTGGCATTAGGCGGCTCGGCAGTCGGCACAGGCATCAACGTGCCCAAAGGCTATGCCGAAGAAGTCGCCCGACAAATTGCCCAACTTTCGGGTCATCCCTTCATCACCGCCGAAAACAAATTTGAAGCCTTAGCCGCCCACGATGCCATCGTTGCAGCTTCCGGTGCATTAAAAACATTGGCGGTCAGCTTGATGAAAATTGCCAACGATATCAGGATATTGGCCTCCGGTCCCCGAAGCGGCATTGGTGAAATCACCATTCCCGAAAACGAACCCGGCTCTTCCATCATGCCGGGAAAGGTGAACCCCACCCAATCGGAAGCAATGACGATGGTTTGCGCACAGGTGATGGGCAACGATGTGGCTATCAACATTGGAGGTTGTACCGGTCATTTTGAACTCAATGTGTTTAAACCCATGATGATTTACAACCTGCTCCAATCTGCCCGATTACTCGGCGATGCAGCCGACTCGTTCAATAAACATTGTGTGGTGGGTATCGAACCCAACTATGCCGTCATCAAAGAGCATTTACAGAACTCGCTCATGTTAGTAACGGCTCTCAACACCAAGATAGGATACGACAACGCCGCCAAAATTGCCAAAACAGCCCATGCACAAGGGAAAACACTCAAAGAAGTAGCAGTAGAACTTGGACTGCTCACCCCCGAACAGTTCGACGAATGGGTGGTTCCCGAAAACATGGTTGGGAATTGTCAGTAGCCATTTCTTTCCGATGTCCAAATACATTCTGGCCGGAGGTAGAAGGGTAAATGATTTACCAATTATCCCTTTGCTTAACTTCTATTGCCTCTATAAAACCAATGAACAATGACCTTTAACGTTACCATTTTGGGGTCGAACTCCGCTATGCCTGCCAATGGCCGTCATCCCTCCGCTCAATTGGTCAATGTCAATGAAAATCTGTTTTTACTCGATTGTGGGGAAGGTACGCAAATGCAAATGCAGCGTTATGGGGTAAAGACCTCCAAAATCAACCATATTTTTATCTCCCATCTTCATGGCGATCATTTTCATGGCATTCTCCCCCTGTTAGATACTTTCTCCTTAACCGACCGGCAAGCACCGCTCACTTTATATGCCCCTCCCGATTTGGAAAAGGTGATAGCATTGCATCAAATGGTTAGTTCTAATGGAAGAAAACCCGATTATCCCATCATTTTCAACCCCATTGATGCTGACCAAACAGGGGTGATTTTTGAAAACAATTTAATCACGGTAAGCACTCTCCCTATGATACATCGCCTTCCGTGTACTGGCTTTTTAATCAAACAAAAACTGGGACAACGGCGAATGAGAGCAGAAAAGATTGAGCAATACCAAATCCCTTTCAAGGTGATTTCGGACATAAAAAACGGGGACGATTTCATTACCCAATCAGGGACTATCATCCCTAATCACGAATTGACCGAACCGCCACCGATACCTCGCTCGTATGCCTATTGTTCAGATACGGCTTACAATGAAGCTCTTATTCCTTTATTATCAGGAGTTGATGTATTGTATCACGAAAGTACCTACATGAGCGATATGCAGGAATTGGCTTATGATAGAGGTCATTCTACGGCTGTGGATGCCGCCAAGATTGCTCGTGCTGCCAATGTAGGACGTTTGTTTTTAGGTCATTTTTCATCGCGTTATGACAAGCCCGAACGGTTATTAACAGAAGCACGTCCGGTTTTCCACGAAACCTATTTGGCAATAGAGGGTTCTGTCATCAACATTACAGACATTGATTAGAAAGGCAAGCTGTTCATTCAATACTATCCAATCTATTCCCTTTATGCTGTTAGAACCTGTAATCCCGATGAGTTTACCGTTTTCAATATATTGCGTCTCAACCTTATTACCTTAGTAACAGGGCAATATCTTATCCTCTCAACCTTATTACCTTATTGACAATGTTTGTGAGTTTACTTGTTACCGTGTTGATAATCAGGTAATAAGGTTTGTGTGTTTATTTGATGCTTTTTTTATTAAGGTAATCAGGTTTTCTCCTTCCCGCCATTGTCTGTGTCCCCACATACAACCCAATTCAAACTATGCTATCTTACAACTTAAAGGGAATAAATCTCAAAGTTTGGCTTCGCAGTCCTTACTCAATAGTAATTTGAAAATGAGTTAACACCTCCTCTAAGGTGTGGAGGAAACGGATGTTTTTTGGGGGAGCTTTTCTGATATCTGTAAGCCTGATGCCCGAAATATAAACAGGAGTGTCGTTGAATTTTTCTGATATACTTTTGATATAGGGTTCGAGGTTGTCCTCTTTTGGGAAAGAGGTAAAGATGGTATAGATGGCATCGGGCTTTTTATGTTGAACCACTTCAACCACATCGTTCAACGGAACACTCATGCCGAGGTAGGTAATACGGTGGTTTTTGCTTTTAAGCAAATAGGTTAAAAAGAGCAGGCTAATTTCGTGTAATTCGCCTTCGGGTAAATAGAGCAGGTAGTGTTTCGAGCATTCATTATACTTCGGGATTTGCCCGTCAATCGCTACGATGATTTTTTGGCGGATAAGGTTGGTAATAAAATGTTCTTGAGCGGGATTAACATTGCTTGTCAACCACATGACCCCAATCTTTACCAAAAATGGGTAAATAATATGCAACATTGTTTTGGGTAAACCATATTGAAGAATCCCCGTTGCGATAATCTTTTCAAACCTGTCTTCATCAACATCAATCATCGCACGGGTCAGGTCATTCACCAATGCCTCATACTTGATGTCTATCGAACTGAGATTGTTGATACTCGATTTAATATCGTCCGAACTCATCTTGGCAATCGTGCCAATACGGTAGCCCATTTTGCTTAACAGCACTACGTTTAAAATGAGTTTTAATTCGCAATCGGAGTAGTAGCGAATATTGGTGTCTGTGCGCAACGGCTTAAATAATTTATACCGTTGTTCCCAAATTCTTAGTGTATGCGCCTTGATACCCGAAAGATTTTCGATGTCTTTGATGGAATATTGTGCCATTGTTTAGTTTCTTCTTGTTGAGGATACTTCGATTTTACTTCAACAAAACAATTGGAAGAATGTTTTGAAACGGCACATTGAAGGGGCGGGTATTTGATATGAATGACAACATATCGACCTTAAACTGATGAATTACCTCACTCTACCAAAGCCGCAAATTGTGTGTCGTGAAGTTTGCGGTAATGACCGTTGAGTTCCAGCAACGCTTCGTGATTACCCATTTCTACAATCTCCCCTTTGTCGAGGACGATAATTTGGTGGGCATGTTGAATGGTAGAGAGGCGGTGAGCAATGATGATAGCAGTTCGGTTTTGAACCAATTTGTCCATTGCATATTGCACCATTTGTTCCGTTTCGGTATCAATCGAAGAAGTCGCTTCATCTAAGATAAGAATGCGGGGGTTAAAAACCAATGCTCTGATAAATGAAATGAGCTGCCTTTGACCCATCGAGAGCGTGGCCCCTCGTTCCATCACCTTGTAATCATATCCTCCCGGCAGTCTTTCTATAAAACCATCTGCTCCCATCAATTGGGCAGCATGATATACCTGTTCACGAGTGATATCGGGGTTTCTTAAGGTGATGTTTTCAAAAATAGAACCCGAAAAGAGAAATACATCTTGCAGAACCAAACCGATATTGCTGCGCAAGGAATGTAAAGTATAGTCTTTAATGTTGGTATTGTCTATGGCAATACTCCCCTGCTGAATATCGTAAAAACGGTTGAGGATATTAATAATTGAAGATTTACCGGCACCAGTAGCACCAACAATGGCAAGCGTTTGACCCGCACCCACCTCGAAGTTTACATCTCGCAATACCCAGTCTTTATCGTTGTAGGCAAACCAAACATTTTTAAAGGCAATATCCCCGTTGAAATGTGCTACTTGTTTACCATTATCGGGAATTTGTTCGTTGCGGTCAAGGACAGAAAAGACCCGCTCGGAGGCGACCATTCCCATTTGAAGGGTATTAAACTTATCAGCCAGCATCCGCATGGGGTAAAACAGCATATTGAGATAAAGGATAAAAGCAATTAACACCCCAAGGGTCGTATGACCACTAATGACTGAATGTGCGCCATACCACACCATCAATCCCAAAGAAGTTGCAATGATAATTTCTACAGCCGGGAAGAAAATGGAATAGTACCAGATAGATTTGATGTTGGCATCGGTTTGGCGTTGGTTAATCTCGACAAACTTTTCCATTTCCTGCTTTTCGGCTGCAAATATTTGAACTACTCCCATGCCCGAAATGTGTTCTTGCAAAAAGGCGTTCATTCTTGCAACTTGTGTGCGAACATCCTGAAATGTTTTTTTGATGCCTTCTTTAAACATGTAGGTCGCATAAACAAGGAACGGAAAGGTTACCATACAAACTAAAGTCAGCTTCCAGTCGGTGTATAACATGATGGAAAGCACCATGATGATGGTAAACAAATCGGCAATGATGGTTATCATCCCTTCCGAAAAAACATCGTTTACCGCTTCTACATCGTTAATTGCCCTAGTCGTAGAAGTGCCGATGGGTGTGGTATCGAAGTAACGAAGCCGGAAATTCAAGATATGGGTAAACACGCTGACCCGAAGGTTTTTGATAACCGACTGTCCCAACCACGAGGTTAAATATCCAAATTGGTAACGGCAGACACTTTCAATCATCAACATGACCACCAACAAAATAGTCATTCGGCCCAATCCGGGAGCATCTCCAACAAGTATGAATTGATCTACCGTAATTTGCACCAAGTAGGGGCGAAGGGGGCTAATCCCGGCCAACAATAAGGCAAGCAAAGTGGCAATAATGAATTGAACTTTAAATGGCTTTGCCAATGCAAGGACGCGCTTAAATAATTGCCAGTCAAGCACGTTACCGCTTTTACTGTTTGACGAAGTGGGCGAAGGTTGGCTCATGTATAGATGGAATAGACAGGGGAATAAACTGCAAAATTACCCCCAAATGGTCAATAAACTAATGGGAAGGACGGTTTGTTCGGAACACAAGCCCACAA
Source organism: uncultured Bacteroidota bacterium (assembly GCA_937907475.1). Taxonomy (GTDB): domain Bacteria; phylum Bacteroidota; class Bacteroidia; order Chitinophagales; family UBA2359; genus UBA2359. The sequence goes on along the minus strand of CALCIK010000142.1, from coordinate 52,033 downwards.
ATTCATCCATCACCTTTAAAGAGGTAATTTCAAACTCAATAAATCACTTCGCAAGTAGGATGTAGAGCTTTGAATCTGTTCACCTCATCAGGTGTGATAGCGGTGCTTTTGCAATAGAGCTTTTCGAGTTTCTTAAGATTGTCAAGTGGGGCAAGCGAAGTAACCTTAGTGCCGCTGATATTCAATATCCGAAGCAAGCCCAATTTGGAAAGCGGTTGTAAATCGCTCACGGGAGTATTGATACAATAAAGCGTTTCCAATGCTCCGATGTTGCGAAGCGGTTCTAAAGAAGACACTTTAGTGTTCGAGAAATCGAGGTGAATGAGGAGATGCATTCCATATAGGGCATCAATATTGTTTATCTTCGTTGACGAAAGATCAATATACCTTAGATTGATACATGGTTTGATAGGCTCTACTGAGGTAACACCGGTAAAAGAGCAGCGCAAATCCTGAAGTTTGGTCATTTGGGCAACAGGCTCTAAAGAAGTAACCGGAGTGTTTTCAAATCGAAGCGTAAGCATCTTTTTATGCTCGGAAAGCGGTTCGAGAGATGAAACTTTTGTGCCCGTTAAAATAAGTACCTGCATTTTCTTTAAAGGACGCAATGGCTCTAAATCGGATATGTCTTTATGAGGGAAGGTAATCATCAAGCGGTTCTCAAACAAAAACGTTACCTCTTTTTGATCGGCATCTCCTTTTATATAGTCATTTTCGGGGTTCAAAACCTTTTGCCAATCTTCGTCCAAATTGTTCCACCAATCAACGGTAGGCGGTTCGGGGGCAGGTTCTTTTTCTAAGGTTGGCATGGCTTTTATCTTCTCATCACAGTCTTCCAACCGCTGATCAACATATTTTTTGACAGTTTCCGAATTGGTGAGTTCTTTCACCTCTTTAAAGTATTTCTTTGCCTTTGTATAATCCATCTGTATAAAATAACTCTCGGCAGTCTTTAATACAAAATTCACCGTATCCGGCTCTTTTTGAATGGCAGCCTTTACTTCTTCATCGCTTAATTTAGCAGCCTCTTTTGAAGGAGACTTGCACCCGTTCTGAACCATTAAAACAAGGCTGAACAACAGAGAACAAAACAAAAAGTATCGAACAATACGCATTGTGTAAGTAGATTTTACGTTTCAAAACTTTATTGACCACAAAAGCCTAAAAAATCACAGCAATCCAATAATCCGCTAAATCAGTTATCTTGCCGCCCGATAAGAATGGATTGATGATTTTAGATTTACGATTGAAGCCTAAAAATTAACCACTAAGAAAAAGATTTTTTATGTCAAATGATGCGTCAAAGCTAATGGCTTTTTTCGATACTTTGCTTGGAAAGGCGTTGGTAATTTTTTGCTTCGCTTTTTTACTGTATGCCAATACCATCAAACACGATTACGCTTGGGACGACTATGCGGTTATTGTCAATAACCAACACACGCAAGCCGGATTTACCGGATTGCCGCAAATATTTACCGAAAAAGTCTATCTCCCTGAGCGACAAAGCTATCGCCCCATCGCTCAAACTTCTTTTGCAATAGAAGTTGCTGTCTTTGGAAACAACCCGCACGTAGGACATTTTTTCAACGTCTTGCTTTACGCCCTCACCTGTGTTGCGTTGTTTTATTTCTTGCAACTGCTTTTTGGTGGAAGGGTAAAATGGTTGCCTTTTTATGCTTCCTTGCTCTTTGTTGTTTTACCCGTTCATGCCGAGTCGGTTGCAAACATTAAAAGCCGTGACGAATTACTAATGCTGTTTTTTGGGTTATTGGCTTTGTCTTTTGTCGCAAAAGGTATTGCTACGATGCAATGGCGATGGTTAGCAGTGGCACTTGGTTTGTTTACCCTGTCGGCGTTGAGTAAAGAAAATGCTATTACTTTGCTGGGCATCGTGCCAATACTCTTTGCATATATTCACCCTCAGCCGGTTCAATGGTTATCACAACAATGGCAGTCGAGGCGAATTTTATTCATCGGACTGACAATTGCATTAACGACCTTGTTTCTGTTGTCCGTAGGGTTGCGACTTCAGGCATTGGCTATCTATAATATCGCCTTGTTGTTATTCGGGTGGATAGTATGGTCATGGTTTAATGCCGAAAATTTAAAGCAAAAGCTCACGCCATTGTTTGTCAGTTTAGGCGTAATGAGCATCGCCGCCTTGTTTATTTGGCAGGTCGAAGGCTCAAAACAAGATGCCGCATTACCTGCAACCGATATCGAAGCCGCAACCCTCCCGCCTCCTCCAACGGAACCCAACAGACCGGTCGAACCACTCAACAATACGTTGATTGGAGCATCTTCGCTTTCGCAAAAGGTGGCGACTATGGTCGTTGTTTTGGGTAAATACCTCCAACTCTTGATACTCCCCATTACCTTAGTCTATCACTACGGTTTTAACCAATTGCCCGTCACCGATTTTTCCGATTACAGGGTTTGGGTCATCGCTTTGCTGCATTTATGTTTAATCTTGTATGCCGTTTATGGGTTGCGACAAAAAAGTATCATCGGTTTTGGCATCTTGTTCTACTTTATTACTTTGTCTGTCTATACGCATATCACCATGCTTTTGCCTGCAACGCTCCAAATTCCGTTGGGCAGCAACTATGTGTTTAAAATCTATGCCCATCTATATAATGTATTGCCCGACACCCTTGCCGAACGGTTTTTATTGATGCCTTCCATCGGGTTTTGTATTGCAATTGTTTATGCAATTGGCTCGTTTACTCAAAAACACTTCCATCCCGAACGCCGCGACACGGTGAATAACTACGCATTTGCCTTGGTGATTGGCATCCTATTGTTCTTCAATGCCGCAAAAACATTTTCTCGCAACCAAGTTTGGAAAAACAACGAAACGCTGTTCACTTCCGACATCGAAAACATGCCGGACAACGCTATTGCACATGTTAATTATGGTAAAGTATGGTTGAACAAACTGCAAACAACTCGCAACAAGGAGCAGGCAATGAACTATTTCAAAAAATTTGAAGCAGCCCAACTTCGTGCGTTAGAAATTTACCCCAAATTCTTGTCCGCCCGCCTCGACTTGGGCAATGCCTACCTTAATTTGGGAATGTTTGACAAGGCATTACCTATTTTTGAACAAACCATCGTGATGTTTAAAGATGACCCTGCTCCTTATTTTGCGATGGGGCAGTTTTTCTATGAACAAGAGAAATATGACGAAGCGATACCCCATCTTGAGAAAGCCTTAGATATTGAGAAATACTATCCCGAAGCGTACAGGCTGTTGGCATGGAGTTATTACAACGCTAAAAAATTCCAACCGGCACAAGATATTCTACTGAAAGGGGCTGCCTTGTACGTTCAAAAATCACAATTCCACACCCTCTCTGCACATTTTTACCTCCTCCAAGGGTCATTCTCCCAAGCTATTACCGCAGCAGAAAAAGCCATCGCCATTAACCCAAACGACAAAACTGCCTACCTCACCCTTTCTCAAGCCTACGACCAATCGGGCAACTCAACAGAAGCCCAAAAATATAGGCAGAAAGCGGAAGCCCTAAAGTGAGATGAAGGTTGAGATTAACCGGTTTTTTTCTAATCCACCCGCCTCTACTATTTCCAAAAAGCTACAACTTGCTTTCTAAATAACCGGTTTTGTCGTGACATTTTTGGCAATGAGGGGGCGTAAGAACTGAATAATGGTCAGGATTATTCAAAAAGTCGGGAGGAAAATGCCTTTGTCAGGAGGGAAAATGTCTTGAACTGGAGCGCAAATGGTAAAAGTCTAAAGTCTATTGTCTTAAATCTAGAATCTAAAATCTCAACTCTAAAATTCAACGATTCCCGACTTTTGATTTCGGTTCAAAAGGAGGGACTTTTTGTTGTCATCTTTGGAAATGTGGACAATATTTGTTTGCGAGGGGAATAACTCCATCAGCATATTATTACCAACTTCGAGTTCGTGAAAGTTTGAAACGGGTACTTCAAAATAGAACCAAAAAACATCCATTTCTATTTCTTTTCCGATGTACTTAACCGTCAAGGGTTGACCGTCTGCCTTTAGTTGTAATCGGCAAAGAGCGTATTGTTCCATCATTTCATCGGATTTTGGATGTTGATTTGGCGTTCCGAAATGCAGTTTTTGCGAATACTCTTTTTCAACCGCAAAAATATAGTCATCGGCAAAGACCTTGCAACTCACTTCCAACGATTGTGTGTCGCGGTTGTATTGGATTTCGGTAATGCTGACATAAAATTGATGAACAAACGAACTAAATAAAAGTATAGTGAGTAGGAGTAAGGCTGGTTTTTGCATAAAAGAGGGGGAGTATTTACGATTTACGATTGGAGAAAGAAGATTTAAGACTTTGGACTTAAGACTTTAGACTGGTTATTATTGATTTACGATTGTTCTCCATTCGCTGTTGTTGGTGTCTTCACAGATGTTCGTTCATTTTAGGGGATTTAACATTGGGTTGTCGGGAAAAATATTCCATCCAAATAACATCATTGAATAACCAAATCTATCTAAACCTAATTTGTGTAAATTTTTGTAATTTTGCGATGGGTTAACGATTATTATCAACAAAAAACAATCATGTCCACCACATCAAACACCAATTGCTAAAATATTTTCACCCCTTCCGGGTAAATTTCCATTCATATTTCATTGTTACATTCCTATCACCACTTCGGGGTTATAAACAACTCATAACTCATCACTTATAACTCATAACTAAAAAAACAATGTCTTCCCAAAAACTCCTCCAACTGCTTCGACAAAAGCTTACTATTGGCAATCGGCGATCTATTCACCTCAATGCGTTGCCGGGAAACCTTTTGAATAGGGTGGATGTGGCGAGTTTAGACCTTTTACAAAGCAAATTGGCGAGTAAACTGATTACGCATCTTCTCAACTCGCCCAAATTTAGCTTACCCATTACTTACGACTATCCAAAATCCATCCATTCACTTCCGGCAGACGAGCAAAAAGTGCTTCAAACCCTTCAGAAAAAGCTAAACGCCGTTTTTTACGAAAACAACGACAACTTTTTAGAGCATGGAACCAAGCCTTTTGGAATAGGATACCCGTTATTGATAAAACGCGACCGGCGCGACCCTTCAAAAATCATCAAAGCACCCATTTTAATTTGGAATTTAGAGATAGAAAAGTCCAATACACATGCGTTTCGGTGGGTTATTCGGCGCAACGATGACTTTGCGGTCTATCTCAATCAGGTTTTAATTTCACACATCGAAAATGATGAGGGCATTACCCTCCAAAACATCCTCAATCAATACGATTTGGACAATCCTCTGACCGAACAGGGCATTGTAAACCTTTGCAATCAACTCCTTCAACAATTAAATGCCGGAGAAGAATATCCGCAATCCACTATCGGCGTTTGTCCCGGGCCGGATACGCTCAAACATCTCGACATTTCGAAACCGATATTGCGATGGTCGGCTGTTTTGGGCATCTTTAAGACGCAAAAACAAAGCATCATCAAAGATATTGATGAACTGATTGGGAGAGAAAACGCTGTATTGCAGGTTTCGACCACCGATTTGCCCGAAACAGACCCGGAAACGGGCAGGGTTGAAAAAAGTGGAACCGTTTTGGACAAAGAAACGGGTTTTGTTGATAAAAACGAGGCAGGTTTGGACGAACCCGCCGCCGAAATGCACGAACAATCGTACCAACAACACACGTTTGTTTGTGTCAAAACAGACCCTTCGCAACAAGCGGTGGTCAATAATATCGCCATTCACCACCAACAAATCATACAAGGGCCACCCGGAACCGGAAAGAGTCAATCCTTGACCGCCGTCATCTCAAATGCCCTTGCCAATCATGCCAAATGCCTTGTGGTATGCGAAAAACGGACGGCTTTGGAGGTGGTTCAAAACAATTTGTCCGTCATTGGGCTGGGAGAATTGACGGTCATTATCGAAGACATTGCAAAAGACCGTACCAAGGTGATAGACCATGTGCGAAATCAAATAGAAACACATCGGCAACCGGCACATTTTTCGGAAGATGAATACCAAAGTTTGCTGCTTTCTACCCAAAAACTACAAGAAAATATCCACCAAACCCATCAATTTTTAGCCCAAAAGCTACTGAATCATTGGAACTGGACAGATTTGGTCGGTAAGTTTTTGGTGGCTGAGGGAAAGCTTGAACCGGAAGAAAAACTAAACTATAACGACCTTTTTCGCCCGATGTTTACCAATCCCTCTGCCGAATTTGCCCGATTTTCGGAAGTGGTGAACACTGCACAGGTGTTTTATGAAAAGGTAAATACCTTGCAACATCCATTGATGGTGGTCAATCCCATGTTATTTCTATCGCAAAACGCCGGCGAGTTGCAGTTTTTGCTTCAAGACACGGGAGGTAAGGAAGTGGTGCATATTAATAAGGTATGCACGCTTATTGAAGACCTATTGAGCGACTATAAACATCAACTCGATGTGCATTACCGTCAATTTTACGCCCAACTGTTGCAACAAATCAACGAACTTCAGGACTTTATTACCGAAAATATTGCAAAATATGGCAACAGTTTCAACCAACGGATAGGGTTTAATGCGATTTCGGTCAAAGCATTGAGTTTGGTTTCCGGAAAGCACAAACTAATTCTAAAACATCAACAAGAAATTGGAGTACAGTACGAATTGATTAAGCATTTGCACGAAAAACACCCCTATTTTAAGCATCAATTCCTCATTTTTAATAACGAACTGCCCGAAAGTTTCACCGCCCTGCTCGAAAACATTACCGAACTCAAAATCCTGTTGCAACAATGGTCTGATACCATTAAAATGCGCATTGTTCAAGAAACAGAGCAGCTTCATTACAGTCATCCTCTTCCCGCTCTTAATATGGCATCGCGGTTGATGGAGGTGAAACAGGCATATCTCAAACTTGCCCACCAACAAAACGAGCAAGGTTTGCTCTACGAAAGCCTATCCGAACTGACGGATTTACCGGCTACACAATTGATGATTTTAAAACGCACCGAAAAACAATGGAAAACGGTGCAGGAACATCTCCATGTGTTTAAAGATTTTTACGATTGGCAGCGTTTTTACCTCCAAATTTCAAAACAAGAGCAGGATTTGATTGTCGCCATCATCAAACTGAACTCGCCAAAGTGGGGAAACATCTTTGAACATTGGTTTTTTCACAACTTTCTTCAATTTCACGAAAGCAGGTCTATTCCCGACAACGAACAAAGTCAGTTACAGTACCAACTTTTTCTGAACCGTTTGCGCATCATGCAAGCCAATAAAATTGTAAAGGAATGGCATTTGAAACAAGACCAATCGGTCGGGCTTTTTAACACTCGCAACGCCGGATTTAACATCAAACAACTCTACAACAAGCGCGGAACAAAAGGATTGCAGCGCAACCCGCTCAGAAAAATCATCCATGCCGACTTTTCGTTGTTCACCAACTTTTTTCCGGTCTTATTGGTCAATCCGGTGGTGTGCAGTTCCATCCTGCCGTTGATAGAAAACCTGTTTGATGTGGTGATATTTGACGAGGCGAGTCAACTTCGCCTCGAAGAAACCTATACTGCCCTGTTGAGGGGTAAAAACAAAATCGTTTCGGGAGATACCCATCAAATGCCGCCTTCCAGCTATTTCGATACGGGAAACGCCATGTTGATAGAGGCCACAGACTTGGAAGAAACGGAAGAATTAGACGATGAAATGACTTCGGAAGAACTCAAAACACAGGATGTTGTAGAGAAAGAATCGTTATTGGCTTATGCAGAAGATGTGGGATACAGCCGTTCTTTCCTCGATTTTCATTACCGTTCTCAACACCCGTACTTAATTGATTTTTCCAACGCCGCCTTTTATGGCTCGCGCTTGGTAACGATGCCCATCAAACAAAATTATAAACCTATACGGTTTATAGAGGTTAACGGGGTGTATGATAAAAGCACCAACCAAGCCGAAATAGACGCGGTCATGCAAATTTTGTTGAACGAAATCATACCTATTAATTCAAGCTCATCCGAAACAACCGAATATCCCTCGATAGGAGTGGCAACGTTCAATATTTACCAGCGCAATTTGCTCCTCGAAACCATCGAACAACACAAACAAAAGGACGAAAGCATTGCCGCGCGTTTTGCCGCTTATGAAGAGAAAGGTTTTTTTGTAAAAAATCTCGAAAACATTCAAGGAGATGAGCGGGATATTATGATTCTGACCACTACCTTCGGCCTAAAACCCGATGGAAAGTTTATCCAAAACTTCGGACCCATCAACCAATCCAAAGGATACAAGTTGTTGAACGTTATCATCACCCGCGCCCGACAAATGATTTACGTCTGTACTTCCATTCCCGCCCAATTTTACAACAAATACGCCACAGAAATCGAAACTTCGGGCAATATGGGGAAAGGCATTTTCTATGCTTATCTGGTTTACGCCAAAGCGATTGAAACCGACAACAAAGAACAACGACAAAGTATCTTAAATCTGCTGCAAAAACATTGTCTTGAAACCATCAGCGAGCCGCCACTCTATTATGGCGAGTCCGGCATTTTAATATCTGAAATTGTAAGGCGGTTAACTCTCGCCCTGCCTCAACATCAAATCGTTCCGTTCGACAAATCGGGCGGTTTTGTGATAGACATCACCATTACAAACCCCGACCCCACCAAACCCGTCATCGCCATAGAAGTGGACAACAGCAGCAAACACGAAAGCCCCGAAGCCGCCCTCAACGACATCTACCGGCACGAGCAATTACAGCGATTAGGCTTCCGGTTTATGAGATTATACTCCATCAATTGGTGGTTAAATCCCGAAAAAGCGTTGAGGGAATTAGTGATTAGTTTATAATGGTTAGTGGTTAACGGTTAATGGTTAATTTGTTTTGGCTATTGTAAAAGAGTTCGAACCTGCTCAACTTCCCTTGATGAAATAAATCGGATGATGAATCTCGTTTTATGCGAAATGGTTTTTGTATGAAAATCTTTAAAAAATGCCTCAGTCAAAAAATGAAAAAACCAAACAATTCATCGGATATATTGCCACGTCTATACAAACATTCCAATTAAAAAGGCGGGTTTGAGGAACATTCCGTCCACGGGTAGTTACAAATGGTTAAAAAAAAGAGGCGAGGTTAGACAGTTAAAGAACCTTTAGTAAATTTGCAAGGTTACTATAAAATTCTCTAAACCAATCTATTCACTAAGCTACCACACTATGAAATTCGAGAACTACAGGTATGAGCGACCCAACATGCACATTTTTGAAAAAGAATTTGACCGATTGTTAGTCGAGTTTGAAAAAGCAGAAAACGCAGACGAACAAAACCTCATCATTGAGTTTATCAATCGCCTCCGCGCCGATTTCGATTCGATGGTCAATATTGCAAGCATCCGGTACAGTATAGATGCCACCAATCCCGACTACGAAAAAGAACAAATATTTTTTGACGACCAACGCCCGATATTTACAGGCTTCGAAGCGCGTTTTTACAATGCCCTTTTGCACTCGAAGTTCAAAAAAAAGTTGCAGGAAAGATGGGGTAAACATTTGTTTGAAATAGCAGAGGTAAAAGTACTCACCTTCCACCCCAGCATTATCGAAGACCTGCAAAAAGAAAACCACCTTATCAGCGAATACGACAAACTCCGCGCTTCCGCAAAAATCATGTTTTTGGGAGAAGAGCGCAACTTGTCTGATATTATGGCATTTGAGATAGATTCAGATCGCGAAATCCGCAAACAAGCATCGGAAGCCAAATGGAAGTTCTTTGCCGACAACGCAAAAGAGTTCGACCATATCCTCGACCAATTAGTTGCCCTCAGAAATGACATGGCACAACGTCTTGGGTTCAACAACTTCGTTCAATTGGGCTATAAACGCATGTTGCGAACCGATTACAACCCCTATATGGTGGCAGATTACCGCAAACAAATCTTGGATGTCATCGTACCCATTTCAAAAGAACTCAGAAAACGCCAATCCCAAAGGTTAGGAATAGACGACCTGAAGTATTATGATATAAACATGATGTTCAAAAACGGAAATCCCACCCCCAAAGGAGACCCCGATTGGATTGTTGAAAACGGCACACAGATGTATGAAGAACTTTCGCACGAAACGGCCGAGTTTTTCAACTTTATGCTCAACAGCAACCTCATGGATTTGGTCAGCAAGAAAGGTAAAGTGCCGGGAGGCTATTGCACATACATAGAAAACTACAAAGCCCCCTTCATTTTCTCCAACTTTAACGGCACTTCGCACGATATTAACGTATTGACCCACGAAGTTGGTCACGCCTTCCAAGTTTTTATGAGCCGCGACATCGAAACACCTGAATATCGCTGGCCAACTTATGAAGCCTGCGAAATTCATTCCATGAGCATGGAGTTTTTAACCTGGCCATGGATGGAAATGTTCTTCAAGAATGACACCGAAAAATTCAAGTACGAGCATTTGAGCGGCTCCGTCCTCTTTTTACCCTACGGAGCAACCGTAGATGAGTTCCAACACTTCCTTTACGAACACCCCGAAGCCACACCGGAACAAAGAAACCGCGCATGGAGAGAAATAGAGCAAAAATATCAGCCTTGGCTCGATTATGACGGCAACGAATACTTGGAAGGAGGGGCATTTTGGCAAAAACAAGCCCATATTTACCATACACCGTTCTATTATATAGATTATACGTTGGCACAAGTTTGCGCTTTTCAGTTCTGGAAAAAAAATATGGACGACAGCAAACAAGCCTTTACAGATTATGTCAACCTTTGTAAATTAGGCGGCAGTCAACCGTTCCTTCAATTGGTCAGTTCGGCCAATCTTCAATCACCGTTTGAAGATGGTTGCATCGAAAAAGTGATGGGACCCATCAATGAATACCTTTCCCAAACCAACGACATGGCTTTGTAAGCGATTTTGAAATAAAAAACAACACCGTTTTGCCTCCAACAACAAAGTTTGGAGGCAAAACTGTTTATACCGGATACTTTTTATTTTGGTTAAACATCCTTAATTTCGCAACATCAAGACATCTTTTGAAGTTTTGAGGCGGTAAACCAAAGAATTGAATCGAAAAATCGCCATCCAAACCACTTCCGCCTGAAACCGGTCATACTTAAAGGCAAAAGAAGCAAAGAATCCATGAAAATGGAATAAAAACAAAGTAAACCCAATCTCATTTACCTAATAGGCAATCCATCTATGAATCTAAGAAATCGAATAATAGCCGTTACCTTTCTACTATCGGTAGGGTTGGCCTCCTACTCGTTTGCGGTGAAAAACAACTCCTTCGAGATTGCCAAAAACTTGGAGATATTTGCCGCCATTTTCCGCGAGTTAGATGCCTTTTATGTGGATGAAATTTCACCCCAAAAATTTGTTCGCAGCGGGATAGAAGGAATGATGTCGTCCTTAGACCCTTACACCACCTTTATTTCGGAAGACGAAATGGGCAGCTACGAAATGCAAACCACCGGTAAATACGGAGGCATAGGCTCGCTTATTCGTAAGTCGGGTGATTATGTAGTCATCATAGAACCCTACGAAGGAAGTCCATCGGTCAAAAGCGATTTGCGCGCCGGCGACAAAATCATCAAAATAGACGGCATTTCGGCCAAAGGGAAAAACTCGGACGATGTGAGTAAGATGTTAAAAGGCGAACCAAACACTCAGGTAAAGTTGGTGATTGAGCGACCGGGTGAACCCAAACCCATAGAAAAAATCATTACCCGCGAAGAGATAGTCATCAAAAACGTACCCTACTACGGTTTGATTGAAGGAACAAACATTGGTTATATCAAATTAACAGGCTTTACCGATAAGTGCAGCAACGAGGTTGCAGATGCACTAAAAGACCTCAAAACAAAATATAAAGCCCAATCCATCATCTTAGACCTGCGCGATAATCCGGGAGGATTGCTCAACGAGGCCATAGATGTTGCCAATATATTTGTGGGAAGTGATGTAGAAATTGTCAGCACCAAAGGACGAAAAAGGGAATGGGACAAAAGCTACAAAACCCGCAAACAACCGATAGACACCCAAATCCCATTAACCATTCTCATAGACAGAGGGTCGGCATCTGCCGCCGAAATAGTATCGGGAGCACTCCAAGATTTAGAAAGAGGTGTTGTTTTGGGCGACAGAAGCTATGGTAAAGGGTTGGTTCAAAGCACCAGAGAAATGGGATACAATAGCCGTATCAAACTAACCACTTCCAAATACTACCTTCCCAGCGGACGTGGAATACAAGCCGTTGACTATTCAGGCGGATACAGCGATAAGTTAGAAAAAGTCCCCGACTCACTTCGCACAGCCTACCAAACGAAAAACAAAAGAACCGTTTACGATGCAGGAGGAGTAGATCCCGATGTTAAAATAGAATCCCCAAAGTTTGCCAATATCACCAACAGTCTGTACAACAAATATCTGTTTTTCGATTACGCAAATCTATACCGAAGCCGAAACAGTCAACTCTCCCAACCCAATGAGTTTGAACTCACCGAAAAAGATTTGAACGATTTTTTCACCTACCTGTCCGACAAAGAATACGATTACACTTCCAAAAGCGAGCAATTGCTCAAAAACCTGAAAGAAGTAACCGACAAAGAGCAATACTTTGCCGCATTGAAGACCGATATTTCCCAATTGGAAACTGAAATTAAGCACGACAAACAACAGGATTTGCAAAAAAACAAAGAAGAGATTCGACAATTGCTCGAATATGAAATAGTATCCCGCTACTATCTTCTTCATGGACAAATAACAGAATCGCTCGAAGACGATGAGGCAGTTAAAAAAGCCGTAGAAATCTTACAAAACAACGTAAAATACCAACAAATACTTGGCAGGTAAACAGACCTTGAAAAAAGAGAAAAAGATTTCTATCAACTTAATCCATTCTTTGCCAAAAGATTAAAGCCATCACCCCACATGAATACAAAACTCAATTATACAGCGTTTTCCCTCGTCCTTGCTTTCTTGGGCATACTAACGGTTACTTACTCCTTTTTGGATAACAGTAAATACTTCGAAGTAGCGAAGAACATGAGCCTTTACGCCGATTTATATCGCGAATTAGATGAAAGCTATGTGGATAAAATAGAACCGGCCGGGTTGATGAGGAAAGGAATAGACTCCATGCTGAGAACACTCGACCCCTATACAAATTACATTACCGAAGCCCAGATAGAAGGTTTCCGTATGCAACAAACAGGTGCGGCCGGAAATATCGGAGTAGAGTTACTTTTGAGAGATGGATACGTGGTAATTTCTGCCATTACCCAAGATCAACCTGCATTTAAAGCCGGATTGATGGCAGGCGATAAAATAACCGCCATCAACGGAACCTCCGCAAAAGACCGAAACATAGAGGAAGTTCAAAAAATCCTGCAAGGGCAACCCGGTTCCGAAATGAAACTCACCTATCTGCGTCCGGGAGATACAGAAGAAAAAACAGTAACCGTCATGCGGAACAAAGAAGAAGGCAACAGTGTCGCCCATTTCGATATGTTGGACGATAACACCGCATACATCAAGCATACAACCTTCACCCAAAATTGTAGTAGCGAAGTGGCCAAAGCCTTTCAAGACCTAAAAAGCAAAGGAGAGGTAAAACAACTTATCCTAGACCTAAGACAAAACGGAGGAGGATTATTGACCGAAGCCATAAATATGGTCAATCTCTTTGTTCCATCAGGTCAGTTGGTGGTAAAAACGTTTGGTAAAACAGAAGAGTGGAGAAAAGAATACAAGACTCGCAATGAGCCGGTTGCTGCTAATTTACCCTTGGTCATACTCATAGATGAAAGGTCTGCTTCCGCATCCGAAATCGTTTCGGGTACCATACAGGATTTAGATAGAGGGGTAATCATTGGAAAACAAAGCTTTGGTAAAGGATTGGTTCAGCAAACCAAAGACATTGGTTACAACGCCAAACTAAAACTCACCGTTTCCAAATATTATATCCCAAGCGGACGCTGCGTTCAGGCAATTGATTACTCAGGACGTTATTTCGATGGAAAATCAACCGTTCCCGACTCTCTCCGAACCGCATTCAAAACCAGAAATGGTCGAACTGTGTATGATGGAAGTGGTGTAGCACCCGATTTGGCAGTAGATAAGCCCGCACCTTCCAACATCACCAAGAGTCTTTTGGACAATTACCTGATTTTTGACTACGCCACGCAATACCGACAAAAACACGACTCCATCGCTCCCCCCACCAAGTTCAAATTTACCGAAGCCGACTTCAATGATTTCGTCAAATTTCTGTCCGATAAGCATTATGAATACACCACAGAAAGCGAGAAGATTTTAGTGGACTTATTAAAAAGCGTTAAAGACGAGAAGTATAGCAATACCGTAGCAGAAGTGATTACCAAACTCAAACTTAAAATAGGAGAGGAGAAACAAAAAGACCTCCTAAAGTTCAAATCCGAAATTGCTGAACTAATCAAACTAGAAATTATCTCCCGCTATTATTACCAAAAAGGAAAAGTACAAGCAACACTCAACGATGACGAAAATGTGAAGCAGGCACTCGCCCTGTTTAAAAATCCTTTACAGTACGATAAAATACTAAAAGGAGTAAAATAGCATTGATTATCTTTTTGCAGCTACCTTTGTGTTTTATTGATTGCGCTTCAAACCCGAATGTAAATGAAAACACAAATTTTATTGAGCTGCCTTTTTATCCTACTGATATTCGTTGCTTATGCTTGTAAGACCCGAAAAAAACTGCAAACGGAAACGATAAATCAAGAAGAACAAGTTGACGATTCGGGCAAAAGCGAACAAGTTGACGTTTCAACCCTGCCCAATTTGTTTACCACAGAACAAAGCGGAGAAAAAGCCAAGTTATCAGTGGGAGATACGCTCAATCTGTTGTTAAAAGCCAACGCAACGACAGGATATTCTTGGGCAATAACAAACCAAGACACAACGATACTTCAAAACGATGGGGCAAAATACTATGCAGATCGAGTAGAACCGCAATTGGTAGGAAGTGGCGGGAACCAATGGTTTGCCTTTAAAGCCATAGGGAAAGGGAATGCCACTTTAAAATTAGTTTACAAACGCCCATGGGAAGCCAATACCGATACAGGTAAAACCTTTGAATTGGAAGTTGCAGTAGAATAACAACACTTTTTGAAGTGCTGTTATCCAAGCTAACGGAAAAGAAATTCAATCTTGTTTACCTGATTTTGTATCCGGTAATGACGAACTCCGTTCTTCTGTTTAACTGATGTTTCTCTTCCGAGCAAGCCACTCCGTCAACACATTCATTGACAGGTTGGGTTTCCCCTAAACCTATTGCAGCAAGCCGTTTTCTATCCACCTCTTTACTGAAAATATAATCCACCGCTGCTTGAGCTCTTTTGGTAGAGAGTGTTTGGTTATATTCCATAGTCCCCCTCGAATCGGTATGCGATTTAAGTTGTATGACCACTCCCGGGTTTTCCTGCATAAAAGCAACTATTTTGTCCAACTCCAATTTGGCATCTTCCCGAATAAAGTACTGATCTAAGTCGTAATAGATGAAATTAAGTTTTGGGAGGGGTAAATCCGGGTGGGAAGAAGTGCCCCCTGCAATAATGGTGATGGGTTCGGTCAATAATCCCGTATTAGGGTCAAGCGGAATGCCCGACATTGGCAGGTCAACGGTCATTTGTTTTTCGTCAGCTTTACCACAATCTCTATCGCGGGTAGTCAGGTGCTTGACTTCGGTAAAATAGAAGTCTTTGCTGGCATATAGGGTGAAATCGCTTTTTGCAGGAACGTCAAAGGAAAAACCTCCATTGGCATCCGATGTGGTTTCTTTGCTGATATTCATGTTAATTAACCGAACAACCACGCCTGAAATAGGTTGACCGGTGTTTTTGTTCCTTATAAAACCGGCAAGTTTACAACTCGTCCCACCTCCTTTTGACACATAGTATATATCGTCATCGCCTTGTCCACCCGGTCGGTTAGAAGAGAAATAACCAATCTCCCTTTTGGAATCAAAAATAAACCCAAAATCATCGGAATTGGTATTGATGGGATAGCGAAGGTTTTCCGGTTTCGCCCAATTGGCATTGGTTAATTGACGAGTGGCGAAAACATCTAACCCCCCCAAACCGGGTAATCCATCGGACGAGAAATAAAGGATGCCATCGGCACTAATGTATGGGAACATTTCATTCCCTTCGGTATTCACCGCCGGGCCTAAGTTTTGTGGACGGTCCCATTTATCACCGGTTTTGTTACACATATACAAGTCTGTTCCGCCGTAACTACCCGGCATGTCGGATATGAAATAAAGGGTCTTACCATCGGCACTCATAGTCGGATGTCCCATCGAATAATCTGTACTGCTGAAAGGTAGCAGGACGGATTTACCCCATTCGCCGCTTTCGTTTAGACTCGACACAAAGATTTGTAAATTGAGCAACTTTATTTTTGACTTGTCAATAAAGTTGGCCTTTCCGTTGTAATAGTTGTTGCGGGTAAAGTAAACGGCTTTGTTTGTGTTTGTAAAGGTGGCACTGCTTTCGTGATAGACCGTGTTAATATCGCCCCTAAGTGCTTGGGGGATGCTGAACAAAGCAGGATTGTCACCCTTTTGCTCGGCAAAAAACAGGTCTAAGAAAGGGGCATTTTTGCGTTTGTATATTTTTCTGCTTTTACCATACTCCTCAGACGCAAACACGATGCCGTTTCTGTAAAAACTTGGGGCAAAATCGGCTTTCTTTGAATTGATATTGACCAATGAAATCTTATAAATGCCTTGGTCTTCGAGGTAAAAACCGGATTTTTCACATGCTTCTATTTGTTTTAATCCTCGCGAGTCGTGTGGGGCTAATTTGGAATATTCGGAAAATACTCGTTTGGCCTCATCGTATTTACCATTCGCCTTGAGCATGATGCCATAGTGGTATTTGTAAATCGCTTCAATTCCCGGTTGTGAAACGACCTGTGCATACCAATACTCAGCCGCTTCGGGTTGTTTCAAAAGTCGGTAAGCATCTGCAAGTCGCTTCTTGATTTCAATATCGTTATTTTTTTCCAATATCTCTTTGTATGCCTGTACAGCACTGAGGTAATCTCCTTCGTCAAAATAAGCGTTGGCTTTTTTTAAACTCGGGGTTTGTGCTGATATTTGTTGGGTAACAGCACCGGTCAATCCCAAGAATGCAAATAAGAGTAATAAAGTCAGATTTCGTTTCATATTGAATGTGTACTTTCTTTTTAATCAATCACACCTCAAAAGGCGTACCATATAAGCCGATGAATGATAAAGCCGTATTTTCTAACGATTGTGCGGGCTACTTTACCTTGACTATCAGCCTTTTATCCGACAGTTATTGTCTATTGACGGAAGCAAAGTATTTTCGGAACAACTATTATTGCCTCAAAGTTAGGAAATGGTATGGATTACTTATAATGTTACAAAGCATATTTTGAATGGAGGGGGCTATTTTATAAATACGGTAATTTAAAGGCGGGCTTCTTTCACCTCAAACCTGAACAGATTAACCTTTAAACATCAAAGCAAAAATTGATGGACAGATAGTCGGTTAATAGAGAATTGTTAATGCTTTTCTGTGCTTAATGTTTAATTTTGCCGTTTTTAAAGTTATTCTATTCACATGAACAGACCTATTCGCACCCGTTACGCTCCAAGCCCTACCGGTTTTCAACATATCGGCGGCATTCGAACTGCTTTATATTGCTACTTATTTACCCGAAAAAACAAGGGCACGTTTATCTTGCGCATTGAAGATACCGACCAAGCAAGATATGTGCCGGGGGCAGAGGAGTATATTATCGAATCGCTCAAGTGGTGTGGCATTACCTGTGACGAAGGGGTTCACGTAGGGGGGGATTACGGCCCTTACCGCCAATCGGAACGAAAAGATAAGTACCAACAGTATGTTCAACTATTATTGAACAGCGGACATGCTTATTACGCCTTTGACACGACCGAAGAATTGGAAGCCATGCGCGAAAGGTTGAAAGACAAGGAATTACCAACCTCTCAATATAATTACAATCCGGTTACCCGCCAATATATGCGCAATTCCCTGACTCTTCCTTCCCAAGAAGTGCAGGAATTGTTGGATGCCGGGCAGCCTTATGTCATTCGGTTTAAAGTGCCGGAAAATGAATGGGTGGAGGTAACCGACCTTATTCGCGGGATTGTGAAAGTGCATACCCATGAATTGGACGATAAAGTATTGCTCAAATCGGACGGAATGCCGACTTACCATTTAGCCAATGTGGTGGATGACCACCTCATGGAAATCACCCACGTTATTCGTGGGGAAGAATGGCTGCCTTCTACGCCGTTGCACGTTCTTTTGTATCGAGCCTTTGGGTGGACAGATACGATGCCTGCATTTGCACACCTACCCCTCATGCTAAAGCCCGATGGGAAAGGTAAATTGAGCAAGCGCGATGCAGATAGACTGGGATTTACCGTTTTCCCCTTAGCCTTCAAACATCCTTTGGTGGACGAATCGGCAACCGGATTTAGGGAGATGGGGTTTTTACCCGATGCTTTTGTCAATATGTTGGCACTGTTTGGTTGGCATCCCGAAGGGGAGCAAGAAATATTTTCGATGGAGGAATTGATTGAGGCTTTTTCTATCGAGCGCATTGGTAAATCGGGAGCTAAATTTGATTTTGAAAAAGCCAAGTGGTTCAACCAACAATACATCAAGCATACACCCGATGAGGTATTGGCTGAAATGATATTGGATTTTGCACCCGATAACCTGAAAGATTTCCCGAAAACATACCTAACTGATGTATGCAGGCTGATGAAAGAACGGGTAACTTTTCTGCCCGACTTTTGGCGGGATGGGTACTTTTTCTTTACCCCACCTACAACCTTCGACGAAAAAACCATTGCTAAAAAATGGAACCTCAAGTGCCTAGCCTATTTTACAGATGTGCAATACCGTCTCGGTGCTATTGGCCCTTTTACTGCACAAAACTTTGAAGAATTGATCAAATCCAATATGCTGAACGCTGGTTTGGGCTTGGGCGACGTGCTTCCTATTTTGCGTATCATGTTGGCAGGTACCATTTCGGGGCCGCCCGTATTTGAGATGGCGGCTTTATTGGGAGAACATGAGGTCAATAATAGAATGACTACTTTTTTCAAATCTTATCAAGTTAGTGGTTAGTGGTTAGTGGTGTGAATTGTGAATGGTGAATGGTGAATGGTGAATGGTGAATGGTGAATGGTGAATGGTGTGAATGGTGAATGGTGTGAATGGTGAATGGTCAAAGGTTGTTGAGCCTGTCGAAACAGTGAATGGTGAATGGTTAATAGTCAATAGGCAAAACCAAATTCTTCATTCGTGCATTCGTGGCTAATGTCTTCAATCGTAAATCAATAGTCTTTAGTCTAATGTCTAAAATCTAATGTCTAAAATCTTCAATCGTAAATCGTAAATCAACATGACTCTTCAAGAACTATTCGATACATTAGCCGCTAAACCTATTCCGGTGGTGGTGTTTTTTATTCTTTTACCGATTGCTGCGTCAATAGGCGGAAAAATAGCTTCCAACGACGAGGTGCGCCAAAGTCCTTGGAATTACTTCTATGCTACGTTGGTTTACCTGACCTGTGTGCCGGGTATTTTTGCGTTGGTGCTTTGTTTTTATACCTTGTTTTTTGAACGCCAACGCAGTTTGCTCGAAGTCAATGCCTTGGTTTACTTCCTTCCTTTGTTCAGTATGGTGGCGACTTTGTTGATTATTAACCAAAAAATAGCCATGAAATACATCCCCGGTTTTCGCCGTTTATCGGGCTTGTTGATGATGTTGGCGATTACGTTTATCACCATTCTCATCATCCAACAAACCAGAATTTGGGTGGTATTTCATGGCTCTGCAATGCAATTGTTTGGCTTGTTTATCGTGCTTTTCTTGGTGTTTTACTATGGATGGTACAAATTGTTCGGCACAAATGATAAGCAGGACAACGATGGTTACACCTATCGGGTGAAATAAACTACTTATTCGGCAGACCTGAACTGTCGTAAGTTATAGGTAAAGGTGAGCATCGCATATCGGCGAAGCACATCTGTTTGAGTATCTTCAATATAGGTTTCGGTTACGTTTCGGCCAATGCTGTTGTTTTGGTTGAGCAAATCGTAAACCCGCAACTGCACTTCAGCAGCGTTGTTTTTCAGGAATTTGTAACCCAAACCGGCATTCCATAGGGTAAATTGTTGGGAAATATCGCTATCGAGACCCGAATAGAGGGTTTGATTGACATCGGTATTGACCACAAATCCTTTCCAAAATAGCCACGAAAGTTTTGCGCCGGCCTGTTGATAAAAGAAGTTGTTATCTGCTTCAGGGATGAGCGTGTTGTTGACGATATTGTAATTGGCAGAGTAGGAGAGGGTGAAGTCAAATTTTTCACTGATATTGCTGCCCAACACAAACCCACTATTGATATTAAAGGTATTGGCATAGTTGAGCAGGTTATTGACCATCCCCGGTGTGCGGCTATAAGTACCTCCCGCATTGAGGTTGAGGTTGCTTTTGATGGCTTTGATGGGCAGCCCGTAAGTGAGGAACGAGCGCACGTTCCAATTACCATCCATATTAACCGGACGGTTCAATTGCGCCCCTTTGAACAGATTGATATTGCCGAAAAGCGTAGTGTCGGCAACGGCAATATAGGTGGCGTTTCCGATGTAATTGTTGGTAATGCCCCCGGAAACGAAAGCAAAGATGCTGTGCGAATTGTTCGGGTTGGCATGACCAAACCGCGTGCCGAGGGTGTGGTTAAAGTTTTGTTTTAAGTCGGGATTACCGGTGCTCAACAACAACGGATTGCTGTTGTCAATGACGTTTTGCAATTGCGAAACCGAGGGGGGATTGGTCGAAGTGCGGTAAAACAACCTGATATTGGTGCTTTTGGAAAACTCATAGCGATACATGGCGGTCGGCAATATGTTGTGAAATGCCCTTTCTACTTTGTCGGTCGGCGGGGGCAGAACGGGGAAAAGTTGCTGCCCTTGCAAGAGTGCATATTGATAGTTGACCCCGGCCATCAAACTCGACTTCTCATTGTTGAGGCGGTAACTGATGCCGCTTCGATGCGTTTGGTAGGTATTAGTGTATTTGTTGGTGAGTTGTTCGTCCGGGATGGAATATTCGTTGCTGATGTTGTCGAGGTTAAAAGTCGCTTTGTCGGAATTACTCTCGGTGTGGGAGGGCATATAGCTGAATTGCAACTGCCCTTTTTCACCAATGGGTTCCGTATAGGTCAGGTTGCCCGAAAGGGTGCGGCTTTTGTTGACCACATCGGCTTGTTGGGCAAGGGAAATGAGCGTATCGGGAAGGGTGAAAAACTCGCTTTCGGACAAAAGGGCAGTGTTGCCGGTTTTATCGTTCCATTCCGTATTGATGCTTGCCGAGATGGTTCTTCCTTTTTTGTTAAATTTTCTGCGGTAAAGCAGGTTGTTTGAAATATTGTAACCAAAATAGTCGGAATTAAACAGGTTGGCGGTTTCATTTAACAAGGCACTTTCGAGGGTATTCGTACCAAGGAGTGCCGATTCTGCTTTGTTTTGTTGCAGGCTAACCCTTGGCGTTATCGTGATGGAATTGAAACTATCTATGGTATATTCCAGCCTCATGTTTAGGCGATGGTTAAAGTTTTTGCTTTCCGATGTATTGCTTTCATCGTAAACCTGCCCGGTTGAGCCGTTTCCGCTGATAAAATTTCGGATGGAAGTAGTGCTTTTGTCGTTGTCGGAATAGTTGAGGAAGTAACTGCCGGTTAGGGTTACCTTTTTTGCCCATTCATTTGCATAGTTCAACCCAAGTGCTGTGGAGGCAGATATACCTCCTTGAGGCCCTACTAAAAAGTTGTTTGCATCGCCTCCCTGACCCCACGAGCCGCCGCCCGGCCTTGGTCCGCCCGGCCCGCCACCGCCGCCTCTTGGGCCTCCGCCACCTCCGCCGCCGCCTCGGTTTTGAGAGCTTGAAAGACCCAGCAAATCTTGTGAGTTAAAGTTTTGTTGGTTGATATTGTTGGTCAAGCCGAGGATGGAGATGCGGCGTTTTCCTTTGAAAAGATTTACATTTCCCCCTGCCCAATATCGGTTGTCGGTGCCGTAGCCGGCATATATTTTACCAAACTGCCCTGTATTTCGACCCGCTTTAGTAACGATGTTGAGGGTTTTGATGTCGTTTCCATCGCTAAAGCCGGTAAATTGCGATTGCTCGCTCAACCGGTCAAACACTTGAATTCTGTCAATAATCTCGGCAGGGAGGTTGCGAAGCGCCAAGGTGGCATCGTCTCCAAAAAACTCTTTACCATCAATCAAAACCTTTTTCACATCTTCACCTTGTGCCTTGACCGTACCGCCTTCAACGGTAATATTGGGCATTTTGGCAATCAAGTCTTGGGCATCGGCATCGGGATTGACCTTATATGCCCCCGCATTGTATTCGGTAGTGTCGCCTTTTTGTTGGGTTCTCATTTGAGTGCCTTCAATTTGCACTTCGTTGAGGAGTTTGGCATTTTCAATCAATTTGATGATGCCTATGTCCACCGATTTGTTGGCAATTGTAACTTCTTTGTCGTATTGATTATAGCCAATATAGCTGATGCGTAGGTTATATCGCCCTTTGGCAACGTCTGTCATGGTAAATTTACCGTCCAAGTCTGCCGATGCGCCTTTATAAATTGTGGCGGTATCGGGGAATTTATATAAAACAGCCGTAGCACCAACTAAAGGGTTTCCGTTTTTACTGTCTTCGATGATGCCGCTAAAGGTGTTATTTTGAGCGTGTAATTGTACTGCCCAAAGCATCGCAAGGCAGGAAATGAGCAATCTGATATTCATAATAAGTGGATGTGTTGAATAAAAACGAAGTGTTTTCGCAAAGTGAACAAACGAAATCTAACTTAGTTGTGGTGTGTTTGGTTCGACAGGCTTCTCTTTTTTTAACCCTTTTTATGAGTTATAAGTTATAAGCGGTTGTTGAGCTTGTCGAAACAATGAGTTGTGTACGAAAGTTGCTCATTGCTTTTATTCAATGCCGTTAGGCATGTTCCCGGCGTACGCCGGGATCGGTAACCTCTTTCGAATCGTAGATTAGATGGAATACAAGATTTCACAGACAATCAGAAATCCGCGAAATCCGCCTCTCCCCCCAAATCCATTAAATCAGTATTTCAAACGGTGGAAAAGTCCTATCAAATAGTTGCGATTTCAGTATTGACCTTTGAAAATCATCAAAAGTCTTATCAAAATTAACCTGACCGCTTCTATTCCTAATCAGACTTTATTTGAACAGATTTTAACCTTAATTTATATCGTATCTAAACGATAGATTGTAATCTAGTATTGCCGGAACTGTTCCGGTATAAATAAATTACAGTCTAGCTTTGCCAGAAGAATTCCGTTAAGAAATGATTACAGTTTAGTTTAGCCGGAATAATTCCCATAAAAATAGGTTGCAATCTAGCTTTGCCGGAATAGTTCCGGCATAAATAATTTACAGTCGAGATTTAACGGAACAATTCCGGCATAAATAGTTTGCAGTTAAGCTTTACCGGAATAATTCCGTCAAGAATAAATTATAGTTGAGCTTTACCGGAATAGTTCCGATAAGAATAAATCGCGATTAAACTTTGCCGGATTAAATCTGTTTATACATACATCCTATATTTTGTAATCAAATTCATTCTTTCGGGGGAGTGTTGTTTTCTACAATCATTACACACTAAGGGGGTTCAGTTTCGTAAATCTTCCTTCAATAATCTTTAGTCTAAACTCGTAAATTGAAATTCCATGAAAAGAAATTGGATTTTCCTGTCAAATACTTTTGAGGTACAAACTCGGAATTCACATATTACCACATTATCTTTAAATGAGGATACTTACGCTAAGTTAACAGCCGCAGGAATGACTGACCCCGTCATTCAGGCAATTGTCGTTGCTTACCAACCCATTTACGAAGCCTATCACGACATGTTCGCACTGAAACAGTCGGTAATTGGGGTCTATAAAGGTCATACCCTTCAGTTTGAAAATGTTTTGAAAGAATTAACCAATCATGTGCGTGTTTGGGAAAGCAAAGTCAGGGTTGAATTCATTGAAGACAGTCCCGATGAGCGCAAGATTTTTCCCGGAAAACGAACCCCATTTTTAAAAGGCCCTTTCGAAAAGCGAATCAGTACCGTAAAATCCTTATCCAATACGCTTGCCGGTTATCCTGTTTTATCTGCTACCAAAACATTGGTAGATACATATTACAATCGTTTGGAGGGATCGAGATTGGCACAACAACAAAAAGAGGGTGACAGCGATTCTTTGTCTTCGTTGTTGGAAAGTCAACGCATCATTACCTGCAAAGAATTATATAGCATATTGGGACAGTTGATGAGTCATTACAAAGATAATCCCATCCGAGTTGCCGACTTCTTCGACCTCACGTTGTTGCGAGCAAATACCAAAAAAGTACCAACCACAGTGTTTAGTGGACAAATAACCGATTTCAACACCGGCTTGCCTATTGCCAGTGCTGTAGTTCGCCTGCCTAAAATTGGTGGGGAATCCACTACCGATGCAAACGGCAACTTCAAAATGACTTTAGAAACCGGTACACATACCGTAGAAGTCGCAGCAGTCGGGTATCTGTTTTATCGGCAAACCGAAGTGGAGCTTATTGTCAAAGAGAACAAGATTATCAACGTTGCCCTAAAGCAATAAAGTGAGATTGGGATGACCATAATTAAAAAAGCCCCGATGAGTAAGTTCATCGGGGCTTTTAACACAAGTCAAAAATTCAGTAGAAGTTTATTAATCAACAATGTTGAATTGTTGCGGGTTTTCGGTAATTCTTTTTTGTTCGGCCTCGTTCATGCTTTCAAATCTTGAACGGGGAATGTTGATAACGTTGGTATCTTTTTTAGAATTGGTGGGCGTTTGTTTGCTCATCCATTCGGCTTTAGCGGTTTCGGTCATTTCAGCCATTTTTTGAATATAGTTATCGGGAAATTGAGCGACAAATTCTTTTTTGGCTTTAGCATAGTTCATATCGTCAATTTCGGGATTACCGATTGGGGTAAAACCGGGTAGCACCATATATCCGTAGTTAAACTCGCCGGATTTAGTATTGACCGCATTATCCTCCACAGTCGGAGTAGCGGTGGTTTCGGTCGTTTGTGTTTTGGAATTGTTTTTGGTATTTTTCAACTCTTTGTTTTGTTGTTGAGCATTACAAGCAATGTTCATCAATAAAGTAGTACCAAAGACCAACATGAATACGATAAGGTTCTTCATTATTTAAGTGTTTTGTTTAAAATTATTGTTAAGTCAGACAAAAATACGGAATTTGGTAAACTTCACAAGCTATTCGCAGCTTTTTTGAATTTTTACGACAATTTGCTTTGGAAGAAGATTTGAGATTTAAGACAAAAGACAAAAGACAAAAGACAAAAGACAAAAGACAAAAGACAAAAGACTTTAGATAGAAGATAGTACAATTTTTGAAATTCACCATTCACCATTCACCATTCACCATTCACCATTCACCATTCACCATTCACTATTCACCATTCACCATTCACCATTCACCATTCACCATTCACCATTCACCATTCACTATTCACTATTCACTATTCACTATTCACCATTCACCATTCACCATTCACCATTCACCATTCACTATTCACTATTCACCATTTCAACAACTCGTTAATTTCAAGAGCTACCTTCTCCGCATTGGGCAACATAGCCTTTTCCAATCCCGTGTTAAGAGGTACAGCCGGAATATTTGCTGCCCCCATTACCCTTACCGGAGCATCCAGATATTCAAAACAATGTTGTGCAATTCGTCCGGCTATAGTTTGGGCAAATGAGTTCATGACCGGCTCCTCGGTTAGTATCAATACTTTGTTGTGTTTTTTTACTTGGTCGTAAATGGCAGTTTCGTCCAAAGGGTTAAGGGTGCGAAGGTCTAACACTTCCACACTTCCTAGAAATTGAGGTGCGGCATTTTTTGCCCAATAAACGCCCATTCCGTAGGTGATAATAGCAATGGAATTTCCCGATTTTACCTGCTCCTCATCGGCAGCAAGGGCGATGTTTGCTTTTCCAAGCGGGATGATATAATGCTCATCGGGTTCTATGGTTTTAGCCTCATCGGTTCCGTGTACTTTTGACCAATATAACCCTTTATGTTCAAAGCATACAACAGGATTGGGGTCCAGAAAAGCCGCTTTCAGCAACCCTTTCATGTCGGCAGCATTGGAAGGGTAAATGACTTTAATTCCCCTAATGGCTAAAATACTCGACTCGATACAGCCGGAATGGTATGGCCCGCCACTTCCATAAGCACCAATCGGAATTCTGATTAACGATTGAATGGGATATTTACCCATTGACAAATAACAGGACTTTGATAACTCGACCACCAATTGGTTGACTCCCGTCCAAATGTAATCGGCAAATTGAATTTCGACAATAGGTTTTAACCCTACCGCCGACATACCTGCGGTTGAACCCACCAAGTATGCTTCTTGAATGGCGGTGTTAAACACACGGTCATCGCCATATTTCTCTGCAAGGGTTGCCGCTTCGCGGAATACTCCTCCCAGTCTTCGTCCAACATCTTGACCATAAAATACGGCTTCGGGATAGTGCCGCAATATTTCGTCCATTGCATACAGGGCGGCATCTACCATGACCACTTTCCTTCCGTTTTTAGGGCTGCGCTCACCTTTTTCTGCTACCACAGGAGTAGGGGCAAACTCATGTAAAAGAAGGGTTTCGGGGTCGGGTTCTGCCGCAGCAACGGCTTTGTTAAAAGCCTCTTCTACAATACCTGCTATTTGTTGTGCGATGCTTGACAGTTCTTTATTCGATGCGATTTTGTTGGCAGTCAAATAATTTTCTAAATGGGGTAGTGGGTCGCGAAGGGTATGTTCTGCCAAATCTTCCTCAGAACGATACCATTCTTTCCTAACCCCGGAGGTATGATGTCCAAGCAGTGGAACGCTTACGTGCAGCAACAACGGTTTGCGCTTGTTGCGAACATAGCTTATGGCTTCTTCTACGGCATTGTAGGAGGCAACAAAATCTGTTCCATTGGCTTTCATGCGTTTAATGCCCTTGAAACCGGCAATGTATTCATAAGCGTCCATGCTTCGCGCTTCGTCTGCACTGACCGATATGCCCCATTCGTTATCCTGTACCAAATAGAGTATCGGCAATTGATGCAAGGCAGCAAATTGAAAGGCTTCAGATACTTCACCCTCTGTTACCGAACCATCACCAAGCGAACAAAGCACAATGGGTTTATTGGCATCGGGCAACATCTGTTTCATTTCTTTGTACTTGATGCCTTGCGCCATTCCCGTTGCGGGAATAGCTTGCATTCCGGTAGCACTCGATTGGTGAGGCATTTTCGGAAAGTCGGATAGCTTGGACGAAGGATGCGCATAGTAAGTACGTCCGCCCGAAAAGTAATCATCTGCCTTGGCTAGGAGTTGCAACATGAGTTGGTAGGGCGTAAACCCCATTGCCAACAACATGGATTCGTCCCTGTAATATGGGGCGGCATAATCGTAGGCTTTTAGTTGCAGCCCAACGGCAATTTGTATGGCTTCATGCCCGCGCGAAGTACTGTGAACGTACTTGCAAATTTGCCTGTTGGCATCGTATATCTCCGCCATGTGGCGAGCGGTTTGCATGAGTTGGTAAGCATGGAGAAGTATCTTTTTGGAAACGGGTAACGCTACTTGCGGGGTAGATTTGACGTTGGGCATGATTGATGTTTAATCGGCACAAGTTACAACTTATCGGTCAATTTTTCAAAAGCACTCATTTCATACCCCGCAAAAACAAAAGCGGCATGACCCGAACGCAGAAACGATAATCGGGTCATGCCGCTTTCAATTTACCAGTAGGCTATTTGTAAGTTAATACACCATCAATTTAGCGGTTTGTTGTTGTTCATTAGTCGTAATGTTCACAAAGTAAAGACCCTTGGGCAATGAGCTGACCTCTAAGTCGAAACGGTAATTACCCGATTGCAGGAAATCGCTTACCGGTTGTTGTACCATCTGCCCGTTCATCGAGTACAAGGTAATTTGCGTTTGCGCCGATTGAAGGAGTGTCAAAGAAAGCTGGGCGTTGCCTTGTGTGGGATTTGGGTAAAGGGTCATTCCTTCAAACATCGGGGCGGTCGGAATACCTACTATATCGGGTAATGAATCATCGAAGCCCGGGATTTGAATATACCGAGCAATGATACTCGGTTGGGGCGAGCCGTTCACAATTTCGGAGGTAATGCTAAAAAACGGGTAAGCCAATTTTGGGTGATACCAAGCATAAGTTTCGATTTGGTATTCAAAGGGTTCAAATCCGGTGATGGTTTGTGTAAGGGTTTCGACAATGCGCACCCTTAGTACGTTATTGATCGTTCCATAAGGGAGAATCAAAGTGCCGTAACCATCGGCAGTAATCGTAAAGTTACCGCTTTCGGTAACATTGAAAGTACCCGAAATATAGGCGGCAGCGAAATTGTCAGTATTAGTATTTCCGAAAGTAAACGGAAAGGGCATCAAAGTTTTTGGGTCCGTATAGTTGACAGCTATAGGGGTAGAAGCATTGTTAACAAACCCGTTTTTGGTGAATGACGCATTGGAGATATTGAAAAATTCATAGTTGGCGGTATAAGACCCGTACTCGATGCCCGGCGTGTAGGCGATGGCAATGCTTGAGTTGGGAAAAGAAGCTGAATATGAGGTGGCATTAGGTAATACAAAAGTGCCGGTTTTCACATTCTCCGTTGCAAGGGCGGCAAAGTTCCAAGTAATCGCTGCCCCTGAAGCACCTTGAGAAATTGCTCCGGCATTTATTCGGGTAATGTTCATCGTTGTTCCGGGTTGGGGGCTAGGATTGTAATCGTTGCGCATGACCGGAATTTGTTGTGCAACAAGAACCTGTGTCAGGAAAATAAACAGGTTAAATAAGACAATTGTGGTTACTTTTTTCATAATGGTTTGTTGAAAATATCGGTGAATTCACTGTTCAAGGATTACCTGCATAAATAATGCCGATACTGACAAATTTCCTTCTAGGTTTGAAATTATGACAATTCCATGAAAAAAGCCTTGCTCCTACATTGATAAAGGAGCAAGGCTTTGAAGTAGTTTAATGACTACCAAAGGTATAATAAAGGAAACTATTTTTTGTAAGTAACCTTAATGATTTGGTCGCCCATAGCAATTGAGTTGACCACTTTTTGGTCATCGGCTGATTTAACTTTCCCCCAAACCGTATGTTTGCCATCCAACCAAGGGGTTTCTTTATGGGTAATGAAAAATTGGCTGCCGTTGGTGTTAGGACCTGAATTTGCCATGGATAAAACACCGGGCGAATCGTGTTTCAATTCCGCTACAAATTCATCTTCAAATTTGTAACCAGGATTACCGCGACCATTACCCATTGGGCAACCGCCTTGAATCATGAAATCGGGAATAACTCTGTGGAAGGTCAATCCGTTGTAAAAACCTTTGTCCACAAGACCTAAAAAGTTGGCCACTGTTTTGGGAGTTTTAGTAGCATAAAGTGTAACATTGATATTCCCTTTGTTGGTTTCAAAGGTGGCATCTATGTCTTTGTCAAATTTTGCATTTGCAATAAGTTCTAACATTTCTGCGGGTTTTATGCCTCTGATAAGGCCTTGTTCTGTAGATGGTGTCGGGGGAGGAGTGGTTTGTTTCGTTTCGGTGGCAGGAGTGGTTTCTGTTTTGGTTGTTTCTGTGTTTTGCTTAGGTTTGCAAGCCACAATCATCAACATCGAAACCAATAAAAAGGCAACTATTGTCTTCATTTTCGGTGTAATTTTATAGAGTAATAATTTTTAAGCGCGCAAAGGTACAATTAAAGTAGGATAATTAAATACTTTGTTGATGCTAAAAACAGAATTGAAGGGCATCTAAAGGATTGAAGGCTGGGAAATAACAAATTGCCCCGTTTGATTTTTTATGACTGTTGCCATGTTTTACCAAAGTAAATCAGTATCTGCTCTTTGAGCAAGTTTTCCTGTGGGTTAAGCCCTTTGACCTCATCGGGCATGGTTTTGATGGCTCGGTAATGTGGCCAGCCTTCTTCGTCAATGCTTTCCAGTTCAAAATAACCGCATTGACTGAGTAATCTGCAAACGGCGAGGTGCATTAGGTCTTGCTTTTCTTCTTTTGAAAACTCGCGGTGTATCTGTCCGAGTTCTTGCACACCTATTAAAAAGAGTAAACTTTGGAGGTTGGGTCTTATATTGAAACTCGGTTTGAGGTCGCTCAGTAGTTGCTTAAAGGCCTTTTCTAAAGCTGAATGTCGGGGATTGGGTTCTTGCGTTTCCATGATTTTTTGAGCGATTAATTTTGTGGGGTGGTGAAAAGAGAAAATGGGTTAATCCATGTCCTCACCGTTTTCATCATTGGCTTCATCAATATGAGATGAGTTCATAAAATTGGTAACTATCGAATTCATAAGGAAAAATTCAGACCTTTTGGCGTAAAGGTCTAATTTAGACAATTCATGAATTTTTATCCATTTACCATTGACCTCAATTTCCATTTTTGGGTTGGGGATATATTTGCCTCTAAAAATTCTTGTGAAAATCTTCTTATTGTACTTATCCTGTTTGGAATAATTGTTTTTTGCTAATAGACTACTGATATAGGTTCTTTGTGTCCGAAAATCGGGGATGACCTGATGGCTCAAACCTTCATAAAAATTCATGAAGTCAATGGAGCTAAAATAGGGTTCTTCTTCTTGGAAATAGAAATGATCCAAACCGGCATACTTGTCAATTTTATGCATGTAAACCCCAATCATGTAATTTAGAATTAAATACTCACCTTGGTGTTTATCTATTTTAACCAACCGATTGTCAATCCTTACACTCAAACTGTTTGGGCTAATCTGATGGTAAATTTTATTGAACGTAGCTTTGTATTTACTATCTGTTACACATTTTAAGATGGACAATTGGAAGGCATTACGTCCATAGTTGTCGGAATGATTTTTTTTGATGCCATTTTGTATCAAAAACTCAAGGGTTTTGGTTGCACCATAAATCACCGCAGTCATATAGGGTGTCAAGTTGAATTCGTTGCAATGATCGAACCCGTACTTTTGAACTTTCGGTTGAATTTGTTTGAGATTATCTTGTTTGTAATCGGCAAACTTTCTGCTGAAAACAGCGGTTTTGTCTTTCTCCCAATGATCGGCAGGGCGATATTTTAGTTCTAACAATCTCTCGCGATAATGTTCGAGATTGTAAAACAAGGCATATTCATAGAGCTGGTCTTTTGCCTTTTTATTGAAATAGTTGGGGTCTAAGGCTTTCTTTTCTAATTCGGGTAAATCTTCATTGGTCAATACCTCCCAAGGAACGGGCTGTATTTTCAAGACATGTTCTTTGATGGCATCGGCTTGTTCTTGTTTTCCTTGTTTTTCTAGCTTTTGGGCTTCGCGTTGCCATTCTTCGTCTGTGGAGCGTTGTTCTTTCAAACCAACAGATGTATTGAAATTGGTCAGCCCTAACAATTCGAGCAAGGCGTGTTTCTTATTGGTTTCGACTAAATAGAGGTTCTTTACCGCACGGGTAATGGCTACATACAGCGAATTAACATAGAATTTATACTCATCGAGCGACTTGTCGGATTTGTCTTTGGCTCGGTTAAAGACCATTTCGTTTTCTAGGTCCGATTTGTTCAGGCCAACGGTTAATTCTCTGAACTCATTTTCGTAGGACGAGATGAGATTGTAAAGAATAACGTTTTCATATTCCAACCCTTTTACCTCGTGAATCGAAAACAGCAACGGCGTGTTGAAATATTTGCGCGCTTCGATTTTGTCTTCCTCGCGCATCACCACGACAGCAAACTTGGCAGAACGGTTCGTGCGTTGGTTTAAGTCTTGTCTAATCTTCGGAAGATTTTCGAGATATTGAACTTCTCCTTTTTGTTGCGAGTTGGCTTTTACCAAATACGTGCTTTCTTTATCTATTGACCCAAAACGCGCATTTTTGATGAGTAGCAACTGATTGGCAATCTGCGTAACTTCCGGCGTGTTGCGGTAATTGGTGGCCAAAACACGCGAGATATTCCCTTTAAAGTCCTGCTCGTAAAACATGGTCTTTATGTTTGACCATGAAAAGAAATTGGGGTGAACAATTTGATTTGAATCGCCGCAAAGGATGAACGAAACTGGATTTTTGAGGTGTTTCAAAATAAAATATAGCTGCACATTGGTAATATCCTGTACCTCGTCAATGACTACAAAATCGTACTTCTGTTCGACCTTCCCTAAATACTGATAGGTGGTCATATTGGCATCAAAGTAATTGCCTTCTTTCAGAAACTCTAAATATTTTAAAAACAGATCGTAAATAAGAGGTCTTTCCGTTTCGGGGAAAATAGATTGTTTGATGCCGAGATTGAGATATTCAGATTTACTCAAGTAGGGCTTGTTGATCACAGAGCCGGTAATAATGCCCTTAAATTCTTCAAATACTTTGTAGGGGTCTTTTATTTTAAAGGCCTGTTTATATTTCCAAATCCAACCGGAAAAAATCCTGAAGTTTATTTCCTTTCCTTGTGGCACTTCGATACCGCTCAAGAGTTCATAAAAAGACAAAAACTCTACTTCTTGTTTCTGATTCTCATATTCAAACGAGTAGTAGAGTTGGTTAGAATTTTCGACCAGATAGGGAGAGAGCGTGGTATAGAGAATTTCACCGGATAATGCCTTTATCTTTTCTAAGGTTAATGCGGTTTTACCACTGCCTGCCGAGCCGATGATGATAATGGGGGCAGATAGTTCGTAAATATTGGATTGAATGTCGTCGAACGATAGTACTTTGTCTAAGATATGGAACTCTTTTTTTTGAGGATTGACGTAAGTCAACTCTTCAACATTGGATTGAGTCAGTTCGGTTTCGGTGATAATAGCACCCAGTTTGTCATCGTCTATTTTAGCTCCGTTCAAAAATCTGGATTTCTCATAAGCATGGTTAAGGATAACCTCTAAAACCAACAGAATATATTTGCCATTACTTCTGATAGGTTTGAAAAGCAGGCGGTTCGTATCGTCCAACTTGGCTCGGTAATAGCCGGTGTTGTGCATTTTTTTGGCATCGGCCGATTTGAAATCACCTGCTTTCAGGTAGGCAACTGTTTTTTCAAATTGCTTCTTTACCTTTCCATACTCCAACTCATTGTAAAATAAAACTTCCATTTCTCCGGTCTATTTATTTGCTTTCGCTTTTGCTATTGTTTATTATTGGAGTGCGAAGATACTCAAATTTAGGCGACTGGCTTTGTTTTTTTACCTATCAACATCATTGACTGACTCCTTTGGGTGAAAGTTGTTGCAGGTTCTTGACAAGCCAAACCGACAACTGATTTGTTTAATCAGTCATTGCTATTGGCTTCAATACTTGTGAGGGTGGGGTTGGAACTTTGCTCCTATGCAAAGAGATTGCCGCTGTTATCCAATTTGCGGTACTCATATTTCTCTTTGACATTGCTCCTTACTATTTCGAGTTGCTCGCCATTGCTAATGCGCTCGTCTTTTGTGTTGGGTTTGTCGAGGGGCATGCCCATGATTGTCATAAACTCGTTTTGCGATTTTGCAGCAATAAATACATGACTGCAACGGGTGCCGGCAATAAACTGTACACTGCCGACCATTTGCCTTTCGGGCTTATATGGAATGAAATATCTCTCGAAAAACCCGCCGGGTAAGGGGTAACTTTTGGCTTTGTTTTTCATCATGTTGGTTTCGCGGCTGTAAATTACCTCACTGCCTCTGCAAAAGCGCGGCTTTTTGATTAGTCCCCAAATATACCATAACACGACAAGCAGTACCAACAAAGCAATGATTAACCAACCGCATTTTGCCCAAAAGGTATCGTCTTCTACGGTAACTTCCAAGTCGAGGCGATTGTTGGCAGAGGTCTTGATGCTTGGGGATTTGGAGCGAAGTTCAAAGCTCAGTTTATCAGTTCCGGTAGGAGTAAAGCAGGCACAAAGCCTTTTGGTGGGGCGGATGGTGAATGTGCCGTCCGGTTGTTTTTTGATGCTCAAATGGAGGTCGCTTTCATTTAGCTGTACAATTTCTAATTGTTGCAACTCTTCTTTGGTTGGGGGGCGGGAGGTTCCGTTATCTTGAATGATTTTGGGAATGACGGTAAACGAAGGGGCATAATCCAATTCGGTTACTTTTGCGCGGAGGGCGGCACGTCCGCCGGCAACATCGAAACCCGCGTTTGGAACGGGGCAGTTTTCTTTTTCTAAAGTATAAATACTGCTCAACAGGTTGAAATAACCGGTAAACTCGGCCGAAACGGAAAGCACAATTTTATTGCCCGATACCGGAACGCTTGCTGAAAATTTACCGCTCTGCTCGTTAAAATTCAACTTGGTTTTTTGTCCGTTGGTTTCGTTGATGCCCTGAACGATACATTTTTTAAGCACTTCAAGGGCAAGGGGTTGGTTATTGTCGTCTGTGAGGGTGGCGGTAAGGAGGAGGGTTTTTACCGTATCGCAAATTTTATACAGCGAGCCTTGCCTTGACTTAATACCTCCCGTTAACTCCGTAACGAGCTTGGCTGCGGCTTCAGGTAGAATCTTAGTGCGGTTCATGTCGAACGAAGAGCTAAACTCAATTTCGACTTTACCGGTAGGAATAAGCCCCAAAGGAGCTTCGAGATGGGTAACGTTTCCCGACATACTATAACTGCCGCGCGCTTTCTTGGCTTTGTAAGATTTATCGGTAGTAAGTGATTTTCCTTCGGCAGTGGCTTTGGTGATATTGGGCAAACTGCCTGATAGTTGAGAGGTTTGTTGCAACACGATGACGCGCCGCAAGGGAACGGGGGAGGTGAAAACGGCTTTATTGCCTTGTTGTTGTACCTGAATGCCGGCAGAAAAGGACATGATATTGCCGGCTACCTGCTCCATCGTGTTGATGATTTCGGTAAAGTTGCCTTGTGTGCGAAGGGTTTTGGTGGTCGCTCCACTATTGGCAAGGTGGGTATCTAAAACGCTGTTATTCGGATTGACATTGAGGAAAATGACCCGACCTCCGGTTTGATTGACCAAGGTTTTCAACTCATTGGGATAGGTCAAATGGAAGTTTTGTTCGGTAATATCGCCATCGCTCAATATGATGAGCCATTTTTCCTTTTTCAAGCTGGACTTTAACCTACTCGATGCTTTAACCACTGCGGTAAACGGCGTGGCTACTGCCAAACAGTCGTAAGTAGCAGACACCTGTTGCATGGCCGTTTGTTTACCCGACAAGTAGATGGCAGTTTCGGCGGCGGGGTGCATTTTAAACACAAACAACTCGTCTTGGGGGTGAAGCAACCCTACCAAAACCTGCATTGCATAGTTGATACCCTCGCATTGACCGGCATCGGTCATGCTTTTAGAGTTGTCATAGACGACGGCAACCGACCTGTTTTGGGCAAAAACTAGGGTTTGCATCAACAAAAAAGCGATGAGCAACAGGTAGGTTTTCAAATCGTTCATGTTTAAGGGCTGATTGAAAGCCCAAATATAAAACAATAGGTCAATAAACTACTGATGACGGCGGTAAAAAATATATTTTACCATTTGCCCTCCTCTTTTATCTCTCCTTGACCATTCAATTGGAAATATACTTTTGGCGTAAATAACCCCAATGAATGAGGGTTATTTACGCCCGTCTTTTAGTTTTGGTTCAAGTTTTGCAAGTAAGAATCTTCCACTTTATAACCAAGGCTTTTGGCCTTTTGTGCATCTGCCAATGCCTGCGCTCTGTTGCGAAGTTCGTTATGTGTATAGGAACGGTTGAGGTAAAACTCGCCGTTTTTACCATCCATCTGAATGGCTTTGTTAAAGTCCAGCAAGGCTTCAGGTTGTTTTCCCAATGCTCGAAGTGAGATACCCCGCCAATTGTACATCTTGGCATTGTCGTCTTTGTAGTTGATGTAGTTGTCAAAATCTTCAACGGCTTCTTTGTGTTTGTTGAGGACAGCGTAGGTTACGCTTCGGTTCAGCCACGCATCGGGGTAAATGGGTTTTAGCTCCAATGCTTTCGAGGCATCTTCGATGGCTTTATCGTATTGACCCAATTGGAACTGAACCGCACTTCGGTTGCAATAAGCTTTGGCATCATCGGGCTTTAATTCAATGCCTTTGTTGTAGTCTTTAATCGCTTCTTCGTTGCGATTGAGGGTGAAATAGACATTACCACGATTGACGTAGGCCAGTTGATAATCAGAAAGCAAGGAGATGGCTTTGTTGAAATCGGCCAAGGCCTTTTGCTGCTGATTGTCGTTCCTGAAATAGTTGCCTCGGTTGTTATAGGCTACCGGTGATTTATCGGGATATTTGTTTATAACATCCGTCCAAAGCACATCACTGTTTTGCCATACGGCGGTACGATTGAATGTAACAATGGACATAATTCCGACAAAACCCAACAACACGGCTAATAGAGGTGTTGCCATTTGTGGCTTTTGGGTGGTATAATAGTGATAACCCATTGCCAAAATAAAACAGAGTCCGATATAAGGAACATAAGTATAACGCTCGGAAATGATGGCCATCCCTACACTGACAAATTGAAGCACTAAGGCCACATTGAAGAGGTAAAACATCGCTCCAAAGGCGACCACTTTAGTATGTCTGAGCGACCAAACCACTGCTGCCAACAGTCCGAGCGCAACAACGAAAGTGATGTAGTAGATGATTGGAAGCCCGTTGTTTAAAGCCGGGTAAGGATGTAAGACCGCGAGATTGTAGGGAACAAACAGTTTGACGATATACATCACCGATCCATAAGCCGCAAACATAAATCGTTGTGGGATGGTATAGCTGCTAAAATCGCTGATGGCGGTTTTGGCTTGTATGACCCAAGTAACATAACCAATGATGAGGGCTACCAAAAAGAAGGGTACTTTTTCGATGATGGTTTTGGTGGTCAGTTTCTTGTTGAGATACCAATCTATCAAGACTAACACCACCGGAAGGGTAACCGCTGCGGGCTTGCTTAGGGCGGACAGTATAAATAGGAACAGACTAAGTGCGAGCAAGCTAGTTTTGGGCGTGTCGAGATGTCGCAAATAGACAATTAAGCTGAGGAGGAAAAAGAAGGTATATAACACGTCTTTTCGCTCCGAAATCCATGCGACAGACTCGAGGTGCATGGGGTGGATGGCAAATAAGAGCGCGACAATAAGGGCAACATTGGTTTTGTTGCTGCTTAATTGCTTGATAAACAGGAAGACGAGGACGGTATTGAACAGATGGAACAATAGGTTAACGAGGTGATACCAAAAGGGTTTCATGCCGACCAACTGATAATCTAATGCTAAGGAAAGAATGGTAAGGGGGTGGTAGTTGGAGGCAATGGGTTCGGTAAAGAACGTTTTGAGATTTTCGGACAAATGGACTAAAAGCGGGTTTTCGGTAATATAGATATCGTCATCCCAATTGACGAAATCGGCTTTGAGGGTGGGGAATAGCACCAATATTGTGAAGCCCACTATACCTGCCAAAAGCCACCACGGTTTATAGCTTTCCCATAAGCCTGTTTGGGTTTGTTTCCCTCTTTTGGGGGTATGCTGCTGGGGCGGTTTTAACGTACTATCTTGATTGACCGGATGTTTTTGTTTCTTGCTCATGGTGTGTTGCCTTGTTTTGTGCAAATATATACCTTTTGTGAGCAAAATAAGAATTTACGATTTTAGATTTACGATTGAAGACTTACTACCTACTACTTACCACTTTTTTTTAGCCACGAATGCACGAATGAAGATTTTTGATTTAGCTAACTCATAACTCAGTAGGTCGTCAGTAGGGACACTGACAATGGCGGAGACATTCATAACTCATTGTTTCGACAAGCTCAACAACCGCACATAACTCATAACTTATAACTCATAACTCAAAAAAAAAGCGTCAACCGGTTATTCACCAATTAACGCCGCCATGTACGTATGAAAAAGATAGCTTCGCTTAAACAAATCACCCATGTATTTGGGTAATTGATTACTCGACGAGGTAAAGGTAGCATGAAGATTCCTTAATGAATGTTAAGGTATAGTTATCCTTTGTTAAACCTTGTTGAATGAGACATGCAATAAGATTTACTCGGAAGCTACCACGCAATTTGTTGTAGCTTTTTCGGATAGTTGGGTTAAAGAACTAAATAGAAAGGTTGGGTGAGTTGCTTACATTCCTGATTGAACAGGGAAGGGTGGGTGCCGCCGATGATGTATTCTTCTTCTTGTGGTTTGAGGGGTTTGGTAAATCCCAATTGCAAAAGCCACCGTTTGATTGGCTTATCTTCGGTTTGTCGGAGGGATACTGCCTTTTGACAATACAATCCAAAATCGTTTGCTGCTTGTTGCCTAAAGGATATGGCTTGAGGGTGGGGAAGGATGACCGAAAAAACGCCTTCTTCACTCAATAGATTGCCAACTCCTTTCAACAGTTGGGTATAGGTTAGTTCAGTGGCATGTCGTGCCTTTTTGCGAGTATCGGAGGGAGGCAATAGGTGGTTTTCAAAGTAGGGCGGGTTGCTTGCGATAGCATCGAACTTAGGGGGTAATACACCTTGTGTTATCAGACTATTTACCTCGTTAAAATTGGCGTGAACAATGTTTACCCGTTTTGCCCATTTACTTTGTTGAGTATTGTAGCAAGCTTGTTCGTAAGCATTCGGCTCATATTCGATTCCGTAAATGGTGGTGGTTTCTTGGGTTCGTTGGGCAAGCATCAGGGCAATGATCCCGCTTCCGGTTCCAATATCGAGCATATTAACTGCATTTGGCGGAACCGTTGCCCATGAGCCGAGAATGACCGCATCAAAGCCCACTTTCATGGCGCATCGGTCATGGGCAACGGTAAATTGCTTGAATTGAAAAGACACAATTGGCGATTTACGATTGAAGATTTTAGACTTAAGACAAACAGACTTAAGATTTGTGAATGTTAATGCTCATTTTATGGTTCTGTATAAAGCCATAAGTCTTGTGTCTATTGTCTAAAATCTAAAGTCTAAATAACTTATAACTCATAACTAAAATCAAAGTCCGGGAAGATCAAATCCCGGAGGAAGCATATTACCCGTTATCTTTTTCATCTCTTCTGCGGCTTGATGTTCGGCGGTGCTTAGTGCTCGGTTGATGGCTACGGTGAGCAGGTCTTCGAGCTCTTCCTTGTTTGCTTCGCCCAATAATTCAGGAGCTATGGTAATGCTAATGATGTTTTTAGAGGCAGTAGCCACCACTTTTACCGCACCATTTCCCGCTTCTGCTTCTACGGTGATTTGGTCTAATTGTTTTTTGCTTTCGAGCATTTGCTCTTGCATGTTTTGTAACATTCCGAAGATATCGAACATAGTATGGGGTAAATTTAAAAAGGTGGTTAATTGGTTTGAATACTGCGAATGTAGGCTTTATTACTTTATAATGCTTTGTTTTAACAGCAATTGTTCGATAAATTGGGCTTGTCTTTCATTGCGGGGCATTGGCGAGCCGTTTGTTTGCTCGTCTTTATCAAATTGTTCGCGAGTGGTTGGAACTATGGGAGATAGGCCTTCGGCAGTCAGCAGGTCGTTGATGCCTAAAATCTCACCGGCGGTGGTTTTTTCCAACATGCCTTGCACGTCCCTGATTTCATAACCAATGGTTTTCATCCGGTCCAACTGTGCTTGGGTGGGGCGGCCATCGTAGCTGCTGATGGCACTGTATATTTCACTGAGTTTTTCCCTTAACCGCACCTCTCCCGTAATTCCGGTAGATTTGGTGGTCGCCATCAGTTCTTTGCGTTGTCGCTCCATCTTTTCGGCAAGGTTGGTCAATCCGTTTTTTAGCATGGCATCTTTGGCTTTTTCTTTCCTTTCGTTGGACTGACTAATAATGTCGCTCACTTGTTTGGCAACAAACGATAGTTCTTCGAGCATATCGTAGGCTTCGTTCGTGGCTTTGAGTTGGGCTTGACGGTCGGCAACGGTGTGCATAGATTGGTCATCGAAATCAATGCTCATGTTGGTTTGATAGGTTTTCTCACCTTTTATGAGTTTGATGGTATAAATGCCGGTGGGCAAACTTGGGCCAAAGGATGCTTGAAAATCAAGGCTTTGCGAGGCGGGAACTTTTGGCGGTTTTCTTCGTGTTGCCCATTTTACCCTGTTTATCCCTTTGCGTTTACCTGCCGGAAGGGTAGATACTTTTTCGCCGTTTTGATTATAGATTTCGAGATACATATCGCCAAATATGTGCCGCTTGTTGAGGTAATAGGTGATATTGGCTACTTGTGAAGGGTTTCGTCCAACATAAGTTTGGTCGCCCGAAAATGCCTGAAAACTGCCGGGGGTTCTGATGATATAGGGTTGATGTTCGATAAATGCGACTTCCTGTTGCAACAATTCGGGGGTGATTTGGCGGAGTGCCGTGAGGTCGTCAATAATAAAAATGCCGCGCCCGTGTGTCGCAATCACCAAGTCGTGTTCTTTGGGGTGAATCTGCATGTCGAACACCGCTACTTGGGGGAAGTTCCCTTTAAATCGCACCCAATTGCTTCCGCCATCTATGGAGATATATAACCCAAGTTCTGTGCCCAGAAACAAAAGGTTTTTATTGATTAAATCCTGACGGATGACCCTGCAAAAAGTGGGCACTTTACCCGATGCAAGCGAAGTCCACGTTTTACCGTTATCGGTCGTCTTGAATAGATAAGCATTCTTGTCGCCTTGCGTATGCCCATCAAATACGGCATAAGCAGTGGCTTTGTCAAAACGGTCGGCTTCGATATAAGATGCCCAAGTGGTTTTCGGCAAGCCTTTGATATTGCCTGTAACATTTGCCCATGTTTTACCGCCGTCCTGAGTAACCTGTATATTCCCATCGTCCGTTCCTACCCATATAACGTTTGCATCCAAGGGCGATTCGGCGATAGTGTAAATCGTGCAGTGATTTTCGGCGGTCGAATTATCCACCGTCAACCCGCCCGACGATTCTTGTTTCAACTTTTCGGGGTCGTTTGTAGTCAGGTCGGCCGAGATTTTTTCCCAAGTATCCCCTCTGTCTTTCGAGCGGTAGAGAAATTGCGCCCCTACGTAGAGATGTCCGCTTTTTTCACCAAAAGTATAGGGAGTGTTCCAGTTAAAACGGAGTTGGTCTTTGGCCGACTCGGCAAAGGGTCGGATTTGTTTGAACTCGCCCGTTTTTTTATAGTATCTCACAATGTTACCGCCCTGCCATTGCCAATAGAGTATGTTGTCGTCTTGTTTGTCGGGAAAGGCATTGAACCCATCGCCAAAACCAACGCTTTTCCAATCGGCATTGGTAATTCCGCCCGCCGATTGTGAAGGAGCCATCCATGAACCGTTGTCCTGCAACCCGCCATAGACATTGTATGGTTTTTGTTGGTCGGTGGCAACGTGGTAAAACTGCGAAAGGGGCAGGTTTTGAAGGAAGTTCCAAGTATTTCCTTTGTCGTTCGACACATATACGCCGCCGTCTGTGCCGAGATACATGAGGCGGTTATTGGTAGGGGCTATCCAAAAAGCGTGCAAGTCCACATGGTAATTACCGCCTTCGACCGCTGAACCCGAAAAGGTTTTACCGCCATCGTCACTGACTTGAAGGATAAATCCGGGTTTATACACGCGGTTCGGCTCTTGGGTATCGGGGGTAATATTGGAAAAGTAAAAAGGGCGTTCCACCACTGCCGGACCATTATTGGTCATTTCCCAATTACTTCCATTGTCATCCGAACGGTAGAGTGCGGTTTTTTCACTCTCAATAAGGGCATAAGTAGTATATGGCGCAATCGGTGAAACCGCAACGGAAATACGACCCAATTCTCCATCGGGCAACCCATTACCGTTCAATTTCTTCCATGTTTTCCCGGCATCGCTAGACTTGTACAGCCCGCTGCCTTTACCGCCGGAGCGGAAAGTATGGGGCTGCCGCCTATAATCCCACATCCCCGCATAGAGGATATTGGGATTATTCGGGTGAATACAAATATCCGCAGCTCCAGTGTTTTCGTCCACATACAAGATTTTGTTCCATGTTTTACCGCCGTCTGTGGTTTGGTAAACGCCTCTGTCTTGGTTCCCATTCCACAAATGCCCCAACACCGCCACATAAACAATGTCGTGATTGGTTGGGTGCAGCACTATCCTTGCAATGCGTTCAGAATTGGGCAAACCCATCAATTCCCATTTTTCACCGCCGTTTGTGGTTTTGTAAATCCCCGTTCCAACCGAAACGCTGTTTCTTACCCAAGGCTCACCGGTGCCCACCCAAACGGTGTCGGGATGTTGTTGGTTAATGGCGATAGCCCCGATAGATTGGGGATGTTCTTCAAAAACAGCCTTAAAGGTCGTGCCCCCGTTTTTCGATTTCCATACCCCGCCGCCTGCTGCGCCGACATACATCAATCGAGGGTCTTTACTATATGCATCAAGGGCTGCTACCCGTCCGCTCATCGCTGCGGGACCAATTTGTCGGGCTTCGATGGCTCCAAAGGTGTTTTCGTCAACATCAAGGGCGGGAGTTTGGGCAAAGGTTGCAGTGGCAATTAACAAGCAAATCGAGAAAAACAGAACCGGCTTTATGAATAAGGATTGAGTGGATGCGTTCATTGGAATAGTGGTTTAGTGGTGGTGTGGGATGTGAGGTTTATGGGCAATGTATGGGAATGGGAGAGGTGATTACTTTTTAGCTTTCTTTTCTTTTTTAGCTTTTTTCTCTTTTTTGGCGGGTTTCTCTTCTGCTTTAACCGCTTCAGGAGTAGTCGCCTTGCTGCCCGGCATTTCAAAAGCCGAGTCGTCAATTTCGGGGTTCAGTTTCACCTCCTCCACAACAATTTGAGAGACCACTTGACCCATCATTTTGGTTTCCATACTATAAGGAAATGCCATTCCTTCCACTTGTTTGTAGTTGCCAAAAAAGGTTTCAGATTCCATTTCGTTGCCTTGCATCTTCACCTTCGAGGTGGTTTTGAGCAATACATAACTATCGGCATCAATGAAGTAGGTAAATTGTTCGCCTTCTTGGTTGGTCAATTTTATTTTATGCACTTTCGAGCCTTCCATATCTTCCGTACCGACCAACTCGGCTTTGTACCCTTTTTCGGCATAGTTGTAAAGGGTTCCGTCAATGTCGGCTTGCATTTTGGTAGTGCGAATTTCGTCTGCGGTCATCGCTTGTGGTTCGGTCTGTCCGGCAAAGGGGTTAATTCTCCAGCCGGTTTTACCATTATAGGCTTCGATGAATTTTTGCCCTTGAAACGTGCTTTCGGTTTTCATCTTGTTGTCGCGTTTTTGGGTCATGCTCATCGGAATTTCAATCATTCCCCCCTGAACAATCACCTTGCCCGTGAAGGTAATACCCTTCAGTTTTGTAAGAGTACTTTGCCCCATAGCCTCATAGTGCAGTTTTAGTACCTCATCCAAATCCTGAGCAAATAGAGCAGGGGTAAAGCCAAAGGCAGTTACGAGTAAGAACAATGCTAAGATTACTTTTTTCATGATGTGCGAATTATAATTTTGATTTACGATTAAAGACTTAAGATTTTAGACGTTAGACTAAAGACTATTATTTACGATTTACACCTTACTACTTACTCCTTCCTTAGCCTCGCATTTAGTGCTATTTGTGTTTGTTTTGGGTCTAAACTTACAAGTAAAGGAAGGAGAAAATCACATTACTATTGATTTTTTTGATTCGAGAGATTGAACTGCAAATCGGCTTTTAAGAATTCAAACTTTAAATTACCTCTAACAGAGATGTCCAAAATACGATCAATTTAAATTAATTTACAATAAAGACTAGGCGGTTTTAAAAAACTGTTTAGCCTTTATTTATGTTCGCTACACATACCATTATACTATAGGGTAAAAGTCCCGAACACGCCGGTCAACAGGAAGTGTTAATCAAAGGCAAGGGTGTCCATCGTGAGGTGGGATATGAAGGAAGTCAAATGGAAACCGATGTAAAGTGGAGCGACAAATCAAGGACTGCACAAACAGGAACATCATACAAGGCTTATCATGTGGATTACGAGCATTGGATTGCGAAGCCCGAAAAAATTCTTATCTTTTACGGCTAATCTCTCAAATCTTTCGTTGAAGGACTAAATCTTCACTTCTTAATTCTCAATTCTCCCTAATCTACATTCTTGTTTATCCAATCTTTAAAAATTTCATCCATCATATAAATGATTTCGCGGTAAAGCACAGCAAATTCGTGATTGGGGTTGTTTAACAATTGTTTATAGATACTCTGTTGATAGCCAATTTCATTATATCTTTGGTTGAACGAATTCAAATAACTGCTAACGAAAAGAGATATTATATAGAAGAGGGACATCCACCAATTGCCGAAAAAGTAGCCTACTAAGAAGGTTTGGATTCCATAAAACATGATAAGCACAAGTATTGTACTTACAAATATGGTCGTAGTGACAGTTTTGGAGTTAATTTCTTTGTCTCGCATGATAAAGTAATGCACCAAATTAGTAGGCAGGCGATTGAGGCTGTTATACAGGGCAAAGGGCAATAACAGGATAAGTTTGAAGAATATCACTCGACTTGTAAACACATCAAGCGTGGGGTTTGCAAGGGTTTCAGGGTCTAATTTTAATATTTGATTCAAGGCATCAAACTTTACCACTTTTTTGGAAAAAATGTTAAAGTCTTTGGGATGCCGGAAACGGTATTCTTCCAAGGCTAAGATTATATTTTCTGCCTGTTCCGTGTAATTGTCAATATCGTCATTCAAATCTAATCGCTTAAGCAGGACAGGGATATACCATTCCACGAGAACATCAATTGTATGAAACCGGTCATTATCGGGAATTTGTGCCATTATAGTGGTTAATGGTTAGTGGTTAATGTCATAACTGATAA
Organism: uncultured Bacteroidota bacterium; assembly: GCA_937907475.1. Taxonomy (GTDB): domain Bacteria; phylum Bacteroidota; class Bacteroidia; order Chitinophagales; family UBA2359; genus UBA2359. The sequence goes on along the minus strand of CALCIK010000142.1, from coordinate 7,088 downwards.
CTAATAATTCATAACTCTCAAGCCCCCGCCCAACCTTTAACGACACTATCCATCATTAAAACAATTTCGCGGTATTGCACCATAAATTCGTTATTGGGGTCTTTTAAGAATTGGCGATATTCATATTGGTCAATAAGACGGTCAGCCATTAATTTGACAAATAGAGCCAAAAAACCACTAATGGGTAGTGAAATTAGATAAAGAAGGGCTATCCACCATTCGCCGAAAATGTAGCCCACTAAGCCGGTTTGGATAATATAAAACACGGTAAATAACAATATTTCGTTACGCAACTTGACCGATTTCGAGAGGTTCTGGTCCTTTACCTTCTTGTTATAGAAAAATTTAAGAAATAAACCAGCCGGCAGATTATTGAGCAAGCCATAAAGTGTAATCGGCACCAACATGATAAGAAGTATTATCCATAAAAGGTTTTTCTGCATAGTCATTGGAGGTCTTGAGAACACTTGTGGGAGAATGTTGACCGATTGAGTGAGCGATTTAAACTTTTCCACTTTTTTGGAAAACATTTTAAAGTCTTTGGGATGACTGGTACGGTAATCCTCTAAAGCAAAGATTATATCTTGCTCTTGTTTTTGATGATTTTCTAAAGTATCCTTCTGTTTTAACCGCTCCCACAGGAAGGGGCGATACCATATTACAAGAAAGTCCATCGTTTGAGCTTCTTCGCTATTGGGTAGTCGAGACATTGGAGATTTTATTTTGGGTTAAAGATGTAACGAAATGTCTTTTTATAAAAATGCCTATTTAGAAACTCATCATTCACTGTTTCGACAAGCTCATGTTTCGACAAGCTCATGTTTCGACAGGCTCAACAACCATTCACAACCATTCTACCCATCCTAGCCACAATATCGCGGTATAGCACCATCAATTTGTTATTGGGGTCGCTTAATAATTGGCGATAAGTCCACTGTTGAAGTAGGTTTTTTACTTGATTTTGGCAAAATAAATATACCCCTCCACTAACAGGCAGCAAAATTAGATACAAGAGAGCAATCCACCAATTACCTGACAATAATCCTACTAAGATGCTTTGGATAATGTAGAACAAGGTAAACACTACCATTGATCCAAGAAACTTTATGGATGCCAAAAAGTTCTGGTCTTTTACCTTATTCCGTACAATATATTTAACCAACAAAACAGCCGGTAGGTGATTGAACATTCCAAACAGCGCAATGGGCATTAACAGTAAAAGCATTAACCCCAAAGTACAAAAGGATAACAAAGTAAGCGGAGGTTTTGAGAGAATTTCCGGGCTTATTTTAACCTTTTGATTGAGTGTATGGAATAAATCAACCTTTTCTGACAATAGATGGAACTCATTGGGGGATACTTGGCGGTGATTTTCTAACGCATCGGCGATTTTTTGTTCTTGTTCGTGTTGTGAAGTCAAATCATGGGTCAGTTTATGCCGTTGCATTTGTACCGGACGGTAAAAAGTGCGCAGAAAGTCAATCGTTTGATGATGGTCGCTATTTGGGATATGTATGATTAAAGACTGAATGAGGGGAGAGATTTGTGTCGAGATGTCTTTTAGCCCTTTTTGTTGATTTTCGAGATAGAATGGATAGAAATCTTTGAATGAAATGGGCTGACCTGCTTGTACGAATAGCGTTCCGCGCGCTTCGGTATGATGACTGTAATTGATGCCTATCGGTACGAGTTGAATATCATTTTCAAACTCACTAAGGGCGGCTGCTCCGAAGCCCATTCGGGCAAACCCTTTTTGCAAAGGGCGGAGGTTTCGCACTCGCGCTTGATTTCCTTCGGGGAAAATCAAAATTGCCCCTTGTTGATGCAGGATTTCGGCCGTTTTTTCAAAAATGGGCTTGTTGAGTGCTATGGTATCTACGTTGTCGCGTTGACGATAGATGGGCAGCATGTTGATGGAAGCCAGAAAACGGGCGATAAGGGGGCGGTTAAACACATCAGCACGGGTGATGAAATAGATAGGACGTGCGATATGTACAGCTACGACTAGGGCATCCAACAAAGCATTTTGATGATTGGCAACCAACATCACCGCACCCGTTTTGGGAATGTGGTGAAATCCCTTTATGGAGATTTTTGAAAAATAGACGCGCAACCCGATGCGAATCCAAAGGGACAGGGCTTTATATAAAATGCCGGAACGTTGTTTCATGTGCTATTCCCATTCTATCGTGCCGGGGGGCTTTGAAGTAATGTCATACACCACACGGTTTACATGGGGCACTTCGTTGATGATGCGGTTGGCAATGGCGGCCAATACCTCGTGCGGAATGCGCGCCCAATCTGCGGTCATGCCGTCAATGCTTGTTACTGCCCGAAGGGCGATTGTGGTGTCGTAAGTGCGCTCGTCACCCATCACCCCCACGCTTCTAAGTCCGGTATAAACGGCGAAATATTGCCAAATATGGGGGGCAAGTCCGGCGTTGGCAATTTCGGAACGGTAAACATGGTCTGCCTCGCGAAGCACTTCCAGTTTTTCAAAGGTAACATCGCCGATGATTCTAATGGCTAAACCTGGCCCGGGGAACGGCTGCCGTTCTACCAAACTATCGGGCAACCCAATGGCGCGACCGACCTGACGGACTTCGTCTTTGAACAAATCGCGCAATGGCTCGATGATTTCTTTAAAGTCAACATGCTCGGGCAGCCCGCCTACGTTGTGGTGCGATTTGATGGTGGCGGTATTTTTACCCCCGCTTTCAATCACATCGGGGTATATCGTCCCTTGCACCAAATAGTCAACCGTGCCTATTTTTTGCGCTTCCTCTTCAAACACCCGTATAAACTCCTCACCAATGATTTTGCGCTTGTGCTCCGGGTCTTCGATGTGTTGCAACTTGGACAAAAACCGTTTACCGGCATTGACCCTTATTAAATTGAGGTCGAAATGTTTGAACACGGCTTCTACCTCGTCTCCTTCGTTTTTGCGCAGCAAACCGTGGTCAACAAAGATGCAGGTCAATTGCTTGCCCACCGCTTGATGCACCAACATGGCGGCCACAGACGAGTCGACACCTCCCGAAAGTCCGCATAACACTTTTTTATCGCCAATTTTTTGCCTCAAACCTTCGATGGTTTCTTGGGCAAATTCTTTCATCACCCAATCGCCTTGGCAATGGCATATATCGTATAGAAAGTTGTGCAAAATTTGCGTTCCCTGCTCGGTATGCACCACTTCGGGGTGGAACTGCACTCCGTACAATCTCCGTTCATCGTTGGCAATGGCGGCGGCAGGGCAAGTATCGGTGGTGGCGGTTATCTCGAACCCGGCGGGCAGGGTATTGACCAAATAAGTATGGCTCATCCAACAGGTGGTGGCCGTTTTAACGTTTTTAAAGAGTGGATTTTGAGCGTTAATTTGCAGGGTTTTTTTACCATACTCCCGATGCGTAGCCTTCCCCACCGTGCCGCCCATCACATAAGCCATCAATTGTGCACCGTAACAAATACCCAAAATGGGAATGTCCATTTGAAATAATTCCGGCCCGACTACCGGCGCATCGGGGTCTGTTACCACACTGGGGCCACCGGTCAAAATCAAGCCTTTGGGGTTTTTGGCGCGAAGGGTTTCTATGGGCGTATCGTGGGGCAGTACTTCGCAGTAAACCCCTGCTTCGCGCACGCGGCGGGCTATTAACTGCCGGTATTGTGCACCAAAATCGAGGACGATGACTAATTCGTGATTCATGGATTTGGATTATGTCGCAAAGATAACCAAACTCCGTCAAATGAAAAGACCCAAACGAGGTGGGCGTTATTTTTAGCTTCGGAGTTGGTCAATCAGTTCCCTGATTTTTTTGGCACAATGGGCAAAGGCTGCATTTTTGTCGGGCCATTGGTCAATAAACCATTTTTTAAACTCATCGGGAAGCCCGCGAAGCCGCACAAATTCGGGGAAATCGGCAGGGGGCTTGAGGTTCTCGCCTCTTATTCCATCCACTTCTTTACAAAAAATCGGGATGAGTATGGCCGTTCCGGCCTTATGACGTTCTGTGGCGATGGCTTCAATTTCATAAGTTTCGTCAGAAGACATAAAATCGGGACTAATGAAAATAAGGATGATGCGCGCATTAAAAAGTTGACGCTTTAATTCTTTGTCATAATCCTCGCCCGCATGTATTTGGGTCGAGTCGGTCAGAGTAATCTGACCGGTTCGTTTGAGGATGGACAGATGTTTTTTCAGTTCGTTGGCACTATCGGCATCGTTGGGATGGAAACCCATAAAAACAGGTATCAAAGGCTTATCACCATAGATAGCCCCACCCTTGATGATGCTCCAATCGGGCTTGGTAAAGTATTTTTCCCATGGGAAAACGTTTTCAGGGGGCGGTTTTTTCCACAACAACGCACGGGAACTGTTGTCGCTGCCTCCGATAGTTGCCAAATAGGCTTCGGCATTGGTGAATGCCTCGTCCAAATTGCTTTTACTGCCGATAGCTTGGTAAAATGCTTTTGCAAAATTGACCGCTGCCGTATCGTTAATGGCGGCATTGGTCGCAATGATATTGGGAATGCCCTGTTGTTGAAGTTGTGCCACCTGCGCTTTGTTCGAACAACCGTTGAGGAACACCAATTGCAGATTTTTTTGAAGCCCAAACAATTGAGCAAGTCCCCCGCCATCGGCAATTTGACTGACAATGCCTTCGGTTTCCAACAGCAACCCATCCGAACCGGAGTGTCCGGCAAAATGAAACACGGCAATACGGTCTTTGTATTGGTTAAAAACGCGAAAGATGTCCTCCACCGTGGCAGTGGGTTCAATCACCAATTCGCATAACCGCTCCTGCTTGATGGGCAGCAGCTTTACCTCGAGATCAATCCGCTCGGTTTTGAGCGATTGTAAAAGATTGCTGGGGTCGTTGGCAAAGGCTAAGAAAAAAACGGGTAAAGTGTTCATCTTATCGGGATTGGTTATAACCATTGTTTGTTATCGCCCGCAATATACAAGATTTCGCATTGAAATTTAGAGATCGGTTATGAGTTATGAGTTATAAGTTATGAGTTAGACTTAAGACCTAAGACTTTAGACTTGAGATTTTAGACTATTGTTGTTTACCAACCTCCCCTAACTCCTCCAAAGAAGGGAATCAAGTAAAGTCACCTATGGGGTTTGGGGGCAGAGGGGAATCAAGACAAGCCCGTGGGTCAAAGCGGGAATCAAAAGATGCTACCTTCGGGGGTTTGGGGTCAGAGGGATTACCTCATAGGTACGCAAAACTGACATTTTTAGGGCGAAACGGCAACGAGCGTGAAGTTTTGCGTGGTAACAACATCTTCAATAATCGCAATGCTGGTGAGTGTTGCCGTTGAGTATCCGGTGGCGGTGCAGGAAAGTTCGTACTCTCCGGGTTCGATATTACCAAATACAAATTTTCCGTTGTTGTCGGTTTTGGCGGTAATATCCAACTCTACAATCGTAACCTCAGCGTTTACAATGGGTAGTCCGGTGGCAGTATCGGTAACTTTTCCTTTGAGGCTTATTGCTTCATCCGCCTCATCGCTTCCGGGCAACAGGTATTGGTTATATTTAGAGGGGTTGAGGCGGTAAACAATTTTTGCGGCACGAGCGACCTGTGTTACATATTCCCACATTTTATTGTATGCCGAAACGCGCCCTGTGGTTACTACCGGTCTGTTAGTTATAAAATTATTTTGATTCTTATTGGCATTATCCAAAGCCGTTCTGAGCGTATTGATGTGGGTGATTTTTGCGGCATCAAAACCTTTGGCAGCCAATTGAACGGCATATTTATTGGCGGCGACAAACACATCATTCATAAATTGGAGCATTTCAGTCTGACTAGCGCGGGCTTTGCCGTAGTTATCAAATCCAAGCTCGTTCAATTTTGGAACATCTTCCGGTTCGGTAAAGGTTTTGAGGGCATAATACTTGACCTCTTGATAATAGTCGCGGCAATCTTTCATGGCTCGATTAACCAAATTCGTTAAAACGGTCTGTGCGTCCACCACCGATTCATCGGATACTAAGACTCCGGCAGCTTCAATATCATCCAGCCAGTCATCGGCAAAATCTGCATCCAAATCGCCATCAAAGGCCGTGAAAGCCGGTAAATCATCCACAAACAAAATCTGCATGTCTTTGGCATATTGTAAAGCATAGCCATACGATACGTTAAATTTCCTTCTAATTCCTTCCATTTTGTTTAATTTTTACTTGGTAATTGAATAATATCATTTTATGTCATGCCCATTTTGGGGGTTTTGTAGCATTATCAGGAACAAAACTGCTCCGGCATTAACCCTCAGATATGGTTTGTTTCCCATTTGCTAATACAAAAATACAAAACTTGTCATTCCTTGTATCCTCTGGTCGCAATTTTTTTAAACATTTTTCCAAGAAAATCAATAAAACGGAACAGCCCCCTCCATTAAACCTCGTTAATCCTAAAAACATTGTCAATTTAGGTCAAATCGCTCTCGTGCAGACTAAGTTTACATTCGTGCAATATTGTTTTATACTCGTGTAGAGGTATTTTATGTTAGTGCAACTCCTTATTGCTTCCGTGCATATACAATTTGCTAAAGTGCAGAGCAAAGTTAACCTCGTGCAGCTTCTTTTTATTTTCGTGCAACTCCTTTTTACTAAAGTGCAGAGCACATTCACTGCTGAAAGGAGTCTGCACTAGATTAAATAACTATTGCACGGGGTTAGATAATCTTTGCACGGCTTCAATTTTACTATGCACTTTAGTGAACGTGCTCTGCACTTTAGTAATGATGCTTTGCACTAAAATAAAAAAGAGTTGCACGAGGGTAAATTGCATTTGCACGGAAGTAAATGCGCTTTGTACTTTAGCGAAATGCTAATTATAAGCTATAAATTATGAGTTATGAGTTATGTTTGATTAGAATCTTTTGCTTTTGATGCCTCGCTTTTCCTTTTCGCCTGTCTTAAGCCGGGGGCTATTGATGCTTTGGTTGTTGAAATGCAATTGGCATAGCCGATGATGTAAGCACATCAATTGCCGCCGGCTTTATTCGGGAGAATATTATATTAGACTTTGGACAAACGCCTCAAGCCCCCGAAGTTGATTTGGGGGCTAAACATT